>JBBSEZ010000272.1:0-13520 GCA_038239195.1 Gemmatales bacterium
GCCCCGCCTCCCCGATCGCTTCGACCTCGACTTCATCTCCGAGGGCGAGCCGGTTGACTCCGAATTCGCCGTCGCCGCCTAGGAACAGCCGGGGCGGCCCCGGTCGCGCCGCGCGTACCTCCCCCAGCCCCGGCGGGGCGCTCTTCCAGCGGGGATCGTCCTCCTTCAGCGCCACCACCCGCACGGGCCGACCCTCAACGGTCGTTCTCAGGCTGCGCACTTCTCGGGCCCGCAACCCCATCTCGGCGAGCACGGGCGCCACCCGGGCCCCTTCCGCCATCTCGACCCAGACGTCGCCCCCTTCCACAACGGTGAAGGCAACGCCGGGCCGGAGCTCCATGCCCAGTTGCCGGGCCTCCTCGTCCACGCGGTCCCGGTGTTCGAGCGGCCCGTAGGCGCGCAGTTCCGCGCACGCCAGCCGAGGCGGCTGCGCCTTTTTGCCCGGGGCAGAGAGCTTCTCGATCTGGTGCGCGCACCACTGGTCCAGCTCCTCGGCCAGCGGCAGCGGGACGTGGACCTTGTCCTCCGCCGGCCCGCTCAGCAGGCCGACGACGGTCAGCGCCACCACTTCCGTCTCCGTGCGCCCGCCGGTCGTCCGCTGCACCGTGAGGCGCAGCTGGGCGGGCACCAGCCCGCCCTCGGTCGGGGCCCCTCCCAGCTTCTCGAACAGCGCCTGCGGCAACACGGCCTCGCGCGCGGCGAGGTTCCTCGGCGCTCGCCCCCAGCTCATGCGGGCCGGCGCCAGCAGCGCGTCGCCGGGGACCGTGCCCTCGGCCGGCACGCTCACGGGCCCGCCGTCGCCCAGCGTTGCTTTCACGCCCACCTCCACGCGGGGGAAGGCGCTGGCAACCCCCTGCCGGCGGCGGAGGTCGCGCAACGCCTCTTCCGTGAAGCGCCTGCTCAGATCGACGGCGTCCGGGCAGCTCACCTCCAGGCGCTTGAGGCGGGCGCGATCGACCACCCGATCCTGGTAGCCATAGATCGAATTGCCGTAATGTCCCAGGAGGAGGAAATACACCACCACCACGCCCACCGACAGTACGCTCAGCAGGGTCATGCCCAGGCGGAAGTTCATGTCGCTCAACGCGTGACGAACCAACTCCACCCCACTCAGGCCCGGCGCTCGCTCGCGGCCATCGTTCATGATCGGTCCTCGCTCTCTTGCCTCGCAGGGGAACCTTCTTCGACGCCCAGTCGCCCTGGCCCCGAGCCGGTCGTCGCGGCCAGCGCCGGCAGGCGGTCCGCACGAACCTCGGCGAGCTTGCCGGTGCGGCACACGAGAATGCGGTCGCAGTGGAGGTCGGCCAGCGGGTGATCGTGGGTGACGAGCACGACGGGCCGGCCGCGCGCGCGGGCCAGTGTGTGGAAGGCGCTCATGACGGCTGCCGTGCTGGCAGGGTCGAGGTTGCCCGTGGGCTCGTCGGCCACGACGACCTGCGCCTGCGAGCTGAAGGCCCGGGCGACGGCCACGCGCTGCTTCTGGCCGCGCGAGAGCTCGCCAGGGCGACGCAAGGCCAACTCCTCCAGGCCCACCAGTGACAGGTTCTCCTCGGCCACGGTGCGGGCCTCGCGCCGGCCCACGCCCTGGTACAGCAGCGGCAGGGCCACGTTGTCCCGGGCGGTCAGGTGGCCGATCAGGTTGAGCTCCTGAAACACGACGGCCACGCCATACGCGCGATGCTGGCGCACGGCGCGATCGTCGTCGTAGCACAGGCGTTGCCCCCGAAAGAACACGCCGCCGCTCGTGGGCGGCATCAGCCCGGCGAGGATGGCGAGCAGCGTGGACTTGCCGCCGCCGTTGGGGCCGACGATGCCGGTGATGCCCCGGTCGATCGTCGCGCTGGCCCCGCCGAGGGCGCGCACGGGCCCGGCCGGCGTTTCGTAGTCCTTGCGCAGGTCGCGCACCTCGAAAATCGGCGCGCCGGAGACTGCCTCGGCCGGCGGAGGGGCCTTGCCCCTCGCCGCGGCGCGCGTGTCGTTCCCGAACCACTCGAAGCGAAACATGAGGGCACACCTTTCCGGTCAGGGGAACAGCGATTCATCGACCCAGCCCAGTTCCAGCCCGTTGAGCCAGACGAAGACGCGGTCGTCGTTGCGGGCGTTGAGCAGGCCCGGCAAGACGGTCTTGCTGAGCCGGTCCCGCAGGAAGGCGCGCCGCTCCTCGGACATGTGCTCGATCTCGGCGCGCGTCAGCCGGAGCAGCCCCTGGGGGCAGGGGATGTCCTGCTTCATCAGGAACACGTCCATCGTCTCGTGGGGCGCCTCGTCGGCGCGGCGGGCGAAGAACGACGAGGGGTCGATCCGGCTGCCCGCCGCCAGTTCCAGCGCCTTCCCCACGCCCTTGGGGGAGCCGAGCACCGAGTTGAGGGTGTTGAGTTCCGACATGAGCAGGTCGAGCTCCGGCCGGGCGATGAACACCTTGCGGCGCAGCACGGCCCGCCCGCGCACCTCGGTGAGGGCCCAGCCGGTCGCGAAAGTTGCCACGTTGGGCCCGAGCCGGTCGGCATCGACGTTCGCCTTCTTCAAAAACTCGACCACGGCGCAGCGCTCGCGCTCGTCGAGGGAGACCTCGTGGTTGGCCTTGCCCTTGCGCTTCTCCTCCACGAACCGCACGCGCGCCTCGACCTCGCGCACGCGCGTCCGGAGCACCTCGTCGATGCGCGCGACGACCTTGTCCGACTCGGCCAGGGGGTAACTGCGCCCGCCGGTGCCCTCCGCCAGCTCCTTCCACTGCCGGGCGTGCAGGGCGCGCTCGGCGGGCCCGCCCTCGCCGTGGACGCACAGCCCGAAGATGCGCACTCCCAGCCCGCGGGCCGTGCGGACCAACTGGTCGATGCTGATGTTCCGGGGGTTCTTGGGGTGCCCAGGCTGGTGGCCCGAATTATCGCCGATGAGCACCAAAACCCGGTTGCTGAGCTTCCCGCCGCGCCAGATCATCCGCACCAGGCCGGCGTCCACGCCGTCCGCGACCGCCTCGGGGTAGTCCTCCGACGAGGCCGTGGCGGCGCGCAGCGGCCTCACGGTGCGCAGGAAGACGTCGAGGTCGGTCTGGAACGGGAAGACCTTGACGACGGAGCCGGGCCCGGGCCCTTCGCGGAACAGGATGGCGTTGACGTAGTCGCGGTAGAGCACGATCCCGAAGGCGACGTCGGGGTGGGAGCGCGACGCCTTGAGCTGCTTGCTCATCGTTTCGATGGCCCGGACGATGAGCGGGACAAACGGGGTCGTGCTGGCGGTATTGTCCACCACGAAGACAACGTCGAGCTTGCCGAGCTCCGCGCGGAAGCGGGCCACCTCCGCGTCGGTGTACGCCGGCCGGGTGGCGCCGAGCCCGAGCCGCTCCGCCTGGGCCAGATCGTCCCCGTGGCGGTAGGCGCCGAGGAAGAGCAAGCGGACCATCTCATAGGTCTTGCCGTTGTGATCGACGAGGCGGCTCTCGGCGACCGGCCAGGGCATCCACGGGCGCCTGGTCGAGGGCGTGGCCCGCGCCAGGGGCTCGACCGCGGTCTTGCCGGTCTTGATCTTCTCGACGAGCGCCTCGCTGGTCGGGTAGATCAACAAGGGGGCCCCGGAGGAGGGGTCGTAGTCGTCCCCCACGCGCGTTGGCCAGGGCACCGCGACGGCCGCGGAGACCCAGCCGCGGATGCTGTCCTTGCGCGGGGTGTCGCCGACCTGGTAAAAGGCGCCCATCCCCTCTCCCGATACGTTGTGAACGAAGTACGGCCAGAAGAACTTGAGCGCGCCAACGCTCAACGGGCCGTCGGGCAGCGAGGCCCGGCAGCGCACCCCGCGCTCGACGATCAGCACCTTTTCGCGGATGCCGAACTTGTTGACGCGACTCTGGGCAGCCAGGCGCTGGCGCGGAGCGGCCGCACTCTGCGGCCCGACGCCGGGACCAGGCGGGGGCGCCTGGGCGCCACCGGGCCGGGAGTTGCGGCAGCCGATGCTGGCGAGCCCCAGCAGGGCGGCCGACAGGAAAAGCAGGCGGATGGTGAGAGACATGGGAGGAAAGCTCCTCGCGGAATTGAAAGGGGCCGTCCGGCGGGGGACCGCCGGACGGGCAGGATGGGCGATGGATCAGCGCGCCGACTCGGCGCAGCTGTCCTCCTGCAAGTAGCGACGGATGGACGGGCGGGCGCTGCTGTCCGGGCCGGCAGCGCTCCGGTTGACGATGCCCTCGGGGGCGCGATGCTCCACGGCGCGGGGAAAGGGCAAGGCCTTCTCTCCGCGATTCGAGGGATCAAACCTCTCTGTCCCGTGAATGGATACGCGGCGGGAAACCGTTTCTTTCAGCGCAATCGCGCCAGGTTGCCGCGTTCTCAAGAGGGGAGCGAGTTGGAACGGGCGCGATCGATGAGAAGCGGATGAGAAGGGCGCAAGGCAGTGCCCCGCGCCGGTTCCTCCTTCAGAAAGCATGGGCAGGAGCAGGAAACCAGTTGTCGGCCCCGAGGGGCCCGATCTGCACCGATTTTTTCCTTGTGCGGGGGGCGGCGGGGGCCTAGGATGCGGTATATTCGCAGTAGGGCAACGACTCCCTTCCCACCTGCCATGCGCTTTGTCTGGCTCACAGTCCCGGAGCCTGCCGCACCCGGGCGCCTTTCGGCCCCGATGCCACCGCGAGGTTTGTCATGAACTCCCTTTTCAATCGGTTTCGCACCGTTCGTAAACTGATCCTGATCGTGGCTGCCGTGGTGCTGCTCGGCGGGACCGCCTGGGGCCTGTGGCAGTGGCGCAGCGGGAGGAACGGGGCCGCCGGGTTCCGCACGGAGAAAGTAACGCGCGGCCGGCTGGTGGCGACCATCAACGCCTCGGGCACCCTGGTCCCCGAGGAGGTCATCGACGTGGGCGCCCAGGTGGCCGGCCAGATCCACAGCTTCGGGCCCGACCTCGACGACCCCTCCCGCAAGACGATCGACTACAACTCGCGCGTCGAGGTCGGTACGGTCCTGGCCAAGATCGACGACACTCTCTACGAGGCCGACGTCCGCATCGCCAAGGCCGACCTGCTCGTCGCCCGCGCGGACGAGGTCAAGTCGGGAAAAGACTTGCTGTCGGCCAGGGCCAAGGTGGACCAGCGCAAGCAAGACCTGGAGTCGGCCCAGACCACCCGAGCGCTGGCCGCGAAGAACCTGGAGCGCGACACGACTACCTTCAACCGCGCTGCGCTCGACAAGGCGACCCTCGACTTGACGCGCAGCACCGTGGGCGTGACCCAGGCCAACGTCGAGTCGGCCCGCGCCGCCATCGCCGACGCCGAGGCGTCGGTCGCGTCGGCCGAGGCCAACCTCGTGAAGGCCAACAAGAGCGTCATCAAGGCCCAGGAGATGCTGGCCAAGGCGGACAAGAACCTGCAATACTGCACGATCAAATCGACCATCAACGGCGTGATCCTCGATCGCCGCGTGAACATCGGGCAGACCGTGGTGTCGAGCCTGACCGCTCCGAGCCTGTTCTTGATCGCCAAGGACCTGACGCGCTTGCAGGTCTGGGCCTCGGTGAACGAGGCGGACATTGGCCGCATCAACCCCGGCCAGAAGGCCTTCTTCAAGGTGGACGCCTACCCTTCGGACGTGTTCCAGGGCACCGTGTCGCAGGTGCGGCTCAACGCGACGAACACCCAGAACGTGGTGACCTACACGGTCGTGGTGGACACCCGGAACGACAAGCAGACGACCGGCGGGAAGCTCAAGCCGTACCTGACGGCCAACCTCCAGTTCCGCGTGGCCAATCGCGGCGACGCCCTGTTGGTGCCCAACGCCGCCCTCCGCTACCGCCCGACCCCCGAGCGCGTCGCCCCCGAGCACCGCGAGGCCTTCGAGAAGGGGCTGCGGCGCCGCCCCGGGGCCCCGATGATCCAGGTGCCCGACGCCAAGGCCAAGGCCCGGCAGGACCGCGCCACCCTCTGGGTCGAGGAGAACGGTTTCGTGCGGCCGATCAAGGTGCGCACCGGCCTGACCGACAGCATCCACACCGAGATCATCGAGGTGCTCGACGGCGAGCTGAACGAAGGGGCCGATCTGGTCACCGGCGAGCAGCAGGCGAAGTCGGGCGGCGGCGCCAACCCGTTCGCCCCGAAGCTGTTCGGGCCGAAGAAGCCATAGTAGTCCTTAGTGCTTCGTTCTTGGTGCTTAGTTCTTAGCAAAGACAGAACACAACGTGGGCCCTCTCTGCTAAGCACTAAGGACTAAGCACTAAGAACTCCCGACGGGAGGAGGGTCCGATGAAAGAACTAATCCGGCTCGAAGACATCCGGAAAACCTATCACGTGGGCGAGATCGACGTGCCGGTGCTCAAGGGCGTGTCGATCGCGATCGCCCGCGGCGAGATGGTGGCCCTGATGGGCGCCTCGGGCAGCGGCAAGACGACGCTCATGAACATCCTCGGCTGTCTGGACCGCCCGACGACGGGCAAGTACTGGCTGGACGGCGAGGAGGTGTCCTACAAGACGTCGGACGAGCGGGCGATGATCCGCAACCGCAAGATCGGCTTCGTCTTCCAGAGCTTCAACCTGCTGGCCCGCACGAGCGCCCTGGAAAACGTCATCATGCCGCTCTCGTACACGGCCCGGCTGTCGGCGCGCGAGGCCCACCAGCGCGGCCAGGCGATGCTGGAGCTGGTCGGCCTGGGGCACCGGCTCGACCACGAGCCGAGCCAGCTCTCCGGCGGGCAGCAGCAGCGCGTGGCCATCGCCCGGGCCCTGGTGAACAACCCGCCGCTGGTGTTCGCCGATGAGCCGACGGGCAACCTCGACTCCAAGACGAGCAAGGAGATCCTCCAGATGTTCCAGCGGCTGTGCGCCGAGGAGGGCATCACCGTCGTGCTCGTCACGCACGACGCCGGGGTCGCCGACTATGCCCAGCGCGTCATCCGCATCCGCGACGGGCTGATCGAGGATGGCGCCTACGACCTCGACTCGCCGGCTGAAAAGTATGGCGCCGGGGCGCCCCCGTCGTCCGACGCCATCGCCGAGGCGCATTGAACCGAACCACCAATCCCCCCAAAGGGGCGAGAGAATCATGGTGTTCCTCTACCGAACCGTGATGATGGCGCTGAAGGCCCTGAGCCGCAACGTCATGCGCTCGGCGCTGACCACGCTGGGCATCGTGATCGGCATCGCCGCGGTGATCGCCATGGTCGAGATCGGCCAGGGCGCTTCCAAGGCGGTGCAGCAGACCATCGCCAGCATGGGCGCGAACAACCTGCTCATCATGCCGGGCACGGCCTCCAGCGGCGGGGTGAGCTTCGGGGCCGGCTCCATCATGACGCTCACGCCCAAGGACGCCGAGGTGCTGGGCGACCCCGAGCGCTGTCCGGCCATCGCGGCGGCGGCCCCTATCGTGCGCGCCCGCACCCAGGTGATCTACGGCAACAAGAACTGGGTGCCGATCTACATCTACGGCACCACTCCCGACTACCTGCAAATTCGCGAGTGGGAGGACCTCGAGGAAGGCAACCCGTTCGGGACGGCGGACGTTCTGGCCATGCGCGAGGTGTGCGTGATTGGCCAGACGATCAAGAAGGAGCTCTTCGACAACGAGTCGCCGATCGGCCAGCAGGTGCGCATCAACAACAAGCCGTTCATCGTGGTGGGCGTGCTTTCCAGCAAGGGCGCGAACATGATGGGCCTGGACCAGGACGACATCGTGCTGGCGCCGTGGACGACGATCAAGTTCAAGGTGGTGGGCCAGTCGGCGTCCACCGGCAACCAGAGCGCCGGCGCGACCAGCACCAACCCGGCCGACAAGGTCAACTCGCTGAGCGTCGTCTACCCCAACCAGACGCCGTTGCCCTACCCGATCCCGTCGGCGCTCCAGCAGGCCGACACCCCGGTGACGCCGCGCTTCGTCAACGTCGATCAGATCCTGGTGCAGGCGCGCTCGCCGGAGGACATCAAGCCGGCCATCCGGCAGATCGAGGACGTACTGCGCGAGCGGCACCGGATTCAGCCCCCCGCCGTGGACGATTTCAGCGTCCGCGACATGACCGAGATGAGCAAGGCGATGGGCTCGACGGCGACGCTGATGACGAGCCTCTTGATCGTGGTGGCCCTCATCTCGCTGGTGGTGGGCGGGGTCGGCATCATGAACATCATGATGGTGTCGGTGACGGAGCGGACCAAGGAGATCGGCCTGCGCATGGCCGTCGGGGCCCGGGCTCGCGACATCCTGGTGCAGTTCCTGGTCGAGGCGGCCCTGCTGTGCCTGCTGGGCGGACTGGTGGGCATCCTGCTCGGCCGGGTCGGCTCGATGGCGGTGGCCTACATCAAGGACTGGCCCACCGAGGTGTCGCTCCCCGCGATCTTCGCCGCCGTCGTGGTGTCGGCGGTGGTCGGGATCGTGTTCGGGTTCTACCCGGCCTGGAAGGCGTCGCGGCTCGACCCGATCGAGGCGCTGCGGTACGAGTAATGCCCTGATCTCGGTCGAGCGCCGCCGGCGCTCGACGAGACGGCCTCCTGGTTGCGTTTCTTGAATGGATCAGCGGATCGGCGAAAAAGCTCCATTTGTTTGCCTTCCCCTTGGCACTATAGATAACAGGACGCGCCTGTGGGGAGGCAGAACCATGCTCGGGGGACGTCGCGGCCAGGTTCTTTGTCGGTTTGGGCTGCTCTTGCGCGCCTGGGCCGCCGACGACAACGGGGACGGTCCCTTGTTGGAGCGCTTTGCCTGTGCGCGCGACGAGATGGCGTTCACGGCCCTGGTCCAGCGACACGGCGCAATGGTTTTGGGCGTCTGCCGTCGGGTGTTGGGCCACGAACACGATTCGGAGGACGTCTTCCAGGCGACCTTCTTGTTACTGGCGCGCAAGGCCCCTTCGATCCGCAACAAGGCGTCGGTGGCGAGTTGGCTCCACGGGGTCGCCTACCGGCTCGCGCTCCGGGCCAGGACCGGCGCCGCCCGGCGACGGGCCCACGAGCAACGGGCCGCCAGGCCCGATCGGGCGGGCGAGGCGCTCGGGGACGATCTGCGGACGGTCCTCGATGAAGAGCTCGGCCGCCTGCCGGAGAAATACCGTCTGCCCGTGGTCCTGTGCGATTTGCAGGGCCAGACTCACGAGGAGGCCTCACGTCTGATCGGCTGTGCGCCGGGCTCGATGTCGTGGCGACTCGACAGGGGGAGGGAGTTACTGCGGCAGCGCCTGACGCGGCGCGGCTTCACCCTCTCGGCGGGGCTGCTCGGCACGATGCTGGCGGAGCAGGCAGCCCTGGCGGCCGTGCCCCCGTGTTTGCTGGCCACCACCGTTCGGGCGGCGGTGGCGTTCGCGGCCGGTGAAGTGGCCGGCGGGATCGTGTCGGCGCCGGCCGCGGCGCTGGTGAAAGGAATGCTGAAAACCATGTTCCTGGCCAAGCTCCGGATCGGCCTGGTCGTCTTGTTGGTGCTGGGGGCGCTCGGGGCCGGGGCGAGCCTGGTCCTCCGCCCGGAGACGGTGGCGAAACCGCCCGAACGGGAAAAGGAAGAGTTGATCGCGGCGAAGGCCCCGGCACCTCTCCCGAGAGGGCCTCGCATGGACCGCCACGGCGATGCGCTCCCGGACGGCGCCCTGGCGCGCATGGGAACGCTGCGCCTGCGGCACGGCGGCCGCGTGCGCTCCGTCGCCGTCTCTCCGGATGGCAAACTGTTTGCTTCCAGTGCGGCGGATCGCACGGTCCGGATCTGGCAGGCTGCCACCGGCAAGGAGCTCCACCGCTTTCAGGGGCCGCCCTACAGCGGGGCATCCGTGGCGTTCTCGCCCGACAGCCGCAGCCTGGCGTTTCCCGGAGAGGACGGCACTCTTGTCCTGGTGCGCGACACGACGACCGGCAAGGAACGTGCCCGGTTGAAGCACGAGAAGGGCGTGTACTGCGCCACGTTTTCCCTCGATGGGAAAATCCTGGCCACCGGCAGTGAAAGTCCTGAGATCAGGCTCTGGGACGTGGCCACCGGGAAGGAGCTCCGCCGCTTCGGGGGCGACGCGCGGCAAGCCGCATGGGTCGCGCTGACTTTCGTTCCAGATGGCAAAACGCTCGCCGCCGTGCCACGGGGAGGCGGTTACTACCAGTGGGACCTGAGCACAGGCAAGGAGTTCCTCCCCCACGGCGATCCCGGGGCCCCCATGCGCACGCCTTACCTTTCAGGCGCCAGCTATCCGATCGCCTTTGCGCCGAAAGGTTCGGCGCTGATGGGAGTAAATTCCTACGGCATCGACGTTTACGAATTGCCTACCTGGGCCAACCGCTACTTCATTTGGGCGCCCAAGGGCGGCCATGTCATGCGCGCGGCGGTCTTCTCTCCCGATGGCAAGCAGATCGTCGGCGGCGCCTCGGATGGAGTGGTCCGGCTCTGGGACGCCGCCACCGGGAAGGAAATTCGCCGGTTCGAGGGAAACCAGGGCGACCTGCTCGGTGTGGCCTTTGCCCCAGACGGGAAAACCGTCGTCTCGGCCGGGGAGGACCGGACCGTCCGCGCGTGGGACGTGGCCACCGGCAAGGAGCGACTGCCGTTCAGCGGGCACCTGGGCCCGATGCTTTGCGTTGCCCTATCTCCGAATGGCAAGGTGCTGGCCACGGCTGGCCGCGACCGGACGGTGCGACTGTGGGAGCGCCTCTCGGGCAAGGAGCTCCGCGTGCTGCGCGGCCATCGGAGCGCGGTTCGGTCCGTGGCCTTCAGCCCGGGCGGCAAAACCCTGGCCTCGGCGAGTGGGGACAAAACGGTTCGCCTCTGGAACGTGGCTTCGGGGAAGGAGGAGCGTTGTCTGGAGGGGCACCAGTATTACACGTCGGGGGTGGCCTTCAGCCCGGACGGCAAGACGCTGGCCGCCGTAGGAGTCGAGGTCGTCCGCCGGTACAAGGACTACGTCGGCGAGGTGGTCGGCGTGAGCTTTGCCCCCGACGGGACAATCATCGTCTCGGCCGGGAAGGACTGGACCGTCCGCTGGCCACCGGCAAGGAACGACTGCCCCGTCCCCGCGAACGCCGCGACGGTCCGGGGGGCGAGCCCGTGGCTTTCGCACCGGACGGCAAGACGCTGGCGTGCGGCGGAGCGGATCGGAAGATTCACCTGATGGACGCTGTCACCGGCAAGAAACGGCGCTCTTTCGGGCACCACGAATCCCGGCTTCTGGCCCTGGCCTTCGCTCCGGACGGGAAAGCCATCGCCTCGACGTCCGTCAAGCCGCGGCCGGGCTGGGGGCCGGGAGGGGGCCGGCTGGACACGGCCGTTCAGGTGTGGGACACGGCCACGGGAACGCGATTGCGCCGCTTCGAGGGACACCAGGACGTCGTCCGAGCGATCGCGTTCTCCGCCGATGGGGGCATCCTGGCCTCCGGCAGCGATGATGGCACAGCACTGATCTGGGACGTCCGCGAACTGGTCCGCGAGGGGTGGTGAGTCGGCCCGCACGCGATCGGAGGGCCGATCCTCCGCGAACGGTTCTGATCGCTCCCGATCCCTGCCCCGAAGAAGCTCAAACATGAAGATCGTTGCCAGCCCGGCTCTCCTGGTGCTGGCCTTGGTGTTGCCCGCACTCGCGCAGCCAACGGTGGTAATCGGCACGGAGGTCGTGCCCTACAGCCGCTCGATTTGCCCCGCTGCCGCCAGCGCCTTCGCGCTGACCGACAGCACCCGCAAAAATCCCTCCGAGTCGGCGTGGTCGAACTCGCCGACGGCCTCCATCGAGGCGTTCTCCTCCGAATACAGCGAGTGCGGCACGTCGCCGGCCGAGGCGAAGTGAATAGCTCCCTTGTAGAGCGACACCGCCACCGTGCCCGTCACCAGTTCCGTCACGCGCTTCACCGACGCCGACGCCATCTGCGACGCCAGGTCGTAGCCATAGCCCTGGTAGATCTGCCGGGCGATGAACGACGAGAGGTGGTCGAAGAGCTCGCGGCCGCGGCGGTCGAGCACGAGTTGCAGCAGGTAGGCGTAGCAGGTGCCGAGCAGTTCCATGCCGGGCGCCTCGTAGACCCCGCGCGACTTGATGCCGACGAAACGATTCTCGACGAGGTGCGTGCAGATGCCGACGCCGTGCCGCCCGCCGATCTCGTTGGCCAGGGAGACGGAGCGGTAGGCGTCCGTGGCCTGGCCGTCGATCGTCGCCGGGCGGCCCTGCTCGAAGCGCACGGTGAACGTCTCGGGCTTGTCGGGGGCGTCGGCGGGATGTACGCCCATGCCGGGCGAGACGAAACTGGGGGGCGTGTGGAGCGATTCGAGCTTGCCCGCCTCGTGGGTCAGGCCGAGGAGGTTGGCGTCGGTCGAGTAAGGCGACTCCTTGCTGACCTTGATGGGCAGCTTGCGCTCGAGGCAGTAGTCGATCATCTCGCCCCGGCCGCGAAACCGAGCCAGGAAGACGGGGTCGCGCCAGGGGGCGTAGACGGCGAAGGTGGGGGCGAGCATGTTGGCGACGAGTTGGAAGCGGACCTGGTCGTTGCCGCGCCCGGTGGCGCCGTGGCTCAGGACGCGGATGCCGCGCTGGCGCATGGCGGGCACCATGCCGGCGACGATGACGTGCCGGCCGATGGCGGTGGTGTTCCAGTAGCGGCCCTCATAACTGGCCTGGGCCTGGATGGCTTCGAGGCCGGCCTCGGCGATGGCCTCGCGCAGGGGAAGCACGGCGAAGTCGGTGGCGCCGCAGGCGAGCATGCGCTGGCGGACGTCGTCGAGATCGACCTCGTCGGGCTGGGCCAGGTCGGCGGTGAAGCAGGCGACCTTCACGCCCTGCTCGGTGAGCCAGCGGGTGATGGTGCAGCTGTCCAGGCCGCCCGACGCCGCGAAGGCGATGGCCTGGCCCTTGAGGTCGTTGACGTTCATCATGATCGCTCGTTGGGGTGCGGCACGTCGAGGGCGGGGCCAACCGCTCGGCCCGGCTCGACGGAACATCCGTGTTCTACGGCGCCGGCCTCTGGTCGGCCCTCTCGTGCTGGTCAGGCAGGTTCTGCCTTGCCCGGCGCCTCCGAGCAGTGGGAGTAGGAGGGCCCATCATGCTTTACCTCGGCGCGGACGAGGAGCCTCTCGGCCGGGACGCGGCCCGAGCGCTCCTTGGCCAATCTCCGAAGGTCTTCCGCCACGCGAAGGCGTGGGTCGATGGCTCCGAGCTCTGCCTCGAGGTGGAGTGCCGCCTGCGGGACGGGGAAGAGATCGCCGTCAAGATGTGCTACTGCTGGGACGTCCCCGCCTTCCGCGGGCACAACTACTTCGTCGACGTCGCCCTCTGGCTCCTCAATGACGACTTGCCCTCGTTTTACGAGTTTGTGCAAGCGCGATTCGTCGAGGTGCTGGCCGAACACGCCACGAACGACTACCGGGAAGAGGGTTGAGCGGATCGGGTAGGATAACGCAATGGAATCTATGCTGCGTGGTCCGCGCGGAGAGACCGTGTCCATGCCGAAGCCGTGCCCCGCGGACCACGCAGCATAGATTCTGGTTGAACTAACCCGCTCCGCGGGGGGGAG
Organism: Gemmatales bacterium; assembly: GCA_038239195.1. GTDB lineage: Bacteria > Planctomycetota > Planctomycetia > Gemmatales > Gemmataceae > JBBSEZ01. Next base: position 13,424 of record JBBSEZ010000272.1, read on the forward strand.
AAGGGTTGCTCGTTCTGTAAAAACTCCTCTTGCGCTTTTTGGCAACCGTTGACATCCTCCGGGCCGTTCGCCCGGCCCTTCCCCGGAGGATGGTCCC
>JBBSEZ010000273.1:0-13468 GCA_038239195.1 Gemmatales bacterium
CCGCGCGCCGCGAGAACCACCGAGCGGACCACCAGCGTCTCGCTGCGGTCCAGGTCAGGAGCAGGTGACGCCAGGCGGACGAATCCTTGCGGCTCATGAGGCCAAGTTCCTTCCGTTCACTTGGGGGGTCGCCAAGCCTCGAACACCGTCTCGCCCAGCGTTGACGGTGTCGATGACTTGCCTGCTCACCTTCCAGTACGGGCCCCGGGAACGGGTTTTTACATTCGCCCGACATTTATTCTCAAGAGATGTTAACACGTGGAGACTCGATCCTGTGAAGGCCTCTCGGCCGGCGGCCGGCTGGGGGCAGCGTGCCGCCCCGCGCGAAACGACAAGCAAGGCCTCTCACGCGTTCGTCGGGTCGATCTCCTCCGTCCTGTACAACACCCGCCCCTCCATCCCCCCCGACACCGTCAGCACCTGCCCCGTGACGTGCCCCGCCAGGTGGGTCGACGCCAGGTACACCACCGCCATCGCCACGTCGTGCGGCCTTGCCACCTTGCGGAGCGGGATCGTCTGCAATACGCGCTGGAGCCGCGCCCCGTCGCCCGTCACGTCCGGCCGCAATGGCGTCGCCGTCCAGCCCGGGCACACCACGTTGACGCGCCCGCGCGGCGCCACCCGGCAAATCTCGTTCTTCAGGCTGCGCGCCAGTCCGTACGTCAGGCCCGCCTTGGCGGCGGCATAATCGCTGTGACCGGCCTCTCCGAACGCCGCCGCCGTCGAGCCGATCAGCACGATGGCCGGGGCCTCCAACTTGTGGCGCGCCGCCCCGCGCAGGAGCTCGCGGCAACACAGAAACACCGAGCTCAGGTTGACGGCGAGCGTCTCGTTCCAGCGCTTGTAGGTCATTTCTCCGAGCGGGACGTACACGTTGGGCCAGTGGCCGGCGTTGGCGACGAGCACCTCGACGGGCCCCAGCCCGGTCTCGATCTCGGCGAAGAGGCGCTCGACGTCGGCCTCGAGGGTCAGGTCGGCGCCGAACGGGACGCAACTGGCGCCGAGCTCGTGCGCCAGAGCCGAGGCACGCTCGCCGTGCTCGCTGAAATGGGCCACCACGCGCGCCCCCTCGCCGACGAAGGCGCGGGCCAGTTCGCCGCCGATGCCGCCCGAGGCGCCCGTCACCAGGACCACGCGGTTGGAAAGTTGTGCATCCACGGCAGGCCTTTCCGGTGCGAGAAGAAGCGTTGCCCTTGCCACTCTCTACTGTTTTATCAACAATTACCGATAGGCGGTAACGAAGGCGCCGGGGGGCGACACCCACACCGCACGGAAGTCCGGAACAGCCAGCCAGCCGTGCTCCCGCCTCCCGCTTTCGACGACCTCTTTTTTCGCGTTTCTCCCGTTCGCCGCTCGTGCGATTTGGACGACGTAGTGGTTGGTCCTCACAGCACCTTGGCGCTCTCCCCGGTCCGGTGCCCTCGGAGCGGAGCGGGGCCCTGCGCCCCAGGGCGGCGCCCGACGTCCGGGCGCCCATCGGTTTCCCGCGCGCGTCGCAGAGCAACCATCCCCATGGAGTTGGCCCGCAACCTCAAGGTCGAGTGCGTCTCCCGCCTTCGGCCGACGGCTGCGCTCTGCCTGGCCCCGCGGGACACCGTTGCCGAGGCCGTCGCGCTGATGCGCCAGCACAGGGTAGGCTGCGTCCTCGTCTGCGACGGGCCGCGCCTGGCTGGCATCTTCACCGAGCGCGACCTCCTGCGCCGCGTGCTCGCCCGCGAGCGCCCGCTGTCGGTCCTGCTGTCGGTCTGCATGACGCCCGATCCCGTTGTCGTCTACCCGCAAGAGCCGATCGGCGCCGCCGTCCGGCGCATGGAAGAAGGGGGCTATCGCCATTTGCCGGTCGTCGATCCGAGCGGCCGGCCTCTCGGGATACTTTCCGTCAAACGTATCGTACATTATCTCGTGGAGCACTTTCCGGCGACGATCTGCAACCTGCCCCCGGACCCCAGCGCGGTCCCTCGCGAAGCGGAAGGGGCCTGAAGCATAGAATGAAAGAGGAAGGACGAAGGGCCCTCTCCCGGTTTCTCCTCCCTCCTTCATCCTCGAAAGGACCAAGCATGGCAACTCTCGATGTTCCGGTCAGGCCCGGCCCCCGCAACGTCCTCGTCGAGGATCGCGAATCGGTCACGATTCGGCTGGCGGGCGATTCCGGCGACGGCATGCAGCTCGCCGGCACGCAGTTCACGCACACCTCCGCCATGCTGGGCAACGACGTCAGCACGTTCCCCGACTTCCCCGCGGAAATCCGCGCCCCCGCCGGCACCCTCGCCGGCGTGTCCGGCTTCCAGATCCACTTCTCCAGTCAGGAGATCCATACGCCCGGCGACCAGCTCAACACCCTCGTCGCCATGAACCCCGCCGCGCTGAAGACGAACATCAAGGACCTCGAGCCCGGCGGGATCCTCATCGTCAACAAGGACGCCTTCGGCCTCGGCGACCTGCAAAAGGCGGGCTACGCCAAAAACCCCCTCGAGGACGGCTCCCTCAAAGGCTACCGCGTCATTTCCGTCCCGGTGACCATGCTCAACCGCGCCGCCGTCGCCGACCTCAAACTCGGCACCCGCGACGCCGACCGCTGCAAGAACTTCTTCGCGCTGGGCCTGGTCTACTGGCTCTACGAGCGCTCGCTCGACCCGACGGAGCGCTGGATCAAGGCCAAGTTCGCCAAGAACCCCGCCGTGCTCGAGGCCAACAGCCGAACCCTCCGCGCCGGCTACAACTACGGCGAGACGACCGAGGCGATGCCGGTCCACTACCGCGTCGCCAAGGCGCAGATCAAGCCGGGGAAGTATCGCAAGATCACCGGCAACGAGGCCATCGGGCTGGGCCTCGTCGCCGCCGCCCAGGCGTCGGGCCTGCCGCTGCTCTACGCCGGCTACCCGATCACGCCCGCCTCCGACATCCTGCACCACCTCGCCGAGATGAAGCGCTTCGGCGTGCGCACCATGCAGGCCGAGGACGAGATCGCCGCCATGGGCGCGATCATCGGCGCCGCCTTCGGCGGGGCCCTCGGCGTGACCGGCACCAGCGGTCCGGGCGTTTGCCTCAAGTCGGAGGCGATCGGCCTGGCCGTCATGACCGAACTGCCCGTCATCATCATCGACGTCCAGCGCGGTGGGCCGAGCACCGGCCTGCCGACCAAGACGGAGCAAGCCGACCTCCTCCAGGCGATGTTCGGCCGCAACGGCGAGTGCCCCGTCGCCATCGTCGCCCCCGCCACGCCGTCCGACTGCTTCAACATGATCATCGAGGCCGCCCGCATCGCCGTCCGCTTCATGACGCCCGTTTTCTTCCTGTCCGATGGGTATCTCGCCAACGGCGCCGAGCCGTGGCTGGTCCCGGACGCCGCGGCGCTGCCCAAGTTCCCGGTGCGCTTCGCGCGCGAGACCAACGGCGAGCTCGAGGGCAAGCCGGCGTTCCTGCCCTACCAGCGCGACGAGCGCCTGGTGCGCCCCTGGGCGATCCCGGGCACGCCGGGGCTGGAGCATCGCATCGGCGGGATCGAGAAAGAGGACGGCACGGGCAACGTCAGCTACGAGCCGGCCAACCACGAACGCATGGTGAAGACGCGGGCCCAGAAAATCGCCAACATCGCGCAGGAGATCCCCGAGCTGACCGTGACCGGCCCGGAGGAGGGCGACCTGCTGGTGATCGGCTGGGGCGGGACGTATGGTTCCCTGGTGACCGCGACGCAGCGGGCACAGCGGAAGGGGCTGAAGGTGGCCCATGCGCATCTGCGTTACCTCAACCCGATGCCGCGGAACACGGGGGACGTGCTGAAGCGCTACAAGAAGGTGCTCGTGCCTGAACTCAACGGCGGGCAGCTGCGCATGCTGTTGCGGGCCACCTACCTGGTGGACGCGGTCGGCCTGAACAAGATCCAGGGCAAGCCGTTCCTGGTGATCGAGGTCGAGGAAGCCATCGACCGTATGTTGAAGCAGTAAACCGGAACTGAGCCATCCCGGCGGGCGAAGGCTCGCCTGCCGGCTCTTCTCAAGAGGTTCAATCTCCATGTCAACGATGACCTCGCTCAATACGCTCTCGCCCAAGGACCTGGCCAGCGATCAGCAGATCCGCTGGTGCCCGGGGTGTGGCGATTATTCGATTTTGGCCCAGATGAAGAAGGCACTGGCGCCGCTGGGCGTGCCGCGCGACAAGATGGTGTTCGTGTCGGGCATCGGCTGCTCCAGCCGGTTCCCCTACTACATGAACACGTTCGGGTTCCACACCATCCACGGCCGGGCGCCGACCTTTGCCACCGGCCTGAAGCTGGTGCGGCCCGACCTGCAGGTGTGGGTCGTCACCGGCGACGGCGACGGCCTGTCGATCGGCGGCAACCACCTGCTGCACGCCATCCGGCGGAACGTCGATCTCAAGATCATCCTGTTCAACAACGAGATCTATGGCCTGACGAAGGGCCAGTACTCGCCGACCTCGCGCGTCGGCACGCGCAGCAAATCGACCCCGCAGGGCTCGCTGGAGGCGCCGCTGCGCCCGCTGTCGGTGGCCATCGGCGCCGAGGCGACGTTCGTGGCCCGGACGATCGACGTGGACATCAACCATTTGGCGACGACGCTCCAGCGCGCCGCGGCGCACAAGGGAACGGCGTTCGTCGAAGTGTACCAGAATTGCCCGATCTTCAACGACGGCGTCTGGGAGTACGCGACGGACAAGAGCATCAAGAGCGACAACATCCTCTACCTGGAGCACGGCCGGCCGATGGTCTTCGGCAAGGACCACAACAAGGGCATCCGGCTGAACGGGGTGAGCCCGGAGGTGGTGCTGGGCAGCGACGTGGCGCGCGACGACCTGCTGATCCACGACGAAAAGGCCGACGAGGCGACGCTGGCCTACTTGCTGTCGCGCATGGTCCACGTGCCGAACGACCCGGAGAGCTTCCCCGAGTGCGTGGGCGTGTACCGGGCGGTGGAGCGGCCGACCTACGGCGAGCAGGTGGAGCGCCAGATCGCCGACGTGACCAAGGCCAAGGGCAAGGGCGATTTGCAGGCGCTGCTCGCGGGCGACGAGACGTGGGTTGTCGATTAGCCCTTCGTGCTTGGTTCTTAGTTCTTAGTGCTTAGCAAAGAGGGCCCGCGCTGCGTTCTGTCTTTGCTAAGAACTAAGGACTAAGAACTAAGGACTAAGATGATCTGTCCAACGTGCAACTTCGACAACCTGCCGGGCTGCGAGCAGTGCTACCACTGTCTGCACGATCTCACGCAACTGGATCGGCCGACGGCGCACGACCGGGTCCACGAGAGCCTGCTCCACGACACGGTGAGCGTGTTGCAGCCGCGCGCCCCGCTCACGCTGTCGCCGGGCGCGACCGTGAGGCAGGCGCTGCGCACCATGCTCGACAACGACGTCGGCGCGCTGCCCGTCCTTGACGAGAGCGGTCGGCTGGTGGGGATCTTCAGCGAGCGCGACCTGCTGACGCGCGTGGCAGGGATCGAGGGCGGACAGGCGAGCCGGCCCGTGCGCGAACTGATGACGCGCAACCCCGAGACGGTGCGCGAGACGGACAACCTGGCGCTGGTGCTGCACAAGATGGACAGCGGCGGATATCGCCACCTGCCGGTGCTGCGCGACGGGCGCCTGGTGGGGATGATCTCGGTTCGCGACATGCTGCGACACGTCACGCGCCTGTGCCAGCGTGGGGGCGTGTGAGCCTTGTCCGTGCGCGGCGCTCACATCCGGCTGCGTTCGCAGGCGACGGTATAGGTGGCCTCGAGATCGACGGGGACGGGCCGCCCGCCGCGCAGGGCCAGCGGCAGCGTGGGGAGCGTTGCGCCGACGGTCAGCGGGACTGGCCAGAGCTCGACCTGGTCCGTCTTCTGGCGCTGGACGGGGCGGTAGGCCACCGCGTAAAGGAGCGCATCGTCGGGCAGGAGGTAGGGCTCGCCCTGGCCGAACAACTGCATCAGTTCGTTGTGGAGGTTGGCGGTGCGGTTGCTCACGACGTCCGCCACGATCAGGCCGATGCTACGCTGAAGGTAGGCCGCGCACTTTCCGGCGAAAACCTGGCTCGCCTCGGCGCTATCCTTGTTGCGCGGGCTGATCAGTTCGACCACGGCAACGAGGCGGGCACTCTCGGACTGGTCGATGATTTGCACCTCGATCTCGTCCGAGAAGACGACCGGCATCACGAGCGCGGCGGCAGGGGGCGCGTAGGCATGCACGGCCACGCCACCCGGGCCATTGGTCGCCTCCTCGCTGGGGTCGTCGAGGCGCTCCCATTCGGCGACGTCCGCGGCGACCTGGGTGCCGAGCTGCATGTTGATTTCCGCGACGTACCGGCGAGGCAACACCCGATTGAGCGCGTCGCCAATGGTGTTGGCCCAGCGGGAATGAAAGGACTCCCACGAGCGCCCCGGAGACAGGGGTGGGTGAAAATGATCCCGGAGTGGCATGGTTCACCTCCTCGCGGGCAGCACCACGGGTGGCCTGCCTGAATCGTTCACTTCCCATTCGTCGTCGCCTTGCCCTTCAGCGCCCCCTCGACCGCCTGCATGAGGCCCGCGAGCATCCCCGTCAGCGCCGCGGCGCCGTCGCCGTTGACGCTGATCGACCGCAGTTCCTCGGGCTTCGGCAATGCCGCGGCGATCTCCGGGAGGCGCGCCACCAGCTGCGCCTTGACGTGCTGCTCCGACAGGTCGTTCTCCACCGCCCGCTGCTGCCCGTACAGCGCCAGGTCGCGCTCCTTGCGGGCCGATTCGCCCGCGTGAACGAGGTTGTCCCTCTCAACCGTCGCCGCCGCCTGCGCCTTCGCCAGCTCGGCCCGCGCGGTCTCCAGTTCGACCTGGCGGCGTGTCGCCTCCAGCTCGCGCCCCGCGGCGCGCGCCGCCAGCTCGTGCTCCTGAAGGGCCAGTTCCTCGTCCGCCGCGGCGCGCGCCTTCTGCGCCGACTGCTCGACCTGGTGGCGGCGCTCCTTCTCGGCCTGCTCGCGGTCGTACGCCTCGCGCTCCTGCCGCGCCCGTAACAGGGCCAGGGCCTGCGCCGTCTCCAGTTCGGTCGTTTCGCGCTCGTGGCGGTTGACCAGCTCGCGGCGGGCGATCTGCTCCTCGGCCTCCAGCTCGGCCATGCGCGCCAGGCGGGCGCGCTCGGCGCGGAACGGCTTCTGCAAGTTCTCCCACAGGGCCCGCGAGCTGACCACGGCCTCCTTGATCTGCACGGTGACGATCTTCAGCCCCAGCCCCGAGGAGCGCTCGCCGTCGCGGCTGCCCTCGGCCACCGCCCGCAGCCGGGTCGTCAGCTCCTCGATGATCGGCTGCTTGTCGGCCAGCACCGCGTCGATGCCCATTGTGGCGACCTTGTCCTTGATGGCCGCCTCCGCCTGCTCGCGCAGCTGCACGTTGACGATGCGCATCGGGTCGGTCGGGTCGGAGAAGTCCAGCTTGCGGTAGGCCGTCTGGACGTCGTCCACGATCCACTGCACGTACCCCTGCACGAGGATGCCCTGGCGCTCGGCGCAGATGCAGCGGGCATTGATGAGGAGCGTCTGCACCGCGGCCGGGATGACCAGGAAGGCGTCCGTGGCGGGGTCGTAGCGGAACGACACGCCCAGGCCGACATGCAACGGCTCGGCGTGCCCGCGCCGGGTGTGGACGACGTAGACGTTGGGAGGGACGACGACGGTTTTCCAACGCCAGAAGCCCGTGATGCGATAGTCCACGGCAGCGCCCCCACGGCCGTAAGGGGCACCTTCCTCCTCGTCTTCCAGCCCCTTGATGCCGGCCTTGAATTCGATCAAGCCCTTGCCCAGAGAGCGCGGCATTGCTCCCGCGGCCTGGGGGGCCGCCAGGGGCGCTTTGTTCCGCTGGCGCAACTCGCCCTCGACCTGCGCCTGCTCCTGCAAAACCTGCTTGAGATAGTCGTTCGATTCCATCTTCCGCCCTCCCCGGTGAGCCACGTTGAGAAGGGGCGTCCTGCCGGGTCAGCGATACATCGAAAAGAGATCGTGTTTGGGCCAGACCGTGACGGCGTCGGCGGCCTCGTGCATCTTACCGTCGATCAGGCCGGCGGGCTGTTCTTTCTTCATGCCGGCCGAACTGTTGAACAGCACCGCCCAGCACAGCCCGTCGGCTCGGCGCACCAGCAAGGTGGACGTGCCCGGCAGCAGGCCATCGTGCCAGGCGTTGCGCGCCTTTTTGCCGTAGGGGCGCACCGACCAGCCGCAGCCGTAATAGGCGTCGCGGACCTTGCCGCCCTTGTCGTGCCCGATGGCGCCGGCCGGCGGGGCGAACATGCGCTCGACGCTGGCCCGCGTGAGCACCCTGCTCTTCTCCGGCCGGTCCCAGGCGGACCCGAAGCGCACCAGGTCGATGGCCGAGCCGATCCAACCGCCGTGGGCGTCGAGGGACTCCTGGTTCCAGGTGCCGTAGGGCTCGGGCACCTTCTTGCCGACCGGGGGCACGACGGAGGTGCCCACGTTGTCCTTGTCGAAAAAGTAATATCTCACCTCGCCCGGCGCTCGCTGCGCCGCCAGCGAACGGCCGATGCGCACGTGCCGGGCCCCCAAAGGGATCAAGACGTGCTGCTGGACGTAGCGCTCGTAGGGCTGGCCGCTCGCCTTTTCGATGACCCGGCCGAGGACGCAGTAGCCGAAGTTGGAGTAGACGTAGCGCTCGCCCGGGGCGAAGTCGAGGGGCCGGCCCCACGTGAACCGGATGACGTCGGTCGCGGTCACGGGCGCCTTCTTGCCGAGCGCTTCGGCGACGCCGAAGTCGTAGAACATCGGGTCGAACGTCTTGTCGCGGTCCCACCCGGCCGTGTGCTGTAGGCAGTGCAGCACCGTCACCTTCTTGAGCCGCGGGTCGAGCTTCTTCCCTTTCGGCAGGTGCGGGGCGATCTTCAACAGCTCGAACGGCCGATCGGTCAGCTTGAGCTTGCCCTGCTGCACAAGGTGGAGGATGGCGACAGCGGTGATCGGCTTGGAGACGCTGGCGAGGCGAAAGAGCGAGGTCGGCTGGACGGGCTCTTTCTTCTCGCGGTCGGCGTGCCCGAAGCCGCGCGCGTAGACGAGCCGCCCGTCCTTGGTGACGGCGACGGCGGCGCCGGGGAGGCCCCTCTCGGCGAGGAACTTCGTCATCGTGCGGTCGAAGGAGGTCAGTTCCGGCACGGCCTTGCCGGTGACGGGGACGTCGGCCGGCCGGGCCGGCTTCTGCCCCAGGGCCGCCAGCGCCGCCAAGAGACTAGCCAGCGGGCCGAGCCCCCAGATCAGGCGCATGCGGTTCATCGTTGCTTCTTCTCCTGCAAGACCTGGCCCTGGCGCGGAACGGAGTGGTGCCTGTCACTGTAGCACAGGCACGGCGCGCAGACACCCCGTAGGATACGCGGCCCTCCTGTCCGGCCGTGGGGCAGAGCAGGTCATCCGAGTCACGCGATCAATAGGGCTTGGCGGCGAGCACGCGACTTTCGCTCTCCAAGTCCTTGCGGAACAGGCGCTTGTGCCCGCGCAAGGGAGTCACGTGGTCACGTGCTCACGTGGCCCCCCTGACCGAGTGGTTCTTTGGCGCGGCACGCAAACGTCCCTTCTCTGGCCTGCGCGAGGGGAGGGCCGGGAGGGCCCTCCCGGAGGCCGCTTCGCCTGGAGAGAGAAAGTCAGGAATAACGTCGCGCGTCGCTTATCCTCCTCTTGCAATTCCGCCCCCGCGCGGTTGGGATCCTTCTGGGTTGCGCGAACGCCGCACTCATTTGGTGAGCGGAAGGGGAATGTGCCAGACTTTCGCGCGCCCGCCCAGCGCCCCCGCCGCGTGGCGCCTGGGTGCCAAAGGAGAGAGGCGCTTGGCGACCGCATGAATGAGTTGAGGGCTTCGGCGACGTTGTACGCCCTTCGCCCGATCGTCCTGTGGGCCCTGAAGATCGCACGGTTCGACGCTCCCGCCAACGTCGATGACCTCGGGAGCAACGCCAACGCCCGGCAACAGGGGAGCGAGCCGATCGGCGAAGTCCTTCGCCGAAGCCGTCCAACGCCTCGACGCTTTTCTAAGCTAAAGCGGAGCGGGTTAGTCGCAGTTCCGCAACCCGCTCGCCAACTTCTCTGGAGAGGCGCGATCCGGGGCCACGGGCGACCATCGCTACTCGGCGTCGGGCTCCGGCATCACGCCGGTCTCGACGGCCACGCGCAACTCCTCCGGGCTGGCGTCCCAGGTCGCCCGGTACGTCGGCTCGAGCGGCACCTTGACGTGCAGGGCCGACGCCACGAACAACGGCATGTCTCGCATCTCGTCCCCGACGCCGACCGGCTCGACGTAGGCCACGCGCTCGTCCCCCATCTTGTACGAGGCGAGGAGCCGGTCCTTCCCTTCGGGGAAGGCGAAGTCTTCGTCGGTGATCTCGTCCCAGATGACCTTGTGCAGGCCGAACGGGTCGCGCCGCGTGGGGGGGAAGAGATCGACGATCAAGACGTGAATCCCCACCCGGAAGAAGTCGATGGTCTTCTCGACGAAGTCGCGCAGGGCGGCGCGACCATCCTTGTTCCCCGGCGAGACGACCTCGATCACCGCGACGATCTGACCCAGGTGGTGCCGCACGACGACCCGATTCGCCCGGACGGAGTAGATTTCCCGGGTGGTCCGGCGCACGATCCGCGTGATTGGTTCTTCCACGGTCGCCACACTACCGCCGCCTCCCCCTCCCGACCGCGGCCCTGATCTCCGTTCCAGCGCCAGGACGTCCGCTTCCCTGGGACCGGCCCGCTGCTCCACCAGGGCGGACAGCCCTTTGGGCAGCAGCCCTCGATTCAGGGCCCGGGCGATTTCGATCGACCAGTCCTGATGAAAATGGTGAAACAGGCCGGCGGGCACTCGGCCCCAATCGTGGATCGGCATGGCTTGGCCCTCCGCACTAACTTTCGACGAAGTTCTGCGGATCATTATAGTGGATGGCCGCCCCGCCGCCGGCCTCGTAAGGCGAGGCGGAAGAGCGAGGTCGGCTGGACGGGCTCTTTCTTCTCGCGGTCGGCGTGCCCGAAGCCGCGCGCGTAGACGAGCCGTCCGTCCTTGGTGACGGCGACGGCGGCGCCGGAGAGGCCCTTCTCGGCGAGGAACTTCGTCATCGTGCGGTCGAAGGAGGCCAGCTCCGGCACGGCCTTGCCGGTGAGGGGGACGTCGGCCGGGCCGGCTTCTGTCCCAAGGCCGCCAGCGCCGCCAGCAGTCCGGTCAGCGGGCCGAGCCCCCAGATCAGGCGCATGCGGTTCATCGTGGCTTGTTCTCTGTTCGAGGCCGGGAACGAACTTGTGCCTGTCACCGTATCAGAGCTGCGGATCGCGTGCAGCGCCCTCCTGCGCCAAGCGCCTCGCTTGTCGTCGCCTGTGGGTGGCCCTCACCTCAAGGAGAAGGCCCGCCAAGCGAGAACGCTTGGCGCCACGAGAAATTCCGCGCCCGGCGCGGTCCGTCGCGAGCGCTTGCAACGTCTGTAGGAAAGAGAGTGGCGCCGCGGCCGATTCGTCTCTCGTTCCCCGCCTCCCCGGCCCTTCGCAGCGGCGCCTGGTTTCGCTAGAATCTCCCCCTGTTACGGCCATCCTCCGGAGCAGAGGCGCTCCACGGCAGGGAGGCCGGGCCCCCAACCCGCGGGAAGCCTCATGCCAATCAAGGCCGTCTGCCCGAACTGCGACACCGCCTACGCCCTCCCCGAGGAGAAGCTCGGCAAGAGCGTTCGTTGCCGCGAGTGCGAAAAGACCTTCGTCGTCGAGGAGCAGGGCGCCGACGAGCGCGTGCGCTCCGTCCCCGAGGAAGTGCGCGCCAGCCGCGCCGCTGCCGCCGGCAAGAAGCGCCGGCCCCGCGACGAGGACGAGGAAGACGATCGGCCGCGCCAGCGCGGCCGAGACGAAGAAGACGAGGAAGACGAGGGCGCGGGCCGCAAGAAGAAACGCTCCATCTTGCCGATGCTGCTGCTCGGCGGCGGCGCCCTGCTGTTCCTGGGCTGCGGCGGGGCCGGCGCGCTCGGCTACTACGTCTACACCAAAGCAACCGAGAAGGCCACCGCCACCGTCGCGAGCTACACGCCCCCACCCGGCGACCCCTTCGCGGACACGTTCAAAGAGCAGCCCAAGAAGGAAGAACCCAAGAAAGAAGAGACCAAGAAGGAAGAGCCTGAGCCCGTCAAGCCCAAGGAGCCCGAGCCGGTCAAGCCCAAGGAGCCCGAGCCCGTCAAGCCCAAGGAGCCCGAGCCCGTCAAGCCCAAGGAGCCCGAGCCGACCACGCCGCGCGACCTCGACGAGGCCCTGGCCTGGCTCGAGGAGAGCAAGATGGAGCGGCAGAAGGCCGCCCTCACCTGGCTGAGCACGGCCCCCGTCGCGGAGGCGCGCCGTAGCGAGGTGGCCAAGGCGCTCGACCCGCTCCTCGAAGACGCCGAAGTGCGGAAGCCCGCCCTGCCCGCTCTGCGGCCCTGGGCCACCAAGGACAACGTCCCCACGCTCCTCAAGCTGGTCGAGGACACCAGCCCCCTCGTGTGGCGGCCGTCGATGGAAATCCTCGGCAAGATCCAGGACGAGCGCGCCGCCGAGCCGCTGGCCAAACAGTTGCTCGACAATTTCCGCAACGGCACGGCCGAGTCGGCGCTGCGCGACCTGGGGCGCACGGCGGGCGAGAAGGAGGTGCTGAAGTACCTCTACCACAAGAACGCGACCGCGCGCAACGCGGCGGGGCGACTGGCGCGCAACTACGCCATCCCCGACGGCGCCCTCGTCGATCAGGCCGTCAAGGCCCTCGTCGATGCCGACGCCGACACGCGCCGCTTCGCCGCCGAGGACCTGAGCCGCCGCAAGCTCGTGGCGGACAAGCAGGCCGACGTGTCCAGCGCCCTGGACAAGGTGGTGCTCGACCCGGACCAGGCGACGCGCCGGGCGGGCATGCAAGCAATGAACACCTGGGGTGGCCCCGACAACGTCAAGGGCATCGTCGAGGCGATGGTGAAGTATCGCGAGACGCGCGGCCAGGGCATCCCCCTGCTCGGCAAGTTCAAGGGCCCACTGGCCATCACCGCCTTGATCGAGTTGCTCGGCGCGGGGCTGGGGGAACGGCGAGCCGCGAGCCAGGCGCTGAAACAGGTCGGCAAGGAGGCCGAGCCCATCCTCTTGAAAACGATGCCCAAGGTGCGCGACAAGGCCATGCTCCGCGAGATGATCGGCATTCTGGGGACGGTCGGCACCAAGGCCAGCCTCCCCCGCCTCAACACGATTCGGCTGGGGTATTTCAAGACGGATCGCAACCTGTCCAACGACGCTCAGAACGCCATCGCTGCCATCAGTACCCGGCCGTGACGCCCGCCTGGCGCGATGGCCCCGACGAGCCCTGTCCGGCGCGCTGCCCCGCGCCGGACAGGGCTCGCGGCCCAGGCGCCCGGAAAATCCCGCACGCGCGGCGGTATTCGACACTTCTTCGGCACCGAGAAGGTATGATGAAGGCGTAAGGCGAGCGGCAGGAAAAAGCCTCCTTGGAGGACGGCCCTCCTGAGCCGTCCTCCAAGG
>JBBSEZ010000274.1:0-13467 GCA_038239195.1 Gemmatales bacterium
GAGAACGTGCCCGTAGGCAATCGATTGCACGAAGCGGTCGTACTTGTGCCTGCGGCGCCCGCGGCGGCCGCACTTCGGGCAGGGGTAGGTCACCGGCTGGCAGCGGACCGGGACGACCTTCTCCCCTGGCTGCGGCTTCCGACTCGCCTTGTTCGCTTTCACGCCCATGGCCTGCGCTCCTGGGTAACGGAGTTGAAGTACCGCTTTCCTAGGACGCAGGCCTTATCTTTCAACCTCTCAACCACTTACAGCTTCGCACGTCACTCCGCCTTGGAGGGATTGACACCGAGTGTCTTATTTTGGAACAGCTCCTAACAATGGCCAAGGACAGCGAGACCCAGGACAGGCCGGTCAGCCAGGGGCACATGTGCGGCTTCCTTCAGCGACCAGGTACAGTAACTCAGCAGTCATCTGTCGTGTTAGCGGGTGTTATCCGTGGCGGGCCCTATTTAGGCGTTCGGTGAGGGCTCCCGCCGTCCTCGGTGGGCGCTCCCGTTCAGGATGCCAACGACGCAGGTTCACGCGAAAGGACGAGGGCCACGCTGCCGGCCACCACGTGCTGCACCAGATTGTAGAAGATGATCGGCAGCAGCACCCGAGGATAGGCCGACAGCGTCAGCGCCGCCAGGACCAGCCCGGTGCCGTTGTTGTTCATCCCCAGCCCAAACATCAACGCCGCCCGGCGGCTGTAGTCCAGCTTCAGCAGCCGGGCGACCAGCCAGCCGGAGGTGAAGGCGAGCAGGCACAGGCTGACGACGATGGCCAGAGTAACGGCCAGGAAGTCCCAGTCCGGGTTCGACACTGCCTGCGGCAGCGACACGGCCGCGTTGGCGTAACTCAGCAGCAGGAGATTGAGCGAATTCACCAGCTTTAGGGACGGCTTGGCCCTCTCGACCCGCGCTTCCCCAACAGCCCGGTGCAGCAGGATGCCCAGCAGCGACGGCAGGACCACGCACAAGACCAGGAACGCTCCCGTGCCGTAGCCAGCCAGCGCGTGCAATTCCTGGGCGTATTGTCCTGTCGCCATGAAGCCGACCGCGTGGAGGGCCGCCGGCGTCGTCAGCGGGCTCGCCAGGGTAGAACCGAGGATCAGTCCCAGGCTCAGCGCAAGGTCGCCGTTGCTGTTCTGTGCCCAGGCGGTGGAGGAGCCCGCGATGGGCATGGAGGCAATCAAGGCCAAGCCAACCAGGATGTTCTGCACTTCGTCAGGACTGTGCCACAGCCTCAGCGTCTGGCTGACGCCGAAGATGAAAGCGATGGGAATCAGCAGGTTGGCCGCCAGGCCCAGGATCAGGGCCCGCGGTTGGCGCAGCAGGTGCTTCAACTCCGAAGTGTTTACGCCCAGCCCGGCGTTGACCAGGAGTAGCGCCAGCATAAGCATGGGCAGCGTGACCCTGGTCTCCTCCTGGGGGAAGTCGTACTCCCCGAGCGACACGTTCCTCAGCCAAAGACCAGGAGCGGGGAAGAAGGCGGCGACGGCGTAGGAGCCGATCAGGAACCAGAGCAGGTGCCTATGCAGGACGTGGGAGAACACAGCGACAGCGTGCCCGGCCTTGCCCATGCCCCACGTCCTCCAAACCGCTTCCCGCGTCAAGACTTCTCGATCCCCTCCGGTTCCTGAGCGATGAGCCGTTGCATCCCGTCCACCTTCCAGCCGATGAAGAGGACGTTGGGCACCTCGATCTGCTCTCGCGAGGCACCACTCGTCCGGATGACCAGGTTGCCGGAGCCGAGCCCGAGCAGCCAGTTCTGGAAGAGGTCGCCCCGGTGTTTCTCCAGCATCATGCCCTGCGTGTTGTACGTCTTCGAGCCGGCACCGAAAACGAAGTTGAGAGTGACCTGGCCTGGATCGACTTGCCAGTAGCTCATGCGGTCCACCACGAACACGCTGAAAGCCCACGTCAGGAATAGGAGGGTGGAGAACCAGAAATAGGCCCCCAGGTTCAGGTGGATTTTGAGGTCGCCGAACAGGCTGAGGATCTCGTCCCACCAGCCCAGGTAGGCGAGCACCACCGTGATCAGGAGGGAGCCCAGAATGACCATGCCGGAGGCCATCCCCCGCATGGTGAAATTGGTGATCAGGATGACCAGGAACAGGGTGAGGAAGTAGATCACCCCCAGGTTGCTGCTGGGGTGGAACAGTTCCCGGTCCTGGCCGATCTGATGGTGCTGGCCCTGAAAGTAGGTAAGGAGGACCATGACGTAACCGATGACCCAGACCGGCCACCAGTACACGAGGGGGGAGTGGCTGTAGATACGAAGTGGCCGCGAAGCCCGCGGCTTGTCCTGCTCGGGCGTCGAGGCGGGCAGCTGAGGTGAGGGGTTACTCATTGGTCCAATTCTCCGTGGTAGGGGAAGGACGTGGCAAGAGTGGCTCGATCCGCCCTTCTCTCGCAACGTCGCCGCGCGCCGGGCTCTTTAGCGGGGAACCACATCCGGCATGGAGGGAAACAAGCCCCGTCCGGTTCCAGATTCTTGGCGATGACCGAGACCTGACCGATGGGAAACTTAGCCTCGTCGAGCTTGCGCACGGCCGCTTCCGCCTGGGCCATGCTGTCGTAGGCTCCGACCGCGCTTTGCTGATTCGTGAGTGATCCTCCAAGGGAAATCGAGAAAAGATGCGGCTGGTCCGGATCACACTTTTATGGAATGGTCGGCCGATGGCCACTCGACCCGTCCAGAAAATCAGACGCCCCGCCGGCACGGACCGCCAAGACTCCCTCACGGCGTTGGCGATTTCGTCTCTTTCCTCAACGCGACGAGGAACACCGCGTGCCTCCTCTCCACCGCCGTTCGATCCATCTCTTGGGGCAACGCCTGCCTCGCGGCCTCGAGGACCAGATCCGCGTGATGCTCGAGCACCGCCCGGTCCTCGTCGCGGCGCACTTGCTCGGCCAATTCGGTGAGGGATGCCAGGAGTCGAATCAGAACCGCCACGCTCGTTCGTCCGTACTGGCGTATCTGGTTCAATGCGGCGTCCGCCACCTCCCCAAAGGTTACCGGACGGGCCACCACCCGCAGTCGGCTTTCCTCGTCATGGCGGAAAGCGGACGGGACGGACCTGCCGGCTAGCCGACAGAGGGCTTCGCCGAGGCGGTCGATGCAGGCCACCGCCGTGAACGGGTCGTTGATTCCGGGAGATAAGGCCCTCACCGCGATCTCGACCAGTTGGTCCACGCTGAATTCCACGTCCTGGAAGGCCGTGCGCTGCGGCTCCAGGAGGAATGCCCCGACGAGTTGGGCGCGAAGCCCGTCCTCGAGGCGGTCCTCTGGCCAGACCGAGGCGAGCTTGCTTCCCCGAACGACGAAGTGGCCGGGGCGGTGCGCGACCCGCACGACGAGGTCGTGCCGGCGGGCGAGCCCCAGCAACTCGTCGTGGTCGATCGCCGCCAGGTAGCCGCTCCCTGGCGCGGCGACGGGCACGGCCTCCTTCTCGAATCCTTCGGGCAGGGCGGACGCGGCGGGCGGCTCCGGGGGCTCGTGCCCCAGTTCGTCTGGCCAAAGGGTGTCGATGGCGTCGTTCAACTCGTCACTCACGGCTGCGATGACGTGGTCGGCCTGGATGAACACGGCGACGTGGTGGATGAAGTAGATCAGCACCCCGAGGCTCGCCATCGCCATCACGATGCCGACGGCGACGCCGATGGCGGGGACGAATTGGTCGGCGTCGGTGCCCCGGACGGTGCGCAGCACCAGCAGGGAGTAGGTGAAGGTGGCGGTGAAGGTCCCGAGGACGAACTGATTGCTGCGGTCGCGGATGAAGTTGCGCAGCAGTCGCGGGCCGAACTGGCCGGACGCCAGCGACAGAGCGACGATGACGATGGAGAAGACGGTCCCCGCCACGGTGATCATCGAACCGGCGATGGCGGCCAGGACCGCCCGCGCCCCCTCCGGGCCGCCCGTGTAGGTCCACCCCCAGCTCGCCTCGACCTGATCCTTGATGGCCTTGTCCAGCGCCACCATGCCGAAAGCCAGCCCGATGGCCAGCAGCGCCATCAAGGTCGGCACGAACCAGAAGCTCGTGCGAAGGTCGTCCCAGAAGTAAGGCAGCTTGCTTCTCATGGCCCGCGCTAGACCTTATCCGTCATACAGGATCTCGGCAGATGCCGATTGGCTGGGTGCTTCGTCACCGCACCTTCCGGACGTTGTTGGGCTCGATGGTCCATAAAAGAGGAGGCGACGGGCCGGCCGACGATAATGCCGCGCCCTGTCGAAGCCGGGCCCAGCCGCCCGCGATCCCTCACGTCCTATTTCCCGCCTCGCGATTCGCATGAGGCGGCCCGCGGGCGCGGAACGTCCAGACAACTCCTCTGGCGTCCTTTATAGTGACATCGCCGGCTCTCCGACCAGCATGCGGTTTGGCAACCGGCATCCGGCGAAGAGAGCCGGCCTTTGGTTCCTGGGCCTCAGCCGCCGTTGTCTGGCACAAAAACCCGGAACGTGCCTCAGATCAGAAGGAGGACTCCGCTTGAACGTGGAAGAGAAACAACTCGCCGGCGCACCTGTCGGCAAGGATCCGCACCCACGACCGATCGCGGAGCCTTCGGAACTGGTCCGACCAGCCCTCACGGTGATCGCTCTGCTGGCCACCGTGGTTCTTCTCCTGCTCCTCATCTGTTACACGGCGGGTGTCTTCCTGCTGTTCTTCGCCGCCGTCCTGCTGGCGGTCCTCCTGCGCGGCCTGGGCGACCGGCTGTCCGCCATATCGGGCATCCCGCCGCGCTACGCGCTGTGGCTCACGGTCCTCGGTCTGGGGGCGGCGACCGCCTTGACGGGCTGGATGCTGGCGACGCATGTCAGCTCGCAAATAGACGAACTCGGTCAACAACTTTCGCGCGGTGCTCAACAGGCGAAACTCTACCTCCAGCACCACGCCTGGGGACGCCATCTCCCGAACTATGGGGACGATTTTGGATGGGCTTTGTCGTCCGGGCGGCTATTGAGCACCCTTCCCGGATTCGTGTCGAGTTCCCTGGGAGTCGTTGTCGACCTCCTCGTTATACTATTTATGGGCCTCTACCTGGCGATCGACCCCGGTCAATACGTCGAGGGCCTCGTACATCTGGTGCCCTTCGGCAAGCGCGATCGGACGCGGGAGCTACTCGCCTCGCTCTGGAAAACGCTCGAGTGGTGGCTTGTCGGGCGATTCCTCTCGATGGTGGAGGTAGGCCTGCTGACCAGCTGCGTGCTGTGGCTCCTGGGGGTGCCGCTGCCGTTCACACTCGGTCTGCTCACCGGCCTGATGAATTTCGTGCCCAACGTCGGCCCGGCTCTGGCGACGTTCCTCACGGTCCTGGTCGGGCTCTCCGTCAGCCCGATCGTCGCGGTCTACGCGCTCATCGCTCAGGTCCTCATCGGCTCCATCGACGGGTTCGTGGTGACCCCTCTGATCCAGCAGCGCACCGTCTCCCTGCCAGCCGGCCTGATCCTGGGGTCACAAGTGCTGACCGGCGTCCTTATGGGCGGCCTCGGCGTTGCCCTGGCCACGCCGTTGGCCGCCGCGGTTTTCGTGCTCGTCAAGAAGCTGTACGTGAATGACGTCCTGGATGATCAGACCGTCTAATGACCGGAAACCCCGGACGGCGGAAGCGTGGGCGACGGATGCAATACGTCTGCCTTCGGTCACGGCTCCGGACGACGGATGAGGTTCGCACGACATGAGTACAGAATCCTCCAAGGGGCTGTGGGCTGCGCTCCTTGGGATCTGCAAGGAGCCGTTCTGCTGGCTGCTGGCAGCGGCCCCCTTGGCCGTCGCGCTCGAACGGCTGCACGTCGCGGCCCTGTGGGTCTTCCTGGCGTCGGCGGTCGCCGTGATTCCCCTCGCGGGCCTGATGGGGCGGGCGACCGAGAGCCTGGCGCGGGTGCTTGGGCCAGGCATCGGCGGGCTCCTCAACGCCACCTTCGGGAACGCCGGAGAGTTGATTCTCGCTCTCTTCGCGCTGGCGAAGGGGCCCGAGATGTACCCCCTGGTAAAAGCCTCACTCACCGGCTCCATCATCGGCAACGTCCTGCTCGTCATGGGGACGTCCATCGTCGCGGGCGGGCTGTATCACCGCAAGCAGAGGTTCAATCGCACGGCGGCCGGCATGGGCTCGACACTCCTGGCCCTCGCAGCGGTCGGCCTCGTCATGCCGGCGATCTATTACCACCTGTCCCAGGCGAAGGCCGGTCCCGGTGGAGGCGCAGTGCCCAGGATCGAATTCTTGAGCGAGGAAATCGCCTTCGTCCTGGCCGGAATCTACCTCCTCAGCCTTGTCTTCACCCTCGTGACCCACCGCGACCTTTTCAACGGGGATGAGTCGAAGGCGACCGCGGGCGCGCGCCCTTCCCCCGAGTGGCGCTCGGGAACGGCACTCGCCATGCTGGTGACGGCGACGGCGGGCGTGGCCTGGATGAGTCACCTGCTGGTCGGGACAGTGGAACAGGCGAGAGGGGCGCTCGGCATGAACGAGGTCTTCGTCGGAGTAGTCGTCGTGGCCGTGATCGGGAACGCCGCCGAACACTCCACGGCAGTCCTCATGGCGTTGAAGAACGAGATGGACGCGACCGTCCAGATCGCGGTCGGCAGCGCCATCCAAATCGCCCTTTTCGTCGCCCCGGTCCTCGTCTTCGCCAGCATGTGCATGGGGCATTCCCAGACGCTGGACTTGCACTTCAGCCTCCTGGAGACGATCGCGGTCGTGATTTCCGTGGTCGTGTTGTCACTCGTCTGCCAGGACGGAGAAACGCACTGGATGGAGGGCGTCATGATGCTCGGGGTTTACGTCATTCTCGCCCTCGCGTTCTTCAACCTCCCCGTTTGAGGGGGCCACGGACCTCGTCAGATGGCGGAAAGGCCTTGCAAGCGAGCCGGCCACGATTCTCCTATTTCTCACTGCGTACGGCGCCCTGGTCGTTGTGGCCTGAGGTGGGGCCAAGCCCCGTACCGACTTCCCCCGCGCGGGCCTGGATGCGAAGTGGGGGGAGGCCCACGACCTCGAAGGTAGCCGAGGCGATGCCGATGCCCGCCTCGTCCAGGGCCTTGAGCAGGTCCCGGCTCATGGCGTCCTTCAACTCCCGCACCCCGTAGGCCTCGGCGAGGAAACGCACGGTCAGCTCCAGCCAGTTATCGGTAAGGCGGTAGTAAACTTTCGGCCCGAAGTCCCCGATGCGCAGGAAGTAGCGGCGCCGGACCTCCTCCACCGCCTCTCCGGTCAGGTCGCCGGCCTTGACGGCGTGGCGCACGGCGACCTCCAGCAGGATACGTTCGGCGCGCCCCCGGTCGGCCTGGTAACCGATGGGGATCGCCATTTCTTCCCAGATGTAAGCAAACTCGCGCGTGTAGTTGTAGACCGGCTCGGTGAATATCGTGGCGTTATTGACGGTAACCACGCGGCCCGTGTACTGCCGGCTATGGACCCACATGGCCGGGTCGGCGTTCTGGACGGCGGGCGGCTGGCCCATCTCCATGATGGTGGTCTGGATGAAGCCCAGGCCGATCACGTCGCCCCGGACCCCGCCCATCGAGATGCGGTCGCCGACGTTGAACGTCTTGCCGCGCAGGATCACGACGTAGCCAGCGAGGGCGGTGACCACCTTCTGGAGGGCGAAGGCCAGGCCAGCGGTGATCAGGCCCAACGCCGTCGCCAGCCGCGTGGGGTCGTCGAACCAGATAGAGACCACGCCGAGGATCAGCACCATTGCCGTGGCAAGCTGGATGACCTGGCGGATCCAGAACTCGACCCGCTCGTTGCGGCGTAACCCCAGGACCGCCCGCACCACTCTCTTGACGCCCGCGCCGATCAAGAGCAGGACGAGGATGAAGCCGGCCGTCAAGAGCAACTTGACGCCGTTTTCCGCCGTGACCCCGACCAGCTTGACGCCGCCAATCTCGACCGCCCCGTTCGGGCCTACGAGCCTGATGAAGTCACCCACGCGAACCTCCCCCCTTGGTTTCTCATTATCCTACTACAGGGGGACGCAAGCCCCACGATCCTTCACGCCCCGCCGCCCCCGACGGCGTCGTCCTTCACGACCGGCACAGGGTCGGCCGGGCCGGCGGCAGGCTGCCCAGCCACTTCGGCCCCCTCGAACCAACGGGCCACGACCACGTCCGTGGAGGAGTGCGCGAGGATCGAGCCGGCGACGACCAGGGCGACCAGGTGGAACATCTCCTCCCCGTGGGCAACCCCCGCCCGCAGCAGGAGTAGTCCGTAGACGACGGACGCGAAGCCCCGAGGGCCGAACCACAGAGCGGCCGCCAACTCTCGCCGGCCCAGCCCCGTGCCCAACAGCGCCAAACCGAGGGCCACCGGGCGCACGAGAACCAGCGCGAGGACCGCGAAGGCGTAGCCGCCGGGGCCGATCTCGCCCAGGAAGCGCGGGGAGATCAGCGCCCCGAACACCAGCAGGGCGGCCAATTTGAGCAGTTCGGCCAAAGCCTCCCCGAAGGCGTCGGATTCCTCATGGGCCTTGGGATGGAGGTTGCCCAGGGTTACCCCCGCGGCGAAGGCGGCCAGGTACTCGTTCGCGCCAGTCAGCCAGGACGTGGACAGCACCAGGAGCCCGATCGCGAAGGCGAATAGCGGCTGGTAGGAACGGGAGACCGCGAAGTACCGCGTCCTTTCGACGCGGCAGACGGCCCAGGGGAGGGCCACGCCGATAGCCACCCCCAGTGCCAGCTCCTCGAGCACCGTGGCGACCCCTGCCTGCCTGCCCCCCAGGGAGGCCAGCAGGGCCAGGACCACCGGCAGGGCCAGCCCGTCGTTCACCCCGCTCTCGATGTTGAGCAGGTGCCGCAGGCGGTGCGGGATGTACATCCGGCCGACGATGGCGGCGGCGAAGACCGGGTCGGTGGGACTGAGGACCGCGCCGACCAGGAAGGACTCCGGCCAGGAAAGCCCCCCCAGCAGGCGGGCCAGCAGGGCCGTCCCCAGCAGAGTCAGCGGCATCCCCAGCAGCAGGGCGCGGGTCGGCAGCTCCCACCCGGCGACGAGGGCACGGAAGCGGACCTTCAGCCCGTCGGTGAACAACACGCTGAAGAGGGCCAGCTCAGCCAGCCGCTCGACCACCGGGTTTTGAGGATCGACCGGCACGAGGCCGAGTACGCCGGGACCGGCGAGGAAGCCCGCCGCCAGGAACAGGACGGCTGTGGAAAGCACCGTGCGCTCGGCCAGTTCCGAGATCAGCACAGCCAACACCAGCGCCAGACCGAAGATAAAGACGGCGGTCAAGTGGTTTCCCCTCTGCGCAGACGGAGCGTAGTTCTACTGTGCTAGATTGGTTTCATGGGCCCCTGGGGGCCGGCCCCCGGGCGTGCCCTCCCTCCCACGCGCTTGCAAGGTGGTCGACCTGGTTTCACGGGGCCCCGGGCTTTGCTGTCGCGGCGGGAACTTGCCCGTTCGGCTGTGCCAGTGGTAGATGAGGCTCTCCACGTTGCGCCGCAGCACCGCGCTCACCGTCGCCGCGATCTGCTCCGCACTCGGCCTCTTCAGCAACTCCGTGAAGATCGCCCGCACTTGCGACACCGTCATCGCCGGATTTTTTTCCCCCCAGCCGCAGCCGCTCCAGTTCCAGGAACCACAGCGCCAACAGCGTCAGCGTCACGTGATGGTGCCAGCCCGTCCAACTCCTCACCTCGTAGTGGTTCAGCCCCACCTCCTGGTTGCCTTCCTCGAACAACTCCTCCACCGCGTGACGTTCCCCGTGCGCGTTCACCACCTTGACCAACGGCACCTCCTTGGCCGCGTTGCCCAAGCCACTCCTTGTCGGAGGATGGGCATCGGGTCATCGGCAGGATGCGTCGCAGAAGGAATGTCGCGTCGTCCCGCGTTTCGCAGAAACGCGCTCGGCGCCGCGAGCGTCAGTCCTGGAGGCGCGCCGCGGCCTCGCGGACTTCCTTGACCGTGTCGCCCAGCGCCTCGCGCAGCGCCCGGACGGCCTCGGGGTGGTTGTCGCGCGCCCGCGCCAGGTTGCTCAGCACCGCCAGGCGCACCGTCACCGACTTGTCGTTGCGGAACGCGGCGAGATGAGCTCGCAGCGCCGTCGCCGTCATCGCCCGCAGCTCCAGGGCGTGGGTCGCCTCCAGGCGCACGCTGTCGTCCGAGTCGGCGGTGAGCGCCCCCGCCAGGTCGGCCTCCACTTCGGCCCCTTCTAGCCAGCGCAGCGCCGCCAGCGCAGCGCCGCGCACCTCGGGCTCCTTCGCCCGAAGGTGGGGCCGGACAGCGGGGAGCGCCTCCGCGGCCCCCGCGTTGCCGAGCACCAGCAGCATCTGCCGCCGGAGGTCCGGGCCGGGGGCGCCCTCCAGCTCGGCGACCGCCCAGCGTACGATCCCTGCGGCCCGCGCGGGCTCCTTCGCCGCCAGATTGCGGGCCATCACGCCCAGGGCCAGTTGGGCCGTCGAGCGCACGTCCCACGTCTTGCCCCTCTCCGCCATCTCGCGGAGCACTTCCTCCGCCTCGAGGGTGGGGGACCGGGCCAGGCCCAGCGCCGGCAACATCTCCGCCAGGGCGGGCCAGTCGTTCGCCCGCGCCCTCACGACGCTCGCCAGCACCTTTTGCGCCTCGGGCCGCCCGCTCCCCGCCAGGGCCTGCGTCAGCACGCGCAGCGCGGGGCCGCGCGCGTCCGCTTCGAGCAAGCGCGCGCCGAGCTGGGTGGCGACGCTGGGGCGGAGGTAGACCACGGCCTTCAACTTCAAGTACAGGGCCGTCTCGTCCTTCTCGCCCGGCTTCGCGAGCTCCGCCAGCAGCTCCTCGACGGTCGCCTCGCCCAGCTCCGCTCGTTGCAGGGCCATCTCGCCTTTGTCTTCGTCTTCCCGCTCCGACAGGCCGATGTTCGTCGCGGCCCGCGCCTCGCCCGCGCTCTGGAGCGCCGCGAGCTCCTGCTCGCTCGCCGTCTCCTCGCGAAGGAACTTCAGCCGTAAGGTCGTCTCCGCGCGCCCCACGGTCCGGTCCTGGACGACGAGGGCGGTCGCCTCCGTTCCCTCCAGCGCCAGCAGCCGGCCGCGGCGCACGTCCACCTTCGCCTCCAGATGACCGCTCGGGCGCTGTTGGAGTGGCGCGGCGAACTCGTGAATGCTCGGAACGGTGCGGGGAGCGCGGTAGCGCAGCCTGGTTTTGCGGACGGCCCACGCCTCGTCTCCCGGCGTGGCCTCGTAGCGCGCCTGGTACGCGCCGGTGGGCCCTTCCTCCTCGACCTCCCAGGTGCGTTCCCCGAGGTGTTCGGGCCAGACGACTTGCGTGGCCGCCAGCAGCGAACGGCTCAGCGAGGAGGTCAGCCCGCCCGCCCCGAGGCGCACGGCGAGGACGCGCCCGCGCGGATCGACCTCGACGAGAAGGGGCTTTTCCAGATCGCCCTGGAGTACCTTGCCGCGCTCGGCGTCCAGCTCGCCATCGACGGCAAGTTGCACGTCGGCGCCGGCGAGTCGGTAGGCCAGCCGGGCGCGGGCGTCTTTCCCCAGTACCGTAATCTCCAGCGTCCCGGTGACGGCGGTGTGGGCCGAGCGCGACAGTCCGGGGCTGGCCGTCTTGTCGTCGGGGCCCTCGGCCAGAAGCCGCGAGAAATCGGAGGCCGATACGCTGACGTACTCCAGCTCGTAGACGAGTCGGCGGCCGGGGACGAGCCGCGCGGCCTGCTCCGGCGGGCGCAGCGAGCGCACGGCCAGGTAGCCCAGCCCGCTCCCCGCCAACACCAGAAACAAAGCGCCCACGGCCAGCAGACGGCGACGCAACGACATGGAACGTCCTCCCCGAGTTGAGCACCGGGCCGCGGTCTCCAGGATCGCGGCCCGGCGCCCGCCAACGAGCGTTACTTGCTTGCCGTAGTTTGCAGATACGTCTTCTTGTCGATGTTGAAGACGTAGCCCTTCGTCTTGAGCCCCTTCCACTTCCACAGGTCCCACTCGTAATGCTTCTTCGTCCAGGGCGGGAGGCCGATGCGCGGCACCGTGACCTCAGCGTAGACGTAGAGGCTGCCGCTCAGCATCTCCAGCTCGCTGAGGGCGTAGAAGTGCTCGTGGACGTAGAGGCCGCGGCTGTCGTGGTTCACCCCCACGTCGGCGCCGATGCGGAGCGTCAAGTCGATCAGTCGGAGCTGCCCGCCGACGCCTGCGCTGGCAATCACAATGTCGATGCCCGCCTGCGCGTAGGCGCGGGCCCGGGCGTTCGGCACGATCTGCGCCGTCGCCTCCAGCGGGCGGATGCCCACGAAGTAGCGCACCCCGGCACTGCCCTGCGCCCCAAAGCGGACGCTCATCGGGATCGGCCCGAGCATGAAGTTGAACTTCGTCGAGTAGTCGAACGATTTGGAGATTTCGTCCGACTTGCTCCACGAGGTGCTCACGCTCTTGTTCAGGTTGTAGACGCTGTGCCCCATCACGTAGACGTTGAGCCGGGCGCTGCTCGCCCCCTTGTCCGGTACGCGCACCGCCGCCCGCGCCTTGAGCAATTCCAACCGGTGGTTCACGAGGTAACCGCCCGCCGCCGCCTCGCCCAGGACGTCAACCGCGTCGCGCGAGCCCTTCACCTCCATTTTCCCTTCCAGGAACGCGCTGATGACGCTCGGCTTGCCGACCTGGTAGTTCCACGTCTTGACGGCGTGGGTGCCCTTGCCCGCGCCGCCGGTGGGGGCCTTCTTCAGGGCCGCCCGGCGGTGGGCCACCCGCGCCACCAACTGCGTATGCTTCGCCTCCAGTTCGGCGCGCTTGACGGCCGGCTTCATGGTCTTCGCGTTGAAGGCGAGGTGGCGCGTCGTCACCGCCCGCGCCTTGGCGTCGAGCCCGGCGCGGTCGAGCGTCGTCTGCTGCAAGACCACGCGCTGGGACTTGCCGTCCTGTAGGCTGTGGCCGAGGGCGTTGAGTTTCTTCTCGAGCTTGTTGAGCTCGGCGTAGTATTCGCCCGCCTTGACCTGCTTGCCGTTCGGCAGCTTGAGCAGGGCGTCGTGGGCGACGGCCTTGCCCGTCTCGGGGTGGAGCATCTTGAACGGCTTGTGGGGAACGGCGGTGCGCTTCAGCACCGTCACGTGCTGGTGGTTGAACTTGACCGCGACTTGCTTGTGGAGGTCGGGCTTCTTGGTCGTTTTCGGGCCCGGTTCGGCGGCATGCACCAGGGCGCATACACCGAGCAGCATCAGGCCGCATGCAAAGTCGCGCGCGACCTTCCAGGAGGAGGAACCAGTCATGAGTTGTTGCCTTTCCGTCAGAGATACCCGGTAGAAGTGAGAGGCTTGTCGAGGACAAGATGTCGTTTGTGCGGGAGCTTGCGCCAAAAAATGTCGGTTCCTGCCTCGCACCGGGCGCGGTTTGTCGGCGGCGGAAAAGGGGAGGAACCGTGTAGCCGGGGGGGGGGGGGGGGGGGGGGGGCGGCCCCCCGCGGGGCCCCCGGCGCCGCGCCCCCCCCCCCGACACCCCCGAGGGACCGAGTCAGCCGCACCCCAGCAAACTAGTGTTCCTCGTGGTAGCTTTAAAGAATCAAACAAACATAAATAAAGAGA
>JBBSEZ010000275.1:0-13395 GCA_038239195.1 Gemmatales bacterium
GCCGCGCCGGGTCGATCAGCGCCGGTACGCCCCGCCGGACCGCCGCGCGCACGACGTGCCCGACCAGCCCGCCCGACCAGGCGCCCTTGTCGTGGTCGGCGAGCAGCACGGCGTCGCAATCGCCCAGGCCGCGCCCCGCCGCCACCGCCAGCCGCGCCAGGTCCGACGGCCGCAGGGGACCGCGCCCCTCGCGGTCGAAGCGCAGCACCTGCTGCGACCGCCGTCCGTCCGCGCGGGCGGCGAAGCGCGCCTTGCACGTCGTCGGCCGGTCGCGCACGCGCAGCACGCCCTCGCGGTCGATGCCGGCCGCGTCGAGCAGCCCCAGGAGCTCGCGGCCGTCGGCGTCCTCGCCCACGACGCCCGCCACGCTGACGCTCGCCCCCAGCCCCGCCGCCATGCGGGCGACGGCCCCCGCCCCGCCCGGCCCGGCCTCCTCGCGGGAGGAGCGCAACACCAGCGCCGGCCCCTCGGGGCTGACGCGCTCGGCCTCGCCCCAGGCGTAGCGGTCCAGCATCAGGTCGCCCAGCACCAGCAGCCGCGGCGCCCCCAGCCGCCGCAACACCCCGCTCAGATCGGTCATGGTTCACCTCCTCCTCGCGCTCGCTCCCCGCCCTCACCCCCCAACCCCCTCTCCCAGAACGGGAGAGGGGGAGCCAGACCGGGAGGCGCCACTTTCTCTCTCTCGACATTCCGCGCTCACTCTCCCCCTCTCCCTCCTTGGGAGAGGGGGTTGGGGGGTGAGGGATTCGCCCTCCTCGCCACGAACCAGTCCCAGTCGTAACGCCCCAGAAACCCCTCCGGGTGCCCCCGCAGCGCCGCCTCGTGCTCCGCGCTCTTCTCCTCCCAGCCCGCCTCGCGCAGCCGCTCGCGCCACCACGCCAGCGGCCGCACGCACACGTGCGTCGGGTCCTCCCCCTCCATCCGCCGCCCCTGCCGCGCGAACAGCTCCTCCGTGTCCAGGCAGCAGAACAGCAGCCCCCCCGGCACCACCACCCGCGCCAGCTCGCGCAGGATGAACGGCACCAGCTCCGGCCTCCAGTGCTCCGCCACCTGCGCCGTGTGGATCGCCTCCCAGCTCTCGTCCCCGAACAGGTGCAGGTTCACCGCGTCGCAGACGTGCAGCAGCCCCGCCATGTCGGGCCATTGCGCTCGCCCCAGCGCCACCATGTGCTCGCACAGGTCCACCCCCTGCACCACGGCGCCCGCCTCCCCCAGCCCGCGCACGATGGCCCCGCAGGCGCAACCCACGTCCAGCACGCGCCGGCCGCGCAGCCCCAGCGCCTCCACCAGCCATAGCCCGTACTGGCGCTGCCAGTCGCCGAAGCCCAGGTAGTCCAGCCCCGCCAGCCGGTGCTCCCGGTAATAGCGCTCCGTGTACCCCGTGGCGCGCAGCTGCCCCAAAAACAGCTTGTTCCCCGCCCCTCCCCCACTATCCCCCGCGAGCAGCACGTCCACCAGCGTCGGCAGGTCCAGGCCGAGCCGCCGGTACGCCCGGTGCCGGTAGTGCCCCTCGAAGTAGCGCAGCGCGGCCGGCCCGTGCGCCAGCCGGGCGTGGCCCTCCGGCACCAGGTGCGTCACGTTGCTCGCCAGGTCGAAGAAGTGGACCGGGTGGTGCTCCGTCCACACGCCCAGGGTCGGCGTACTGGTGGCCCCCGCCACGTGCAGCGGCCCGCTGTCCACCCCGATCATCAGCGTGGCCTGCTCGATCAGCGCCGCCAGCGCCTCCGCGTCGCCCGTGCCCGTCCCGCCCCACAGTTCGTGGTCGGCGCCGGGGCAGTGGAGGTGCGGGTCGGCGAGTAGAGGCGAGCGCCGGTCCCAGTCGAGGAGCACCGGCACCAGCCCCGAGCGCCGCACCGCCGCGCAGACCTCGTCGGCCACGTCGTGGTCGAGGTCCTTTTGTCCGCCCGACGTGTTCCCCTGATAGTGCAGCAGCACCGCGGGATAGCGCCCGTCGCGCGGCCCCGCGCCGCACACCCCCTCCAGGTACCGCCGCGCCCGCTCGCGAGCCTCTTCCCCACAGTGGATGGCGTACCTGAACAACTCGGGCTCGGGGGCCAGCCCGAACACCTCGTCGAGGCAGCGCGCCGCCTTGGTGCTCGGCCGGTCGGCGTGCCCCGCCCGGCACTCGTCCCACCCCAGCTCGAAGACGCGCCCGTAGGCGGCGCGGTCCACGGCGTCGCGGCCCAGCACCAGGCTGCGCCGGCACAGCCCGCGAAAGGCGGAGTGCTTGCCCACCAGCGAGGCGACGTCCACGTCCCACTCGGGGCGCTGCCGCTGCAAGTGTTTCAGCACGACGGCCAGCTGCACGGCATCGCCCAGGCCGTGGCGAAACTCGATCAGGACGTTTTCGCGCCGGGGAGCGGGCGCGAGCGCGAGGGGGTCGTTGTAAGACAAGGCGCCTCCTTCATGGTACGTTTCGATCCGCCGGACCACGTCCCGCGGCGCGATGAGGTCCATGCAGCGGGCGATCCGCAACTCGGGGCCGACCTGCACGGGGCGCTCGCAGACGTTGTGCCGGTCCTTGTCGTCGCCGTCGCCGACGAGCTGGCAGCGCGACCGCCAGCAGCCGCCCTCGGCGCAGCAGGGCAGCGCCCCGTTGGTGCTCAGGAACTGATGCCCCGGGTACGCCTCCCAGTGCGCCGGCTCGCGCCCGCCCGCGACCACCACGCAGGCCCGCAGCCTCGGCCGGCCCGGCCTCGTCGGCACGGCCGCTGCGAGGTGCATGGCGAACGTCACCGGGCACAGCACGCCGTCCGCGTGGTACGTGAGCCGCACGAAGTCGCGCAGGCTCGTCTTGCCCACCATGTCCACCACGCCGCGCAGGCGCGGGTGCCAGTGCCCTTCCTCCCCACATTGCACGAAGGTTATTCGCCCCGCGAAATGATCGACGACCTCTTGAAACGAGGCCGGCGCCCACCACTTGGCCGTGAAGTCGTACTTCCCCCCCGCCACGACGATCCAGAAGCGCTCGGGCAGCCCGAGCCCCGCGCTGGGAGGCGGCGCCGACTTCTCGCCCTCCGACAAGTACGTGTCGCCCCCGAAGGCCGTGACCGGCACGCGCAGGCCGAGGCGCTCTTCGAGGTACTGCGCATAGCCGTGGAGGAAGTGGTAGGGCCGCTGGTTGCTCTGGTGGATCAGCGGATAGTGCATGTCCAGCACTTCCACTCCCGGCTCGCCCTCCCGCAGGGGCGTGAGGTGGGGGTTGTTCTCCCACAGCGCCGACGCCGAGGTGCGCACGTCGGTCTGGAACTGGCCCGGCGCGGCGGCGTGCAGGTCGCGCACCGCGGCCGTCAGCATCAGCACGTCCCCCGGGCTCTGGAACGACCGCAAGATCAGTCGGCGCATTTCCCCTCTCTTTCGGCCCCTTCCCCCTGCCACGTGGCGAGGCGCGGACAGATCGCCAGGGCGCGGGCCGAGGGGCTCTTGGGGCCCAATGCTAAAGTGTAAATGCGTTCAGTTATCGATAGACTCGCAGGGGCCCGGAAGGCGGCCCAGCCTGTTCGAGTTCTTTGGCGTAGCGGGAGGCCCTCTCATCGCGGTGGTGCCCGTCCCCTCTCGGTTCGACGTCCGGTGTTTCGCGGCCCCCTTCTCGTGTGCGTCCGCTGTGTTGTCCGCGGTTCCGGGGCCTCTTGCCTTCATGCGCGCACCCGGCCTTCCTATACTGGCGCTTCGGGCCGTGCCGAACGGACGAACAACCTCCCATCCGAAAGGGCCGTTATGCAACTCGGCTTCGTGAGCGCCATCCTGGGGGACCTGTCGCTGGAAGAGGTGATGGCCTTCGCGCGCGACGAGGGCTTCGCCTGCGTCGAGGTGATGTGCTGGCCCCCCGGCGGGGCGGAGCGCCGTTACGCCGGCGTCAGCCACCTCGACGTCACCCGCCTCGACGACAAGGGGGCCGAGCGCGTGCGCGAGCTGTCCCGGAGCACGGGCGTGGCGATCTCCGGCCTCGGCTACTATCCCAACCCGCTGTCTCCCGACGCCGAACACCGGCGCTTCACGTGCGACCATCTCGGGAAGGTGATCGACGCCGCCGGCAAGCTCGGCCTTGGGATCGTCAACACGTTCATCGGCCGCGACCCTGCCCGCCCCATCGAGGCGCAGTGGCCGGAGGTGCGCGCCACGTGGGGCGGCCTGGTGAAGCGCGCCGAGGCAGCGGGGGTGCGCATCGGCATCGAGAACTGTCCCATGCTGTTCGGCGACGACGAATGGCCGGGCGGGAAGAACCTCGCCGTCTCGCCGGCGGCGTGGCGGGCCCTGTTCGAGGCGCTGCCCGGGCCGACGCTCGGGCTCAACTTCGACCCGTCGCACTGCGTCTGGCAGTTCATCGACTACGCGCGCTGCATTCGCGAGTTCGCCGGCCGGCTCGTCCACGTCCACGCCAAGGACGAACGCATCGACCGCGACAAGCTCTACGAGCGCGGCGCCATGGGGCTGGGCTGGCACGTGCCCAAGCTGCCGGGGCTGGGCGAGATCGATTGGGGGGCGTTCTTCGCGGCCCTCACCGACGTCGGGTATCGAGGGGCGGTCTGTGTCGAGGTCGAGGACCGGGCCTACGAGGGCTCGCTGGCGGACCGCAAGCGGGCGCTGCGGCAGAGCAGGCGGTATCTGGAGCAGTTTGTCGGACGGTAGCGGCGCAGGACGCTGCGCCGGGCCACGGCGGTGGGCACAGCCGAAGCCCTGGCGGCCACGGGGCCACTCGCGCCCCCCGAGCCTCCCGAGCCCCGGTTCGGGCCGGCCCTTGCCCTCCCGATCGGTCCCCCTTCCCGCCGCGAGCCGGCGCGCGTTGTCCGCCCCGGACTCCTTGCCCCGGCCCCGGCCGCGCGTGGGCGGTTGGTCGGGCTATCGCGGCAAGGGCCAGGTCCTGGCGCGGGACTACCGGAACTTCGGCTACCGGAACTGGAATCGGCGCTACAACTGCTACCTGCTCTGGTGCGAGCCCTGCTCGTGCTGGTACTACTACTACCCCCAGGCCGACTGCTATCTGCCCTTCGCCGACATCGCCACCTACGTGCCCGAAGGCGAGGCCCCGGAAGTGGAGGGCGGGCTGCCGCCCGTGGTCCCTGGCGGGACCGAGCGGCCGGCCCCTTCCTCGCCTCCTCCGCCGCCGCCGTCCGCGAAGCACCGCCTTGCCGGTTCAGCAGGCTTCTCCCCGAAGCGCTCCTTCAGGCCCTACCGCGAAGCGCCTTTCTTCTCCAGGTGCTTGCGCATCTTCGCCACCAGCACCGCGAGCCTCCGCTCTGCTTCGCGAGCCTCCACGTCAGGCGGCGACGACTGTTTGTCGGTCGTGACCAGGACGTGCCGCCCGACTCGCGCCACCGCCAGCAACGGGCCTCGGCCCCGCGGGGTGATGGCTTGCCTGCCGACCGCTTCGTCGGCCCCCCGGACGGTCAGGCGAACCGTCACGGCCCGCGCGTCGAGCTGCCCGTCCCGCACGTCCCGAGCGACTTCCCCGAGCAGGTGCTCGAATCGGGCGGCGGTCAGGGCGTGGAGCTTCCCACCGTTGACGCACAGCGGCTCGTATAGCTTCCGCTCCGCCTCCTGCGCGACCACGTAGGTGCGAATCGAGCGCTCCCGCAGTTCCCGGGCCACCCGCGGTATCTCATTCCGGCGATGACACGGGGCGTCGGTGATGAGCACCAGGCACACCTCGCCGTTCTCCCGGGCCGCCATCTTGAGCGCATGCTCGAGGGCATCGACGGCGGGCTCCGGGACGTCGCCCCCGTCCGTGCGTGGGACGTTCGCCACCCGGCTCTTGAACAGATCGACGTTCTCCGTCGACTCGTAGATCGCGAACGGGTGGCGGTCGAATTTCACGTCGCCGAAGCCGATCAGCCCCAGCCGGCACGGGCGCTTCGTCTCCTTGACCTTGTCGGCGAACGCGATGCACTGCCGCTTGAGCCCCGCGATGTACGGGCCCATGCTCGCCGTCGTGTCCAGTACGAAGATGACCACCAACGGCCGGGAATCGCTCTTCGGCAGTTCCCGCGGCGGGGCGGAGGGGCGCCCGGCGAGCGCGAGGTAGGCGGCGGCGGCCTCGGGGCTGCCGAGGTCGAAAACGCCCAGCTCGCGGCGCCAGGACGCGACCGCGTCCCGGGGCGCCGCGCCTGCTTCGCCGACCGCGTACATCCGGAGCCCCTCGCTCGGGCTCGGCACGGACAACGGCCCCGCCGCCCTGGCGCCGGCCGCGAAGCGCTCCTGCACGGCGGCCGCGGGGGCCATCTGCTCCGTCTCCACGTCCCGCTTCCAGCCCAGCTCGTCCGCCGACCGGCGCAGGGCCTCCAGGATGCCCGCGCTCTCCCGTTGCTGCGCGCCGGGGCCCCAGGCCAGGGCCCCACTCCGGACCAGCCACACCAGGGGACCAGAGACGAGCACCGCCACGAGGAGGAAAGTCAGCAGCCAGCCAGCGCCTGCCGCCGGCGCGGCCGGCGCGGCCGGCGCGCGGGGCGCGGCTGGCGGCGCCGCAGGCGCCGGGGGGGCGACGAGGACGGGCGCCCAAGCGAGGGCGTCCCGGACGAGCCGGTCCGGGTCGCCGGTCCGCGCGATCACTTCCTTGCGTGTGGTCCCGTCGCCGTTGCGGAAGGCCGGCTGGATCTGGGCCCGGTGCAAGTAGGCATAGGCCCCCAGG
Source organism: Gemmatales bacterium (assembly GCA_038239195.1). Classification (GTDB taxonomy): domain Bacteria; phylum Planctomycetota; class Planctomycetia; order Gemmatales; family Gemmataceae; genus JBBSEZ01. The sequence goes on from JBBSEZ010000275.1 coordinate 6,626, forward strand.
ACCTGCACCTCCTCGGCGAGGCGAGCGGCCCGGGTAGGGTTGACCTGCTCGAGGCGCCCCCTCTCCTCTTCCAGCTCCTGCAACTTGGCCTGCACCCGCTCCAGGACGTCCTCGAGCAGGTCGTCGAGGTCCAGGTCGCCCTCCGGGGCCCCCGCCAGGCGGATGGAGAAAGCGACCGGGTTGGTCTCCGCGAGCCGCAGCCGCAAACTCAGGAAGCCGTCTTCCTTGATGGGCCAACAATCCCCGGCGTGGCGCGCCCGGGCCACCTCCTCCAGCCACAGGTGCTTGGTGGGGGCGGGCTCGGCGACCGACAGGTCCAGGTTCTGCCAGGGCAGGCCAAGCTCCTGGGCGGCCGTCGCCGCCCGGACGGGGAGCTTGGGCCCGGGGCCGCGCTCGCGATAGACGGTGACGTCGTTGTCGCCCCGGACCAGCACGCCGGCAGGCACGGCCCAGGAGACGTGTCGGGCCTCGGGAGGCACGATGATGGCCTCCCCGACGAGCCGCCCGTTGACGAGGAGCGAGGCCCGGGGCCGGGCGCTGCACCGGGCGAGCAGTTTCCGGGCCAGTCCGCCGTACCGCTGCGCGTTCTCGTACCACCCGCAGACGGCGTCGAAGAAATCGTCGCGGGCCCCGACGAGGGACTTCACCCGCAGGATCAGGTCGATGGTCTTCTGCATCTGGTCGTCCTCCTCACCTGCTCGGGGGAAGGGATGAGCGCTCCGTCGAGGCGCCCATCGCTTCCACCCACTACTTGTCGCCACCCTCCAGGGACCGATTTCTGCTCACTCCCCAACGAGTCGCTCTTTTTTTCGCGCCGAGGCACGGGCGGGCGCCCTCAAGGGGAAGAAAAGAAAGCGGCGATGAATGGGCCCGCAGTCCAAAACCTCTTCCTCGGGTGGGGCCGCGAAAACCGAGGGGGCCAATCCAAACGCCTCGCTTCTCGTCTTCTCTACAGATACACTCGCGCGCCGGGCGTTGCCGCATTGCCGTTCCAGGGCCGGCGCGAAGCTCCTTTTGTCCTCGAGGGTAGGAACCATGCGTGGGAAGTGGCGGTTCGGCGTCGTTGGCGTGATCCTGGCGTTGGCCGTGTCCGTGGCCTGGCCGCCCAGCGGGGTGGCGCGGGAGAAGCAGCGGGCCGACGCGACCCGGGCGTTCAAGGCCGGCAACTACAAGGACGCCTACGCGACCTTCCGCAAGCTGGGCCTCGACCCCAACAACGACCGCGCTCAGGTCGGCAGCGATCTCGACATGGGCGTCTCCGCCCTCCAGAACCTCGGGCGCGTCGAGGAGATCGACGAGTTCCGCGAGGCGGTCATCGCCGTTCACAAGGGCAACTGGCGCCTCCTCGAGACGGCGGCGCTCAGTTATGCCAACGTCCAGCATCAAGGTTACATCGTTGCGGGCAAGTTCAAACGAGGCCATCACCGGGGCGGCGGTCGCTACGTCCACGCGATGCAGCGCGACCGCGTGCGAGCGCTCCAGCTCATGGAGCAGGGCCTTGCCCTGACCAAGGGCGATCCCGACAAGGCCGGGCTGGCCCGCTTCCACCTCCAGTTCGCCAGTTTGCTCCTCAACGGGGGCGGCTACCACGAGCCGTGGCGCCTGCAGTACCTCACCGACCTGAGCAAGCTGCCCGACTACGAAGAGGGCTACTACGCGTATCGGGGCAACAGTCGCGGGGCGCCCGTCGATGAGAAGGGCACGCCGATCTATCACGAACTGCCCAAGAGCTACGAGACCGCCCGCAGCGACGGCGAGCGCTGGCGCTGGGCGCTGGCCAAGACGGCCGAGATCGAGCCGGGCCGGGCCAGCGAAACGGACACGATCTTCGCCAACTTCCTGCGCGGGCAGTTCGGCGTGCAGACGATGGCCCACTACGGCCGGTCCGCGGGCAGCGACAAGAAGGCCGGCACCTTCGCGCTGCACACCCTCGCCGACGACGAGACGATTGCCCGCCTCGCCACGGGCGTCAAGCGCTTCAAGGTCCCCGAAGAACACAACTGGATCAAGATCTACGAGCGCATCGCCACGCGCGGCAAGACCTCCTGGGGCGAGCAGGCTCGCGACGTGCTGGCGAGCATTTTCGAGGACCGAAGGCAGTACCCCAAGGCGGCCGTCGCCTGGAGGCAGGCCATCAAGGAGTACGGGCCGGGGCTGCACAACCACCGCCCGAATCGGCTCGAGCAGATCGTCGGCAACTGGGGGCGCTTCGAGAACGGGCAGGCCCAGCCGGCCGGCAAGGCCGCCACCCTCGACTTCCGCTACCGCAACGGCAACAAGGTGACCTTCGAGGCCCACGTCATCAACGTTCCCAAACTGCTCGAGGACGCCAAGGCCTACTTGAAGGGCCGCGTCGGGCAGATCGACGGGAACCAGACCAACATCAGCAACATCGGCTATCGCCTCGTCGAGCGCGGCGAGCGCCAGTACCTCGGCGCCAAGGTTGCCGCGTGGGGCCTCGACCTCAAGCCGCGCCCCGCCCACGTCGATGAGCGCGTTACGGTGACCACGCCCCTGACCAAGCCAGGGGCCTACCTCGTCGAGGCCCGCATCGCCGGCGGGAACGTCAGCCGGATCATCGTCTGGGTCAGCGACACGGCCATCGTCAAGAAGCAACTCGACGGCAAGGCCTATTACTTCGTCGCCGACGCCGTCACCGGCGCCCCGGTGCCCGGCGCGGAGGTCGAGCTGTTCGGCTGGAGGCAGGAGCAGGTCGCGCCCAACACGAACAACTGGCGCGTGATCACCAAGGACGGCAAGGAGACCACCGACAAGGACGGGCAACTCGTGCTCGATCAGGCCAAGCTGCCGACGCAGTACAACTGGCTCGTGGTGGCGCGCAAGGCCAAGGCGGGGGCCGGCGGCGCCGACCGCTTCGCCTACCTCGGCTTCAACGGCATCTGGTACGGGCGGGTTTACGACCCCGAGTACAACGCGACGCGCGTCTTCGGGATCACCGATCGGCCGGTCTACCGGCCGGAGCAGACGGCCAAGTTCAAGGTGTGGGTGCGCCACGCCAAGTACGACCAGGCGGACACCTCGTCGTTCGGCGGCAAGACGTTCGCGGTGCGCATCGCGAACCCGCGCGGCGAGAAGGTCTTCGACAAGTCCCTGACCGCCGACGAGTACGGCGGGCTGGCCGGCGAGCTGGCGCTGCCCAAGGGCGCCATGCTGGGCACGTACTACGTCACCGTCGTGGAGCCGGTCACCGACAGGAACCTCGGCGGGAACGGGTTCCGGGTCGAGGAGTACAAGAAGCCCGAGTACGAGGTGACGGTCGAGGCGCCCAAGGAGCCCGTGAAGCTGGGCGACAAGATTTCGGCCAAGATCAAGGCGAACTACTACTTCGGGGCGCCGGTGACCAAGGCGAAGGTGAAGTACAAGGTGCTGCGCACGGCGGCGAGCAGCACGTGGTATCCGCGCGGCGAGTGGGATTGGTTCTACGGGCGCGGCTACTGGTGGTTCGCGGCGAACTACAACTGGTATCCGGGCTGGGCGCAGTGGGGCTGCGAGCGGCCGGTCGCTCAGGCCCAGTTCGAGCGCTTCGGCCGCTGGCGCGGGGACTGGAACCGCGAGCAGCCCGAGGTCGTGCTGGAGAACGAAGTCGAGATCGGCATCGACGGGACGGTCGAGGTGGCGATTGACACGGGCGCGGCCAAGGAGCTGCACGGCGATCAGGACCACAAGTATTCGATCTCGGCCGAGGTGGTGGACGAGTCGCGCCGCAGCATCGGCGGGGCGGGCAACGTTTTGGTGGCGCGCCAGCCGTTCAGGGTCTTCGCGTGGGCCAACCGCGGGCATTACCAGGCCGGCGACACGGTGCAGGCCGGGTTCCGCGCCCAGACGATAGACGGCAAGCCCGTCCAGGGCAAGGGCGAGCTGACGCTTTACCAGGTCCGCTACAACGCCAAGAACGAGCCGGTCGAGAAGGCAGTCAAGACCTGGGGGCTGGACACCGACGAGCGCGGCCAGGCCGTGCAGAAGATGAAGGCGGCCAGGGCGGGGCAGTATCGCCTCTCCTACAAGGTGACGGACGCCAAGAAGAACACGATGGAGGGCGGATACGTCTTCCTGGTGCGCGGCGCCGGCTTCGTCAGCCAGGACTTCCGCTTCAACGACCTGGAGCTGGTGACCGACAAGCGCGAGTACAAGCCGGGCGAGACGGTCCGGCTGGCGGTCAACACCAACAAGAAGGACAGCACGGTGCTGCTGTTCGTGCGGCCGACGAACGGGGTCTACCTGCCGCCCAAGGTGCTTCGGCTCAACGGCAAGAGCACGCAGGACAACGTGGTCGTGGTGCAGAAGGACATGCCCAACTTCTTCATCGAGGCGGTCACCATCGCCGACGGGCGGGTTCACACCGAGGTCCGCGAGGTGGTCGTCCCGCCGGAAAAGCGCGTGTTGAACGTCGCGGTCGAGCCTTCGCAGACCGAGTACAAGCCGGGCCAGAAGGCCAAGGTGCTGGTCAAGGTGACCGACTTCTTCGGCAAGCCTTTCGTCGGCTCGACGGTGCTGAGCGTGTACGACAAGAGCGTCGAGTACGTATCCGGCGGGAGCAACGTGCCGGAGATCCGCGCGTTCTTCTGGAAATGGCGCCGGAGCCACTACGTGAGCGCCGAGACGAGCCTGGCCCACTGGTTCGGGAACCTCTACCGCCGCGGCGAGGTGGGCATGTCCAACCTCGGCGCGTTCGGCGCAACGGTGGTGGAGGAACTGGACGCGAAGGGCAAGGGCGAGCGCCAGGATCTGCGCAGGAACGCCGACGGGGCGGCGGGTGAGGGCCGCGGCCTGGGGGCGCCGGGCGCGCCGGGCGCCGTGCTTGCCGGGCGGAGCGGGGGGAACGACGCCCTGAAGAAGGCCGTGGACGAGAAGAGCGGCGCGGCCGGGCCGGGCCAGCCCGTTGGCGGGCCGGAGCCGACGATTCGCAAGAACTTCGCCGACACCGCCTTCTGGACGTCGTCGCTGACGACCAACAAGGACGGGGTCGCGGAAGTGACGTGGACGGTGCCCGACAACCTGACGACGTGGAAGATCAAGGTGTGGGCGATGGGGCACGGGACCAAGGTCGGCCAGGGCGAGGCCGAGGTCATCGCCAAGAAGGACCTGCTGGTTCGGCTCCAGGCGCCGCGTTTCTTCACCCAGAAGGACGAGGTGGTGTTGTCGGCCAACGTCCACAACTACCACAAGAGCGAGAAGTCGGTGAAGGTGAAGCTCGAACTGGACGGCCCGACGCTGGCGTTGATCGGCCCGGCCGAGCGCACGGTGAAGATCGCCGCCAAGGGCGAGAAGCGCATCGACTGGCGCGTCAGGGTGCAGGCCGAGGGCGTCGCGGTGGTGCGCGTCAAGGCGATCGCCGACGACGACTCGGACGCCGTCGAAATGCGCTTCCCCAGCTACGTCCACGGCATGCTCAAGATGGAGTCGTTCACCGGCGTCATCCGGCCCAAGAAGGCCGACGCCAAGGTGACGTTCAGCGTGCCGGAAGAGCGCCGGCCGGAGCAGTCGAGGCTGGAGGTGCGCTATTCGCCGAGCCTGGCGGGGGCGATGGTGGATGCCCTGCCGTACCTGGTCGATTACCCCTACGGCTGCACGGAGCAGACGCTCAATCGCTTCCTGCCGACGGTGGTGACGCAGCAGACGCTGTTGCGCATGAAGATCGACCTGAAGGACGTGCAGAAGAAGCGGACGAACCTGAACGCGGCGGAGATCGGCGACGACAAGGAGCGGGCCAAGGGCTGGAAGCGCTTCGACCGCAACCCGGTCTTCGACGAGGCCGAGGTCAAGCGCATGGCCGAGGCGGGCGTCCGGGCCCTGGCCGGGATGCAGTGTTCCGACGGCGGCTGGGGCTGGTTCTCCGGCTTTGGCGAGCGCTCGTACCCGCACACCACGGCGGTGGTGGTCCACGGCCTACAGGTGGCGCGCGAGAACGGCGTCGTGTTGCCGCAGGGGATGCTGGAGCGCGGCGTCGAGTGGCTCAAGGGCTACCAGGCCGAGCAGGTTCGCCGGCTGCAGAACGCCCCGGCCAAGGTGCTGCCGTACAAGGAGTTTGCCGACAACCTCGACGGCATGGTCTACATGGTGCTGCTGGACGGCAACGTGCCGAGCAACGAGATGCGCGAGTTCCTGTACCGCGACCGGACGAAGCTGGCGGTCTACGCCAAGGCGATGTTCGGGCTGGCGCTGGTCAAGGAGGGCGGGCAGGCGGCGAAGCTGGCGATGATCCTCAAGAACATCGAGCAGTTCGTCGAGCAGGACGCGGAGAACCAGACGGCGTACCTGCGCCTGCCGGCGGGGAACCACTGGTGGTACTGGTACGGCAGCGAGGTCGAGGCGAACGCCTACTATCTCAAGCTGCTGGCCAAGACGAGCCCCAAGGACGAGAAGGCGGCGGGGCTGGTGAAGTACCTGCTGAACAACCGCAAGCACGCGACGTACTGGAGCAGCACGCGCGACACGGCGATCTGCCTGGAGGCGATGGCCGAGTATCTGAAGGCCAGCGGCGAGGACAAGCCGGACATGACCGTGGAGGTCTGGCTGGACGGCGCCAAGCTCAAGGAAGTGAAGATCACGCGCGAGAACCTGTTCACCTTCGACAACAAGGTGGTGCTGGAAGGCGCGGCGGTCAAGGGCGGCAAGCACGTGCTGGAGATCAAGCGCAAGGGCACGGGGCCGGTCTACTTCAACGCCTACGTGACGAACTTCACGCTGGAGGACTTCATCACGAAGGCGGGGCTGGAGGTGAAGGTGAACCGGAAGTATTACAAGCTCAC
>JBBSEZ010000276.1:0-13295 GCA_038239195.1 Gemmatales bacterium
GAGGCCCACGCGGAGCCAGAGATCGCGTGGGCCTCGAAGACTCGGCCCACCCTACAAGCGTCGTTGCGCTCAATACACGTCGTCCTTGCCCGCCGCGCGAGCGCCGCCGCCAGCGCTGCTGCCGCCGTAGCGGAAGTGCCACTTCTCGGCGACGCGGACGCTGTGCAGGTCGTCGAGCGTCAGCCCGTAGCGCGCAAACCAGGGCGTGCCCGACTTCTTCACGATCTCGTCGATCTGCCGGACGCGGTCGGCGCACTCGCCGGTGGCGAAGCGCTCGCGAGCCGCGGGGCCTTCGTGGAGGAAATACTCCTTCCAGAACGCGCGCCCGCCCAGCACGCCGCTGGCGCCGGCGGCCATTGCCATCTCGACCTGGCGCTTGTAGTCCGGGAAATCGACCCCGGCGCTGAGCAGCACCCACGGCCGTTCGCTGGCGGCGTTGAGCTTCTCGAGGTTCTTCTGCAACTGCGCGTCGCTCTCGTGGCCAAAGGTGCCGGGGAACTCCGCCTTGTAGACGTCGCAGAACCGGCTCAGATAGCGGGCGCTCTCGATCACCGTCTCGGCCTTGCGGTCGAAAAAGCTCTTGGCGTCCTTCTTCTCGCCGCCGAAGGGGAAGGCGATCGGCTCCAGGAGCAGAAGAACGTCGTGCTCCTGGCACTCCTCGAAGACGCGCTGCACCAGGGCGAACTGGTGCTCGGCGCTGTTCAGTTCGGTCGGCTCGAACTGGGCGAGGAGCTTGACGGCGTCGGCGCCCATGCGCTTGATCTTCTCGACCGACCAGCCCGGCTCGATGGCGCCGAGGGGGGCGCCCTGGGCGTTCTTCTCGGCGCCGGACTGCTCGACGCGAACGAGCATGCCGACCTCCTTGGGGAGGTGGAAGCTGGCGATGGTGTTCCAGGCGCCGTAGTAGCCATCGACGAGCATGGCGCTGGCGTGCTTGCTCAGGGCGCTGGCCAGCGCGACCTTGCCCTCGACGATCTCCTCGAAGGTCGGCTCGCGCTTCTCGCCGCGCTTGGCGAGGCTGTCGCGGATCATGTTGATCATCGAGCTGTTCTGGTCGGTCGCCACCATCGTCAGGGTGCCGTTGTCGTTGCAGATGCGCTGGAGGCCGCGCAGCTTTCCGGGGGTCAACTGCAGGCCCAGAAGGCGCGTGACGCTGAGGGGGCCGCGACGATCGGACATGAAACCGCCTCACTCGCTCGAGAAGGAAGGGCGAACGGGCCCCGTGGGGCTTCGCTCATTCTAGGGGCCCGGCACGCTCGAGCAAGCCGGCCGAGGGGATTCACTGATTCCCGGCGCCCTGGCTGCCGATACATGGTGTGCCCCGTTCTCCCGCAAGGGACGGCGACGCGAGCTGGTGCCCAACCCAGAGAGGGCCCGCCCCATCCGACGGGGCCGGCCCGTTCCGGCAGGGCCAGGAGCCGCAAGGCCCCCTGCCCGGCCGCAGGGCGCCAGCCTGTGCAAGGCGCGAGGGCGGCCCGGTGACGACGTTCACCGGGCCGCCCCTTTCGGCATTTCCCTTTTGCCTCCGGCGCCCCCGCCCAATATAGTCCTCCACATCGCTGCGACAGCACGCAGACACTCAACAAGGAGAGACGCGATGTCCATGTTCATCGGCGAGGCGCTGGTCGGGGAAGGCAACGAGGTGGCCCACATCGACCTGATGATCGGCTCGAAGGACGGCCCGGTCGGGACGGCCTTCGCCACGGCCCTGGCCAACCAGAAGCAGGGCTTCACGAACTTGCTCGCGGTGCTGGCGCCGAACCTGCTCTGCAAGCCGGCCACGGTGCTCATCACCAAGGTCACGCTCAAGGGGGCGCCGCAGGTGGTACAGATGTTCGGGCCCGCCCAGGCCGCCGTCGCCAAGGCCGTCGCCGACAGCGTGGCCGCCGGCGTCATCCCCCAGGGCGAGGCCGACAACCTGGTGATCGTCTGCGGCGTGTTCATCCACTGGCAGGCCAAGGACGACGCCAAGATCTACCAGTACAACTACGAGGCGACCAAGTTGTCCATCGCCCGCGCCATGAAGAACGAGCCGACCGTCAGCGAGATGCTGGCCAAGAAGGACACGGCCAAGCACCCGTTCTCGCCGAAGTGATTCGCGCCGTTTAGCCGCGGTTCGCAGGACCGCGCTGCGAGTGGGGAACGCGGTCCTGCGAAACGAGGACGGTGCGATGAGCGACAAGCGGAAAATCCTGATTCAGCTCGACAGCGACCCCCACCCCAGCGTCTTCGACCGCGTCGTGGCCATCGACGCCGGCGTGGACGAGCTGTTTAGCTACGGCGGGGTCAAGCCCGAGCAGGTGCGCGACCTCGTCCACGGCGCCATCTTCACGCGCCACCCCAAGGAACTGCACCGCACCGCCCTGTTCATCGGCGGCAGCGACGTCGCCGCCGGCGAGAAGCTCCTCGCCGAGGCAGTCAAGCACATGATCCCGGCCGCCAAGCTGCGCATCTCCGTGTTGCTCGACACCAACGGCGCCAACACCACCGCCGCCGCCGCCGTCCGCGCCGCCGCCCGTCACCTGCCCTTGAAGGGCGCCAGGGCGCTGGTGCTCGGCGGCACCGGGCCGGTGGGACAGCGCGTGGCCCTGTTACTGGCGCGCGAAGGGGCCGAGGTGTGCGTCGGCTCGCGGCAACTGGCGCGGGCGGCCAGCGTCGTCGAGCAGCTCCGGGCCCGCGTCCCGGGCGCCGCCCTGGAGCCGGCCGGCATCGCTTCGCCCGCCGAGCTGACGCCGGCCCTCGCCGGGCGCACGCTCGTCATCGCCGCCGGCGCCGCGGGCGTGGTCCTGCTGCCGAAGGCGGCCCGCCTGGCCTGCCCGACCTTGAAGGTGGCCATCGACCTGAACGCGGTCCCGCCGCTCGGCGTCGAGGGCGTCGAGGTTCACGAGAAGGGCGTCGTGTACGACGGGGCCACGTGTTACGGGGCCGTCGGCGTCGGCGACACGAAGATGAAGATCCACAAACGGGCCATCGCGCGTCTGTTCGAGAGCAACGATCAGGTGCTGGACGCCGAGCAGGTGTACGCGCTGGGCGAAGGGCTCTGACTGGCGCAGCGGCCTGGCCTATTCCCCCTCGCGCAGGGCTTCCGCCGCGCGCGCCTCGACGATGTCGAGCAGCAGCGGGTGCCGGCCGAGGGGCTCCGCCAGCACGAACTCGACCGGGGGAAATCGCGCCGCCAGGCGATCGCGCGCCGCCGCGAGGTCGCGGAGTACGTGGACGCCCGCGGAGAGGAAGTACGGCAGGAGCACCACGCGCTCGGCCCCCTGCTGAACGCAGAGGGCCCCGCCTTCCTCGATGCCCGGCTCGGCGAGCTCCAGGAAAGAGGAGACGATGGCGTGTCCGCGCCCGCGCAGTTCCCGCGCGACGTGGTGCAGGTCGTCGTTGGCGGGAGCGTGCCGGCTCCCGTGGGCGATCAGCAGCAGGGCGGTTCGCATTGAGGGCCCTCGTGGCGACAAGCGTCCGTCTTGTCGGCTTCGGCTGGCCGTGACGCCCACTCGATGGCGACGACAAGCGAGGACGCTACGAGATTGTAGGTGGGAATAGCCGCCCGCGTCGGGTATCATCACATCAGACGGCCCTGCTCGCCTCTCTCCCGTCTCGGAACAGCGCACCCATGATCGGCACTCGACTCGGCCCGTGGATCATCGACCGCGAGCTGGGGCGCGGCGGGATGGGCGTCGTTTACCTCGCCCACCGCGCCACGCCCTCCGAGCGAGGGCCGAACCAGGCCGCGGTCAAGGTGCTCGCCGCGGAGTTGGCGGTCGAGGCCGGCTTCCTGGCCCGCTTCGAGCGCGAAATCGACGTCCTGCGTCAGCTCGACCACCCCAACATCGTCCGCCTCTACGAGCCCGGCAAAGACAACGGCCGCTATTTTTACGCGATGGAGGTCGTCCCCGGCCCCAGCCTGGACGACCTGCTCAAGCGCGAGGGCCGGCTCCCCTGGCGCGAGGTACTCGAGCTCGCCTGCCAGCTCGCCCCGGCCCTCAAACACGCCCACGACCGCGGCGTCATCCACCGCGACATCAAGCCCGCCAACATCTTGATCGCGGGCGGAGACCCACACAGCCCGGAGAAAGACGCCGCGGGGAAGAAAGACTCCCGCGAGACCTCGGCCTACATCGCCTCTTCGTCCGGGCCCTCTTCCACTCTGGGCGCAACTCCCAAGATCGCCGACTTCGGGATCGCCAGCCTGTTCGCCAGCCCGCACCTCACCGTCACCGGCGGGGTGATCGGCACGCCGGAGTACCTTTCGCCCGAGCAGGCCGCCGGCAAGCCGGCCACCCGGCGCAGCGACCTCTACTCGTTCGGCGTGCTGCTGTATGCGCTCATTGTGGGCCGTCCGCCCTTCGAGGGCGAGCCGCTCGACCTGCTCCACAAGCACCGCTACGCCCAGTTCGAGCGGCCCCTCCGCTTCGTGCCCGACCTGCCGCACGAGCTCGACGAAGTCCTGTGCAGCCTGCTGGAAAAGTCGCCGGACAAGCGGCCCTCCGACGGCGGGGCGCTGTATCGCAAGCTCGACAGTCTGCGCCGCAAACTGGAGCGCAAGGGCGACACCGAATTGCCGCGCACCCCGGACACCCGGGTGGACGGGGCCCCCCTCGCCTCGTCCGAAGAGGGCCCGGCGACCTTGATGAGCCGGCTCCTGCGCCGGGAGCTGGATCAGCAAAATCAGGGCGGACGGCTGCGGCAGTTTCTCAACCGCCCCCTCGTGCTGATCGTCTTGTTTGTGCTGGCCGTCAGCGCCCTCGCCTATGCTTTCTGGCCGCTGCGGCCGGAGACGATGTATCGGCGCGGGGCAGCGCTGATGTCCTCGTCCGACCCCGACGACTGGGACCGGGCGTGGGACAAGTACCTCGAGCCGCTGGAGCGGAAGTATCCCAACCGCTTCCCCGACGAGGTCGCCGAGCTGCGCCAGCGCTACGAGGAAAAGCGCGCCGAGCGCCTCTCCGAAGGGACGGCACGGCGGGCGGGCCCCATGACCGAGGGCCAGCGCTTCTTCCAGGAAGGGCTGCGCCAGCGGCTGCGCGGCGACGAGGAGGCCGCCCAGCGCACGTGGGCGGGGCTGATCGAGGCGTTCAAGGACGTTCCCGCCGAGAAGGCGTGGGTAGAACGGGCGGCGAAAGAGCGCGACAGCCCGCGCACCTCGAAGGCCGCGGCGGACCGCCAGTGGCGCTCGTTGCGCGAGGCCGTGCGCGCCGCCCGCGCGCTGCAAGACGATGGGAAGAAGGAACAGGCGCAGGCGATCCTCCGCGCCTTGCGGCAGTTGTACCGCGACGATCCCGAGGCGCGAAAGGCGATCGAGGCCGAGCTCGCGGGCGGGAGGAAGGGTTAGCGCCCGTGGCGTGCGGCGTCTACTGTACGTCCGGCTTTCCAGCCGGACACACCGTCCCCAAGACCGGCTGGAAAGCCGGTCCCACGGCTTGTACGTCCGGCTTTCCAGCCGGACACACCGTCCCCAAGACCGGCCGGAGAGCCGGTCCCACGTGGAGCGAAGGGCCCATGAACTCGATGCGACTCGTCGGCGTGCTGCTGCTGCTCGTCCTGGCCTCGGGGGGGGTTGGCGCTCCTTCCGCGCCTGCCAAGAAATCGCCGAAAGAGGCGCTGCAAGCGTTTCAGGACCTGATCGGCACCTGGCGCGGGACGGGGGAGCCCTATGGCTCGCGCGAGGAGAAGCTCAAGGGCTTCTGGCAGGAGAAGATCGCCTGGCAGTGGCAGTTCAAGAAGGGCGACGTCTGGCTGACCGCCGCCTTCGCCAAGGGCAAGCACTTCACCAAGGCCGACCTGCGCTACCTCCCCGAGCGCGACGTCTACCAGCTCAAGGCCACCACCGCCGCCAAAGAGGAGGTCGTCTTCGAGGGCAAGTACGCGAAGCCGCGCCTCACGCTGGAGCGCATCGACGCGAAGACGAAGCAGGTCGATCGCCTGGTGTTCAGCTTCCTGCACTCCAACCGCTACCTCTATCGCTTCGAGTCGCGCCCGGTCGATCACACCGCGTTCAAGCAGGTCTATCAAGTGGGCGCCACCAAGGAGGGCGTGGCCTTCGCGAGCGAGGAGGACGGCAGGCCCGAGTGCATCGTCAGCGGCGGGCTGGGCACGATGACGGTGATGCACCTGGGCAAGACCTATCACGTCTGCTGCACCGGCTGCCGCGATGCGTTCAACGACGAGCCGGCCAAGTACATCCGGGAGTTCGAGGCGCGGGCGAAGGCGAAGAAGAAATGAGGGACGAGGGCCGCGCCGCGCGGTTGGTAGCGTTTCTTTGCTCCGGCGCAAGCAAGCCGAGGGGCCCCCCCACAAGCGCCCTCACGGCAAAGGCAAGTCCCGGAACGTGAAGGGCAGTTCCGTCCGCAGCCGCCGGAAGCTGACCAGGGTCAGTTTGCTGGCCGGCCCCGCGCTTCCCGTGGCAGTAAAGTCTACCCAGCCGTGCCAGCGGGGCGGCGGGCCCTCTCTGCCCAGGGCCAGGGCGGCCCAGGGAATCGCCCCCGGGAAACCGGCCTGGGGGTGCCCGCCCAGCACGGCCGCTGACCTGTCCAGCGCCCCGGGCGGGGCCGCGACGGCCATCAGGTTGCTGGCGACCATCCGATAAGGCCGCCCCTGGCTGTCGGTCATCTCGAGGCGCACTTCCTTGCGCTGGCCTGGCCTGTCCCGGTCGGCCGGGAAGTACCACCGCTGTTGCCCCGGGCCCTGAGACAGCCCCCGCCCTTCCAGCCGGAGGAAGAGCCGGGCCCACCCCGGCCTGTGAGTCGCCTGGAGAACGAGCACGCTCAGCCCGCCTTCGCCCTTCGCCGCGCCGCCCCGGAATGGCGCCAGCGGCCCGATCGCCAGCAATTGCTGCCGGCCGACCATCACCTCGACCGGCAGCACGGACTTCATCTCCTGGAGCCGTTTGCCAGGCCGGTCGGACAGCAGGAACGACGCCTCCACTCGCTCGAAGGATGGTGCGAGCCCGGGGGCGCCTGTGCGGGCAGAAGGGAGAAGGGCCGGCGCCGGTAGCAGGGGCTCGCCGCGCTCGTCTTTGGCCTCGCTGACGCGGAAGTCGCCCAGCCCCAATAGAGCAGACCGGGGCTCGCTCAGCCGGCCCAGATGCACGTCCAGGCGCTCGCCGGACCGGGCAACACGGTCGGCGAGGTGCAGGCTCCGGTGGCGGTTCAGCGAGGCCATCTCCAGGCGGAACGGCCCGGCGTACGCGACCGCGCCCCCGGGCGGAAGGGCCCCCTCGCGCAACCGCAAGGCGCCGCCTTCGAACTCATAGGCCAGGCCGCCGGCCCGGCAGAGGCGGTCCAGCGCCTCCCAAAAGGGAACGTTGTTCAGGTGCAACGTGACGCGCCTGGGCACGCCGCCTGCAAGGCCCGGCGCGTACCGCAACGGGATGGCGGATTGCCGGGCCAGCGCCTCGACGGCGTCGGCGAGGGGGGCGTCCGTCAGCTTCAGGCCGACGAGGCGGGGGGCCACGGCCCGGGCCACCTCGATCTGGTCCCTGACGTCCCCGGCCCGACGGCGGACTTCGGCCTTCGGGTGGGCGGCGGCCTTTGAAAGGGCCCCCAGGGCAGGCGGGCCCACCTCCACCAGAGATCGGGCCGCCCGGTCTCTAAGCCGGGCCTCGCCCGCCCCGAGCTCCTCGATCCAGCCAGCCACCTGGGCCGGCGGGGCGGGGCGGTTCCCGGTGGCCGTCGCCAGCGGAACGACGGGCACCGGCAGCGGCGACGGGGCCCCGGCCTCGCTCAGGAGGACCTCCACCGTCATGGGTGGGGCGGGCCGGGGCGCGGGCGCCGGCGGATAAGGCTGCCGCTCCCAGTCCAGGCGCATGTCCGCCAACTGCCGGCGGACGGCCCGCAAGTCCCAGACGTGCAGGGACTGGCTATCGTTGTTGCCGGTGATCAACTGCGTGCCGTCCGGGCCGAAGCGATTCCACGTGCGACCGCGCGTCGGCCCTTCCAGCCGGGCCAGGTCGAGCCCGGTGCCGGGATCGACCAGGCGCACCGCCCCGGTGCCTGCCTCGACGGCCAGCATCTTCCCGTCGGGTGAGAAGTCGTGTCCGCTGCTCGCCCCGCCAACCCGGGGGCCGGGCGCCCAGGAGCCGACATGCCACAGGCGGCAACCGCCGGCGCCCGTGGCCAGCCACTTCCCGTCCGGGCTGAAGGTGACGGTGCCCAGGTCGCCCTTCAGGAACAGCTCCTTGACGAGCTTGCCAGTCTCGGCCTCCCACACTTTCACCCCGAAATGGCCGTGGCTCGCCATCGCGGCCCAGCGGCCGTCGGGGCTGATCGCGGCCTGGCGCACGTCCTGGTGCGGGACGAGCCGGACAGGACGGTCCGGCCTGTCCAGGTGGAAGACCAGTCCGCCGTTGAACTGCCCGAGGGCCAGCACCCGCTTGTCCCGGCTGACGGAGACCATCAGTGGCATGCCCCCAAGGGGGAGGCGTTGCGGGGGCCCGACTCGCAGGTGCCCGGCCGGCCCTGCCCCCGGGCGCAGAGGCCAGCGGAACAGGCCCGCCGTCCCGTACGTCCACAGGTCGCCGCCGCGGCCGAACCAGGTCGCGGTGGTCCACCCCAGGGGGACGAAGGCAAGCTCCTCGCCGGTGGACAGGCCCCACAGCCCGAGGCCGCCCCTCATGCCGACGGCCAGCAAGCGCCCGTCTTCCGGGCGGATGGCGGCGGCGTAGTAGGACTCCTTCCCGGCCGCCGGGTTGCGCACCAACGTCCGGCACTCCCGCCCGGGGGCGACCTCCCAGAGGCGCAGGCGCGTACCGACCACCTCGTAAGCCAGCAGGCGGTCGTCCGCGGCGAACCGGGAGAAATGGAAGCGGCCCGGCATGCTGAGCAACTGCTGCCCGGTGCGCGGGTGCCAGGCCCGCAGCATGCCTGACCATCCCACGCTGAAGAGCAAATCGCCGCCGTTGTTGAAGGCCACCACCGGCCCGCCGCCGATTTCGTCCTTCAGCACCACGCCGGTCTTGCGCGTGGGAACGTCCCAAAGGTAGGTCCCGGACTCGCCCATGCCGGCGGTCGCCAGCGTCCTGCCGTCGGGGTGCCAGGCCAGCCAGGAGATTCGCTCCGGGTGCGTCAGCCGCGCGACCAGGGCCCCGGTCTGGAGGTTGTAGACGTCGGCGGCCGCGAAGTTCCCGCCGGCGATGGCAAGTTGTGGCTTGCGGGGGTTGAAGGCCACGCGGTAGTGGTCGTCCGCCGGGACCACGAGCTCGCGGACGGTCCGGCGCGTGGCCAGATCGTGCAGGCGCAAACGGCCAGGGACGGGCGCGTACGCCAACTGCCGGCTGTCGGGGCTAAAGTCCCAGCCGTCCCGCACCTGATCGTCGAACACGACCAGCCGCTTCCCCACCTCCCAGACCTTGAGCCGCCCGGCCGCGAGCGGCCCACCCACGTGGTCCGAGGCGGCGACGAAACGGCCGTCCGGGCTCAACTTCACGGTGCGGGGCCGGCGCGCCTTCCACCGCAGGCGGATCAGTTCCACGTCGCCCTCCACGAGGCGTATGCTGACCGTCCCCTTGTTGTCCAGGCGGGCGTAGCGCTCCAGGCGGGCGTCGAAATCGACGTCCACGGTGCCCTCGGGCCAGCCTTCCCACTCCCGGGCCACCCTCAGGTCGGGCAGGGCGAGGCAGGCGATGGCCTCATCGCGGAGCTTCGGGTCGATGCGAATCTTGGCGGCCTCGGCCAGCGCCTTGAGGCTGTCGAAGCGCTGCCCGGGCTGCCTGCTCCACCGTCCCGCCCGCGCCTGGTCCAGGTAGGATTGCCAGAGCTTGTCGGTCTTCTCGCGCTCCGCCCGCTCGGTGAGGGCGAGCTGGTCGCGCAGGCTCGTCTCGGCGCCCACGGCGCGGCTGAGGTTCCCCTCGGCGACGTCGCGCTGATGGCCCATCCAGACGGCCGCGACCGAGGCCCCGACGGCGCTGAGCACCAGCAGGAAGGCCACGGACGCCGCCATGCCGGCCACCACCCGGTTGCGCCGGCCCCAGCGCCACAGGCGCTCGGCGCTGGTCACCGGTCGGGCGTGGATCGGCTCGCCGCGGAGCCAGCGCTCGAGCTCCTCGGCCAGGGCCTCCGCCGACGGATAGCGCCGCGCCGGCTCCTTGTGCAAGCACTTCAGGCAGACCGTCTGGAGGTCGCGGCCCACGGCGGGGTTGATGGCCGTGGGCCGCGGCGGCTCCCGTTCCAGGACGGCGTGCAACGTCTCCAGGGGGGTGTCGCCCTTGAAGGGCGGCTGGCCGGTCAGCAACTCGTACAGGATGGCGCCCAGGGCGTAGACGTCGGCAACCGTGGTCAGCGCCTTCTGTCCGGCCGCCTGCTCGGGGGGCATGTAGCTCGGCGTCCCCACCACGGCCCCCGTCTGGGTCAGGTCGCTGTCCTGCCCCACTCGCTTGGCCAGGCCGAAGTCCGTCACGTGGGGCTCGCCCTGTTCGTCGAGCAGGACGTTGGCGGGCTTGAGGTCGCGGTGCAGGATGCCCCTCTCGTGCGCGTAGTGGACCGCCCGCGCCACCTTGGCCATCAGCCCGGCCGCGGCGCGCTGGTCGCGGGTGAAGCGGGGCAGGGCCTGGGCGAGGTTGCCGCCCTCGATGAACTTCATGCTGAAGTAATGCAGCCCCTCGTGTTCGCCGACCTCGTAGACGGGAACGATGTGCGGATGGTCCAGGTTGGCCACCGCCTCCGCCTCGGCGCGGAAGCGCGCCACGTCGGCCTCGGAGGCCAGTTGGCCCGCCAGGATCATCTTGAGGGCGACGACCCGGTTGAGGTTGAGCTGGCGGGCTCGGAACACCACGCCCATCCCGCCGCGCGCGATCTCTTCCAGCAACTCGTAATCGCCGAAATAGCGGAGCTTGCTGTCCAGCATCGAGCCCGCCCCGCCTCCGGCGAGTGTGCCGCCCGTGGGAGAAAACTGCGCGGTCGCCCACTGGTCTTTCGGGGTGGGTGGAGGGGCGGCCGGCCCCAGGGCCGCGGCCAGCCGCTCGAACCGGTCGCGGTCGGCGAAGAAGGCGGCGAGTTCGTCCGAAAGGTCGGGGTAGCGGGCGAGGAACTCTTGCCGGTCGGGGGGCCGGCCGGCATCGACGGCTTGCAGGTAAGCCGCGATGGCCTCGTTGACGCGGGCCTCTGGGCCGGACGAGCCCTGGGGGTCGCTCGACATGCGTCACTCCTGGTCTGGAAACCGGGTACGTAGTTGTTGGAGCCCGCGCTTGAGCAGCCCGGCGACGGCGGTGGGGCTGCGACCCAGGTGCCGGGCGATTTCGGCCAGGGAGCAACCGCCCCAGTGCTGCA
Source organism: Gemmatales bacterium (assembly GCA_038239195.1). GTDB lineage: Bacteria > Planctomycetota > Planctomycetia > Gemmatales > Gemmataceae > JBBSEZ01. The sequence goes on from JBBSEZ010000276.1 coordinate 11,262, forward strand.
ACACGAGGGCCTCCCGCTGGGCCTCCGGCAGGGCCGCCAACGCCTCCGCCAGGCGCAGCGCCTGCTCGTCGCGCTCGGCCTGCTGGCTGGGCGAGGGCTGGTCCGCGGCCAGCCAGGCCGCGAGGCGGGCCGAGGACTGCGCCAGGGCGTCCTCCAGCGACTGTTCGCGGTCGAGGCAGCGCTTGCCGGCGCCAAACTTGCGCACCTCGTCCGCCAGGTTGTTGGCCAGGGCCCGCCTCAGCCAGGCTGCCTGCTGGGCCACGTCCAGCGCCTGGAAGTCCGGCAAGTCCCGGTGGGCCTCCAGCAACGTCTGCTGGACCACCCCGGACAGGTCCACGTTGCCGCGGAAGCGCGGGCCCAATTGCAGCCGGGCGAGGAGGCCGAGGTAGGCCCGGTAGCGCTCCAGGGCCTGCCCCCGCAGTTCGGCCTGGTGGTCCACGATCTCGCCCCTCTAAAGGAAGAAGCGGAGAACGCCCGAGAAGTGGGCGCGCGGGAAGGAGGTTTTTTGTCCGAGGCCCTGGCGGCCCTGCGAAGGGACAGCCCCAAGATACCCGAAGGGGGCCCCGCCCTCAAGGGCCCGGAAGGAGGCGCACGGCGCGAGTCGGTCTGGGCGCGGGAAAAAGATGGACCTGCCATCGGCAGGCAGGGGGCCCCCTCATTCGCGCTCGTCCTGGAGCCTGACCAACCCCGCCTAGCCCTCGGGCCGGCCTCGATGCTACAATCCCCACCGGGGACACGGAAGGAGGCGACACCGACACGAGAGGTCGAGGACGAGCTCTCGGCGCTGTGGGAGAGACTGTTCGTGGCCCAGCGGCAAAGCTTGAAGGGGGCTGGCTCTGACTTGAACTGGGTCAGCCGGCGCGGCTCGTTACCCCCGAGGGGCCAGGGACCAGCAGACGTTACCGAGAAAGACCGGCAGCACCTGGCCGATGCGGAGGCCACGAGAGATTGGCACGCCGTCCTGCACTATCTTCGCGTCTGCGCGCCCGTGCTCGACGCGAACGACCTCGCGCGGAGGCGGGCGGGAGCGTATGCGGGTGTCGGTTTTCCCGAGTACGAGACGGTCTGCCGCGCGATGGTGGCAGGAGTGGCTCATCGCTAGGTCTTTTGTACCCGAGCGAGTCGAGGGGCTGTTGGGGACGAATCGTTGGCCTACACTTGACGCCCTCCTCTCCGCGTCGCGGCTACACGGTTCCCTCGCGACGTTCCATACGCTATCTTTGCGCGGTCGGCTGTCCGTTGCGCGGACCAGGTGCGGACGCGAAACCACGGCCCCGAGGGCGTTCGATGAGGTTCGTCCGTCCGGCGTTGGAGCTGTTCGTCCTCCGGCCATTCGACGAGCTGCGCCACCGCCCCCGCGGGCAGCTCCCGGCCCTCGACTTTCTGCGCTCCTGCGCCGTCCTCCTCGTCCTCGCCTTCCACTTCAACGAGCCCTATCTGGCCGGCGGTGGCCGCGAGAACCTCTTTTCCCGCTTCCCGCTCGTCCGCCACGGCTGGATGGGCGTCGATCTGTTCTTCGTGCTCAGCGGCTACTTCATCGGCAAACAACTCTGGCGCGAGTTGGCGACGACTGGCACCGTCGATTTCCAGCGCTTCGTCCTGCGCCGCGGCCTGCGCATCTGGCCCCTGTACTACGCCACCTTTCTGTTCGTGGCGTTCGTCCTCGGCCGCGGCGACTACTCCCCCGCCGCGTGGTGGGCGGACCTCGTCTTCCTGTCGAACTACTCCGACGCCCACGTCGTCGCCGGCGGTTGGTCGCTCAGCGTCGAGGAGCAATTCTACCTCCTCGCCCCCCTCTTGCTCCTGCTGACGGCGCCGTACGTCTCCTCGCCGCGCTCCTACCGTGGCTGGCTGATCGGGCTCTTCGCCCTGCTGCCGCTCGTGCGCTTCGCGATTATACTCGACGCGGGTCAGCGTGACACAATAGACAAAGACCGGAACACCCATAAACTCAGACCATGGAGGAAGGAATGGGAGGCCGGTCATGCGAGAGATTACGTTTTCCGAGGCGGATGTGCAAGCCATCGGCCACGA
>JBBSEZ010000277.1:0-13287 GCA_038239195.1 Gemmatales bacterium
CGGCGCGCTCGGCGAGCTCGGCCCCGAGGAGTTGCTGGCCGCGCGCGAGACGCTGCGCGACGTCGGCACCGGCATCTCCACGGTCCGCGAAGGCCAACGGGCCTCGACGGGAGAGGTGCTCATCGCCAACCTCAAGAGACTACAAGAGGCGCTGCGCAGCCTGGAGGAGTTCGGCAAGGCCCACAGCGCGCGGCTCGGCCAGGCGATGGAGCGGTTGCGCTACCGCGCCTATACCCTCGAGCGCGCCCTGGTGCTTGGCGCCACGGCGCGGCAGCGCCTGGCCGATGCCCGGCTTTACGTCCTGCTGTCGCGCTCCGCCTGCGCCGCGGCGCTCGAATGGACGATCGCCGAGGCCGCCGGCGGCGGGGCGAACGTCGTGCAGTTGCGCGAGAAGGCCTTGCCGGACCGCGAGTTGTTGGGCCTGGCGCGGCAGGCCCGCCAGTGGGCCCACCGGGCGGGGATGTTGTTTGTAGTGAACGATCGGCCCGACGTGGCCCGCCTCGTCGAGGCCGATGGCGTTCACCTGGGCCAGGACGACATGCCGGTGCGGGAGGCGCGGCGCATCCTCGGCCCCGACGCCCTGATCGGCGTCAGCACGCACGATCTCGAGCAGGTGCGAAAGGCGATCTTCGATGGCGCCAGTTATCTCGGCGTCGGCCCGACGTTCCCCTCGGGCACCAAGGACTTCGACCGCTTTCCCGGTCTCGAGTTCGTCCGCGCCGCTTTCGCGGAGACGGCCCTCCCCGCCTTTGCCATCGGCGGCATCAACGGACAGACCATCGCGCAGGCGGTGGCCGCGGGCGCCCGGCGGGTGGCGGTCGGCGAGGCCATCGCCCGGGCCGAGAGCCCGCGGGCCGCCGCCGCGGCGCTCCTGGGTGCGCTGGCGAATGGGTGATGGACGCGGCCCAAACCGGGCTGGTAAGATGGGCGGGCCGTCACTCTTTCCCGGGAGGCCTTTCATGTCCGAGGGCGATTGGTCCCCGAACTGGTCCGCCGGGTGCGGGCCGGCGAGGACGCCGCCACGGAGTTGGTGCGCCGCTACGAGCCGGTCATCCGCCGGTCGGTCCGGCTGCCCCTCGGCGCCCACCTGCGGAGCTTCTGCGACTAGAAGTTCGCCGTCGGCTGTCGGCGGAGGAGCGCCGGTTGGCCGAGTTGCGTGCCCAGGGCCACGATTGGGCCCTCATCGCCCAGGAGGTGAAGGGGGGCCCCGAGGCCCTACGCAAGCAACTGGCGCGCGCTGGCCCGCATCGCGGAGCAACTGGGGCTCGACGAGGTGGACGACGAATGACGCACGGCCCCTGTCGCCGATGCGCCGAGCCGAGCTCGGCGGCTAAATGACCTGGTGCCCAAGATCGCCGACTGCGGCCTCGCCAGGCGCCTGGAGGGCGGCGCGGCCCAGGCCCAAAGCGGCGCCATCCTCGGCACCCCCAGCTACGTGGCCCCCGAGCAGGCCATCGGCAAGTCGGGGCGCCACAACCCGCCTTGACCGCCTCCTCGCCTTCCAAGTAGCCTTTTCTCTCCCCGGTCGCAGGGACGCGACCGAGCCCCCGAGAGAAGCAAGGAGGCACCCGATGCCACTCCTCCCCCTGTGTACGCGCCGCCGATTCCTGCGCTTCGGCGCGGCCGCCCTGCTGAGCGGGACCGGCCTCGGCGCCTATAGCTATCGCATCGAGCCGCACTGGGTGGAGGTGGTGCGCCGCGAGCTGCCCGTCGCCGGCTTGCCCGCGGAGTGGGTGGGCAAGGTGCTCGTCCAGCTCAGCGACGTCCACGTCGGCCGTGCCGTCGAGGACGACTACTTGCTCGAGTCGTTCCAGCTTGCCCAGGCCCTCGAGCCGGACGTGGTGGTGCTGACCGGTGACTACATGACATGCACCCGGGGCGAGCAGATCGATCACGCCCTGCGCGTGCTGGAGCACGTGCCGCACGGCCGGGTCGCCACCCTGGCGGTGCTGGGCAATCACGACTACGGCACGTGCGCCCGCTACGCCGACGTCGCCGACCGGATCGGCGCCGGGATGAAAGACCTTGGCATGGACGTGCTGCGCAACGAGGCGCGCTCGGTGCGCGGCCTCACCGTGGTGGGGCTCGACGACTACTGGGGCCCGAATTTCCGGCCCAATGAGGTGCTCATGGCGCAGGGCGAGGGCCGGTCCTCGCTGGTGCTGTGCCACAACCCCGACGCGGCCGACCTGCCCGTGTGGGGCCCGTATCGCGGCTGGATGCTGAGCGGGCACACGCACGGCGGGCAGTGCCGCCCGCCGCTGCTCGGCCCGCCCATCTTGCCCGTGAAGAACCGCCGCTACGTCGCCGGGGCGTATGACCTCGCAGGCGGGCGCCGCCTGTACGTGAACCGCGGTCTGGGGCACCTGATGCAACTGCGCTTCAACGTGCGGCCGGAGATCACCGTCTTCACCCTGACGCGGGAGGGCCCCATTTAGCCGACGGTGAGTTCCGCTCGTGGCACCGGGCCGCCCAACTGCCCTTCTCAACCGCCAGCCGGTCGGGCATGATAAAGCGCTCAAGGAGACGACCCATGCCCCCCCCCACCGCTGCGCCGCTCGATAAACTGCGGGACGCGATCGCCCGCCACTGGGGCTTTCGCGAGCTCCGGCCGATGCAGGAGCAGGCCATGCGCGCCGTGCTCTCCGGGCGAGATTCGCTCGTCGTGTTGCCCACCGGCGGCGGCAAGTCGCTCTGCTACCAGGCGCCCGCCGTGCTGCGCGGCGGTACCACCGTCGTCGTCTCCCCCCTCATCGCGCTGATGAAGGACCAGGTCGATGGCCTGCGCGCCAACGACGTGGCCGCCGCCCAGCTCGACAGCTCGCTCAGCCCCGCCGAGCGCTTCGCCACGGAGATCGACCTGCGCGAGGGCAGGATCAACCTGCTGTTCGTCTCGCCCGAGCGCCTCGTGCAGACCGACCTCTACCGCATCCTCCAGCAGATCGAGGTGCGCACCTTCGCCATCGACGAGGCCCACTGCATCAGCCACTGGGGCCACGATTTTCGCCCCGAGTACCGCCAGCTTTCGCGCCTGCGCGAGTTCTTCCCCGGCGCCTCCGTCCACGCCTACACCGCCACCGCAACGGAGCAGGTGCGCCGCGACATCATCGCCCAGCTCGCCTTGCAGGGCCCCGAGGTGCTCGTCGGCAACTTCGACCGGCCCAACCTCACCTATCGCGTGTTGCCGCGGCACGACCTGATGCGCCAGGTCGTCGAGGTGCTCGACCGCCACAAGGACGAGGCCGGCATTATTTACTGTCTCTCGCGCAAGGAGGTCGATGAGCTGGCGGCGGCGCTCCAGAAGCGCGGCGTGAGCGCCCTGCCCTACCACGCCGGCATGCAGAGCGAGCAGCGCCAGGCGACACAGGAGGAGTTCTTGCAGGAGCGCTGCGACGTGATCGTGGCGACGGTGGCGTTCGGCATGGGCATCGATCGCTCGAACGTCCGCTTCGTGTTGCACGCCGGCCTGCCGCGCTCGCTGGAGCACTACCAGCAGGAGGCGGGCCGGGCCGGGCGCGACAGCCTCGAGGCCGAGTGCGTCCTGCTCTACTCCGGCGCCGACGTCATGAGCTGGCGCTCGCGGATTCAAAACCCGCGCGACCAGGAAACGCCGCCCGACCCGGAGCACGTCGCCTCGGGGCTCAAGCACCTGGACGAGATGGACCGCTACGCGCGCGGGGCAACGTGCCGGCATAAGGCCCTCGTGCAGTATTTCGGCCAGGCGTATGAAGCGCCGTCGTGTAACGCCTGCGACCTGTGCCTGGGCGATACCGAGGAGGTGCCCGAGGCAGGGGTGGTGGCGCAGAAGATCCTGTCGTGCGTGGCGCGCGTCAAGGAGAGCTTCGGCATCGGGCACGTCATCGAGGTGCTGCGCGGCCAGAACAGCCTCAAGATCCAGCAGCGCGGGCACGACAAGCTGACGACGTTCGGCATCCTCAAGGACCACAACAAGGCCGACCTGCGCGACTGGGTCTACCAGCTCATCGGCCAGCAAGTGCTGATGCAGGTCGGCGACGAGTACCCCCTGCTGCGCCTCAACGCGGCCTCGTGGGAGGTGATGCGCGGCGAACGGGCCGTCCGGCTGGTGCAGCTCGTGCGGCGCAAGAAGGGCGAGAAGCCGCAGAAGTCGCAGGCCGCTGCCGCCTCATGGGAAGGGGTCGATCAGGCGCTGTTCGACGCCCTGCGCAACCTGCGCAAGGAGCTGGCCAGCGAGCGCCAGGTCCCGCCCTACGTGATCTTCAGCGACGCCACGCTCCGGGAGCTGGCGACGGTGCGGCCGACCGCGCTGGAAAAGATGCGCGCCGTCTACGGCGTCGGCGATGCGAAGTTGCGCGATTTCGGGGCCCGTTTTCTCGCCGTCATCGTGAAGCACTGTAGCGAACATGGCGTGGCCGCCGACGTGCCGCGCCCCGCTGCCCCAACCGAGGAGAAGGGCGCCGCGGAACCGCGGGTCAGCACCGCCGCCGCGTCGCTGCGCCGGGAGAGGGCCAACGACCTGTTTCGGCAGGGGGCGGCGATCGAGGACGTGATGCACCAGATGGGCCTGAAGCGCGGCACGATCGGCGATTACCTCGCCGACTTCGTCCGCAGCGAAAGGCCGGCGTCGATCGAGGCGTGGGTGGACAACGTGACGTGCGAGCGCGTGGCCGAGGCGGCGCGCCAGGTGGGCACGGACCGGCTCAAGCCGATCTTTTTGGCGCTGGGGGAGAAGGTGGAGTACGACGTGATCCGGCTGGTGGTGGCGCACTTGCAGGGGCAGGAGGGGTAGGCCCTACTTGCCGCCGTTCCCAGGCAGGACCAGGCCCCTCAAGGCCGGGCACGCCGGAGCACCCAGCGGCCCTGGCCGCTGCGCAGTGGGGCCACGTGACTGGTCGGCAACGGGCCCGACGTGGCGTGCGTCACGACGAGGCCGTCCCCGTCGAGGCGCAGCACGCCGTACAGCAAGGGGACGTCGCCGGGCCGGTAGGCCATGTCGATGCGCGAGCCATCCTTCGGGTGGATGGTGATGAGGTAGGGCGTCGTCGAACCGACCTTGCTGGTTTGCGACCAGGCGCCTCGGTTGATGCGAACCGTTTCCCACACGTGGCCGGGGCCGCCCTGCACGCGGCCCCCGACGACGTGGCGCTCGACGACCCAGGTGCCCTCCATCTGCCGGCGCACGGTTTCCGCGTCCGGTGGCTTCTTCGCCCTCGGCAGCGGGGCGGGCGCGAAGGCCGCCGACAGGACGGCCAACAACGGCAACACGAAGCGGAGCATGACAGAGGCTCCCGCGTGCGGCGGACGGGGCGGTCGGACCACGCCGCCCTGCGTCATGGTAACAGGGGCGCGAGTCTGGACACTACCAACGAGAACGTGGGGGCGTCCCGCGATTCTCCCCGGGCTGGGGCCAAACATCCGGGCCCCCTGGGCGGTAGCCGCGTTCGCCAAGAACGCGGGGAGCGAGGCGCGCTCCCCGCGTTCTTGGTGGGCTTGCCGGCCGCCGCAGTCCGCTGCGGCCACTGGGCCAGCCACCGCTACATCCGAAATACGGCATACATGCAACTGAAGAAGACCGGGACCGGCACCTCGTTCTGGGAGACACAGCGCCCGAACGCGGCCACCGTCCGGGCGAGGAGGTAGTGGAGGGCCCCGCCGGGATCGAGCGGTTTCCGCTCGGAGAACCGAGCGCGCACCTCCGCGGCCTCCGGGAACGAAGGCGCTTCGTGTTCCTCCAGCGGCCCGCCGTACGAGGACTCCTGATGTGGCTCGAACGGTTCCTTCATGCTCTGGGTCGAGACGTGGTACTCCCCGTCCCATTGGAGGTCTGGTCGGATGCGGAGATAGATCGACGTGGCGTCGCTGTGCCGGGCGCTGGCCCCGATGGCCTCTTGGAGCCCGGCTGCGAGCGCCGTCTGGTAGCGGTGGAACAGCAGGTCATCGATGGCTTTCGCTGCCGCTTCGCCGGCGTACTTGCAGCAATCTTTCCGGAACGCGGCTTCGAGCCCTTCGTAGTCCCGACGCCGGACGTACTGCCACATCGAGAACAAGTGTTGCTGTCGCAGGCCGTCCCAGGAGAGGCCTTTCCAGGAGGTGTTACCCTGCCAGGGACTAATGAACTCGGTGTCCCAATCGACAATTCCGACCTTCTGCTCGAATGCCTGCCGGTAGGCGGGCAGGTTCCGGAGCTCGGCAACTGTCCTATAGCTCGGAGGGTTGACCTGGCGCGCGTAGTTCAGGCGGAGCCATTTCAGCCGAGACAGCCAGGGCCACCGTAACACCTCGTCCCACGCCTCGATCGAGAAGGCGGTCCGGCCCAGGTCGAGTCGTTCCAGTCCGGTCAGGTTCGGCGACTGTCCGAGGGCGCGGATAGTCTCGAGGTCCATTTCCGGTTGGTTGCCTTCATCCCCCGCGTTGGTCAAGGTCAGCTTTCTCAGCTTTTGCAAGTGCGGTGACGTGGCGATGGCGCTCAAAATCTTGCGGGAAGGCCCGCGCCACGAGCCATCGACGTTGACGGCCAACTCCCGCAGTTCCGCCCGGTGCGGCGAGTGCATCGCTTCGACGATCACGTTCTCGTCGGCGAGGTTCCCGTTTCGGTCGTGGTGCAGAATGAGCGTGCGCAGGTTCGCCAGATGGGGCGACGCGAGGATGGTCCCCAAGAGATCGTTTTCAAAGGCGTAGAGATACCAGAGCTCCAGCCCGGTCAATCGACCCAGGTCCGGTAGCGCTTTCACCACCTCACTGAGGTCGCAGAACTGCGACGTGTCTCGGAGGTGGCGGATCGGGGCTTTCTGGAGAACGGCGAGGACCTCGTCGCGTGGCCTTTCGAGGCACATCTCGACGCGTTCGATAAAGCCTCGGCGATAGTGCCATTCGCGAACGTCTCAGCCGAGTTCCTCCGCCCAGGCCCAGCCGTAGTGCCGCAGCAATTCCTGCTCGCGGTCTCGCAGCTCGGGACGCCGTGGATCATTGGCCGCCATCTTGTCGAGCGAACACTGCAAGCGGATGAACTCGGCCCGCGCGGGGACTTGATGGTCGTCCAGCCAGTCCGCGTAGACCAGGCGCGGTGTGTCGTCATCCGGGGCTTCAATGATCGACTGGAGAAAGGCTTCGTCGGAAGTCATGAGCCCTTCGCCCTCCAACTCCGCGCAGTCCGAACTGGTGAGTATCTCTCAGCGCCTGCGATGTGAAGAAGAACATCCTCCCGCGCCGCGGGCCCTCGGTCAACCCTCGGGAGGGGCTCCTCGCGCCCACGCTGGGGAGGCGGAACCGGGCGAGGCTCGCCCCCCGGGCGCCGGAGCGGAAGGAGGGAGGCCCCGTCAGGCGGGACGGCACAAACCCGGTCGCGCCGATCGGCGGCGTGTTCGCCTCGGCCGGGCGGGGCGGTATGGCGGAACGGAAGCGGCGGAAGTGCGGGGAGGGTCAGGCGCCCTACTCCTTCTTCCGGGCCACTACCTCGACGAGAACGTCGAAGGTGCGCTCGTAACCCAGAATCTTGCCGGTGAAGCGGACGCGCGAGCGCCCGACTGCCGTCGGCCGCAGGATGACCGCGATCTCGGTCTTGTCCGCCTTCTTCTCCGGCACAAGTTTCTTGAAGTCCTTCTCGGCGAAGCTCCAGGCCCCCGCGTCCGGCGCGGAGGGCTGGCCTTTTGCCACGCCCCTCGGGTGCACCATGCCCCGCGCGGTCAGCGTGAAGGGCTTGCCCACCTCGACCTTGACGCGGAATCGCGGGGGCTGCGGCACGCCCTTCTCGATCACCTCCTCTGCCTTCCCCAGGTCAACCCCCGTGCCGCTGATGACGAAGCTGGCGCTGCTGCCCCGGGCCGCCGAAACGCCCGCGAGGACAACCAGGACCGTGAGGGCAACCTTGTTGCGGAACATGAGTCAGCCTTTCGGAAGGGGGCCAGGGGCAACTCTCAGCGTTGTGCTCCTCGACCAGTTGAGCCGGGCCCGTGCTGCCGCCCAGCCGTCGTCTCGGCCCGTGTTGTACGGCGCCGACCGCAAAGTGGCACTCCGATGACCAGAAATGCAGACTGTTAGAGAGGTGTCGGCAGGGGGCGTTCGTGGGGTTACTTCTTCTACCGTGGGCGCGCGGAGCTCTCGACGACGGCAGGCCCAACAGGCGGAGGATCGGGCCCGGCCCGGGGGCGTTGCCGGGCCGGGCGCCCTGGCTAATTTTTCCGCTTGTAGGTGACGGTGAACGTCGGCTCCTTGCCGTCCCCGACGTACATGGTCATCTCCAGCGTGTCCTTGTCCGGCATCCGGGACACCGACCTGTACTTGGTGGCCTTCCCGCCCATGCCGGGGCCCTCCCCAACCATGGTCAGCGCCTTCTTCTCCTTGTCGTAGGCCCCCTCCATCGTCACCGGGGCGGTGGACATGCTGTCCACCCACACGCTCACGTACTTCTTCTTCGCCGGGTGGTAGGACTCCAGGCTCCTGCCCGAGAACTTCGTCCCGAACAGCTCGCTCTCCATCGACCCGGCCAGCCACATCCCGCCCAGCTCCATCTTGTACATGACCTTCCCCTTCGACTCCATCCCGCCGGCCTTCATCGTCGTGTCCCAGTTTCCTTCTCGCGCCTTGAGCAGCTTGTGCTCGGGGCCGGGCTTGGGCATTTCCTGAGACCAGGCGGGCACGGCCAGCACCGCCATAACGACCACCGCGATCAACGCGACCTTCCGCATGACTCGACCTCCGGGGTGAAAAGACGCTCCCCCGCCACCACCTGGGTGGCTTCGTGCTTCGACACGTTTGGGGTGGGGGGAATGTCGCACGCCGGGGCAACATTGGCAAGGTCAGCAGCGGGCATCGCGACTGGTCGGAAGGGTGGAAAAGCCTCTGGGCTTCTTCCGCTCGAAGCGAAACCCCATGCCCGCAGCTTTGAGCTCTCCGGGCGCCTGGGCTTCTTGGCGCCGTCGCGCGTCCGGATCGCCTTGACGAGACTGTCGAGGTTGCCCACCTGGTCCTGCACCATGAGTGCGTTGTTCTTCTTGTCGAAATCGACCTCGCCAAACGGGCCCAGCCTCTTCCGAACCTCGACGGCCGTTGCCGCTGCATCGAGCGTCTTCAGCGGCAAGTAGATCATCGCCAGCTCCTTGCGGCCACGGCGGGGCAAGTCCTCGATCCGAACGAAGGGGGCCTTGGGGAGCTTGTCGATGACCTCGTCCGCGGGGACCAGGACAAAGGTGCGCTCGCGGGTGAAGAGGAAATACCTCACGGGCCGGTCAATCCTGAGCAGGTCGTCGTTGAGGAGCTCGACGACCTCGGCGAGCGTGTAGCGCCGGCCGGGCGGCGCAGCCACCGTACAAGTTCCGCCCGGGATGACTGGTCCGACGATCGCCTGGTCGGAGACGTCGCTCAGCCACGTCAAGACCTCGCGCCAATTCTTGCCGTTCACGGCCAGCGTGAAGCGTTTTTCGTCTTTCCCTTCCTCTGCCTTCCGCAACGGCGCAGGCGCGAAGGCCAGCGGGAGCACGGCCAGCAGTGGGATGAAGCGGCGCATGGGGAGGCCCCGAGGGGCGGCATCCGCGAATCGCACGTCGGCCGGTCAGCGGACGTCCAATCGAACGGTCGAAGGGACCACGCAGATGGAACTGTGGATGGCGCGGAACGAGACCGCGACCTGGAGCGGGCTCGTGTCGCCTGGGGCCCGCTCGACAAAGGCTTTGACCACAGCCTTCGTCCTGTAGACTTTGTAGTCGCCAAAGACGCGGTCCTTGATGAGGGTGGCGACGGGATAGTCGATGCGCACGCTCTTCGGCTTCGCCCTGGCGCTGACTTCGAGCTTCAACTGGGAGTGGGCCAGGTCTGCGTGCCCAACGGGGTTGGCGTACACTTCCCACCTGTCGTCTATCGTCAAGGTCACGATCGCGACCTGCTTGCCGTCGGCGCCTACCTTGTCCGCGCTGGCGGTCACCTTGACGAAAGAGACGGAGGTCTGAGCCTGGGCAGCGAGAGGCGCCCCCGGCGAGAGCAACGAGGCCAGGGCGGCGGCAACGAGCAGCGTCAACCACCGCATGGGCAGCCTCCTTGGCTGGGCGTGGCAGGATCGTACCGCGCGGGAGAGAAGGCTGGCAAGGGGCGGCTGCCATTCTTGCACGGACGCATGATGCCGGCGGTTGGGAAGCCAACGCGAGGATGCCCTTGCCCTGACGCAGGCCCAGCTCTCCTGAACGCAGGACGGCCCACAGGCCCCCCCCGACCTCAAGGTGACCTTGTGCCGAGGGAGGACGGGGGTATACTCCTTCCCCGTCCCAGCGAGGTAGGGGGGCCCTCTTCATGCTCCCTTCGGAGGATCGACATGGCGCAACGGTTCTGGATTAGCGGGCTGATGCTGCTCGCGCTCACCCTCGGGGCCCGCGGCGGCGAGAACGCCGGCGGCAAGGCGCCCGCGGCGGCCCCGCACCCGGGCCTGGAGCGGATGAAGAAGATGGCCGGCACCTGGGTGGCGGCCGACAAGGACGGCAAGCCGACCGCCCAGGTCGTGTCGGTAGTCAAGGTGACGGCGGGCGGTAGCGCCGTCCACGAGACGCTCTTCCCCGGCTCGCCGATGGAGATGGTGTCGGTCTACCACCGCGACGGGGCCGACCTGGTGATGACCCACTTCTGCGCGCTGGGCAACCAGCCGCGCATGAAGGCCGACCCCAAGTCGCCGGCCAACCAGCTCCGCTTCAAGTTCGCCGGCGGGTCGAACCTGGACCCGGCCAAGGACAAGCACATGCACGAGGGGACGCTCACCTTCGTCGATGACGACCACATCGAGTGGTCGGGCGTCTGCTGGGAGGGCGGCAAGCCCGCCAAGGGCCCGGAGTGCAAGTTCAATCTGGTCCGCAAGAAGTAAGAAGCGCCTCGCGCAACACGGGGGAGGTTGTGGCTCGAAGCCCGACCTCCTCCCTTCGTCTCGCCTCGTAAGCCGGGGCCTCCCGGCAATCTTGCCTCGTCCGCAGCACGTGCTGCTCCACCTCGAGTGCCAGCCAGCAGTCCCGCCGCTACAATCTCAGTCTGTCGCGCTGCGCCCCTCAGCCTACCGCGCCTTCTACCGAGCCATTCGCCATGATCGCGTTCTCGTGTTCGCACTGCGGCAAGGCGCTCCGGGTCAAGGAGGGCCTGACCGGCAACTCGGTCCGCTGTCCGCACTGCAACGACATGGTCCCCGTTCCCCGCGGCGCTGCTCCTGGCCCGGTCCACGGCCTGACGACCGCGCTCCCGGGCGTGGAGGCGCCTGGGCCCCTTGGGCCCGGCCTGGCGACGGCACCGGGACGAATGGCCGACGCGCCCACGCTGCCTCCGCGCGGGCCGGAGAGCATCGGCGGCGCGGGCACCGACACGCTGAGCGCGGCGAGCGCCTTGGATCGGGAACGAAACAATGGCGAGCGGGAATGGACCGCTTTCCTCGCCCCTCCGCAAGGCCCCGGCGAGATCGGCCGGCTGGGGCCCTACCGCGTGTTGAAAGTGCTCGGCGCTGGCGGCATGGGCGTAGTCTTCAAGGCCGAAGACCCCCACCTCGAGCGCCCCGTCGCCCTCAAGGTGATGCTGCCCGCGCTGGGCGCCAGCGACAGCGCCCGGCAGCGCTTCCTCCGCGAGGCCCGCACCGCCGCGGCGGTCAAGAACGATCACGTCGTCTCGATCTACCAGGTGAGCGAGGATCGCGGGGCGCCCTTCCTGGCGATGGAGTTTCTGGAGGGCGAATCGCTCGACGACTGCCTCCGCCGCGCGCCGCGCCTTTCCGTCGGCGAGGTGCTGCGCGTGGGCCGCGAGACGGCGCTCGGCCTGGCGGCGGCCCACGCGCGCGGCCTGATCCATCGAGACGTCAAGCCCGCCAATCTCTGGCTGGACGCCTCGGCCGGGGGGCGCGTCAAGGTCCTCGACTTCGGCCTGGCCCGGCGCACCAGCGGCGAGCAGAACCTGACCCAGACGGGCGCCATCGTCGGCACGCCCGCCTACATGGCCCCCGAGCAAGCGTCCGGCCTGAAGGTGGATGGCCGGGCCGACCTGTTCAGCCTCGGCGTCACGCTCTACCGGGCGTCTACCGGCGAGCTGCCTTTCCGCGGGCAGGACACGCTGAGCACGTTGATGGCCCTGGCCACCGAAGACCCGCCTCCACCCCACGATCTCAATCCCGAGCTGCCCCGGGAGCTGTCCGACCTGGTGATGCAACTGCTGGCCAAAAACCCCGACCGGCGCATGGGCTCGGCCCGCGAGGTCGTGGAGGCGATTCAGAGGATCGAGCAGGCAGTCGCGGCGGGCGTTTCGCCTTCCATCCCGCGCAAGGCCCCGGTAAAGGCACGACGGGCTCGCGTCCTTGCGCTCGCGGCCGGGCTCCTGCTCGTTGTGGTCGGCGGGGCGGTCTACCTCGCGACCGTCTTCCTCCGCGGCCCCGACAAGGCCGGCCATGCCGAGGTCGGCCCGCTCGTTCCCGCCGAACCGCCCGCGCCGAAGCCGGCCGCGCCGAAGCCGCTGCCCGAGCGGAAGGTCGAGGAGGGCGTGAAAGGGGCCCCCCCGAGCCCGAAGCCGAAGCGCCCCGACCCGAAGCCGGGGGCCGCCACCGTCAACCTGCTTTCGCTGATCGACACGCAGAAGGACGCGGTATCCGACCGCTGGCGGCTCAACGATGCCGGCGAGTTGGTGTCGGGCCGGGGCGAGGACGCGCGCCTGCAACTCCCCTACCGTCCTCCGGCGGAGTACGACCTGCGCATCGCCTTCACCCGCACGGAGGGGAACGACGCCGTGGCCCCGATCCTGTACGGCGGGGGGCGCCAATTCCAGTATTTCATCGCCGGGTTCGGCAACAGCGTGTGTGGCTTCGACAACGTCAACGGCAAAGACCCCGACGACAACGAGACGACGGTCAAGAGGGGGGCCTGGCTCCAGAACGGCCAGCGCTACGAAGCGCGGTTCGAGGTCCGCCGGGACGGCGCGAAGGCCTATCTCGACGGCAAGTTGATCTCTCGCCTGAAGACCGATTACTCCAACATCTATCTGGATAAGCGGTTTTCGCTGAAGGGCCCAGCGGTCCTGGGGCTGGGCACCTAAAAGAGCGAGGTCGTCTTCCACCAAATCGAGGTCGTGGAGATTAGCGGGCCCGGGACGCCCCTCCGCCGCAAGGTGCCTGCTCGGTGAGGGCGCCCTCCGGGGCCCGAGAGCATCGAAATCTTTCGGGAGGGCCCTATCTGAACTTTCGCAGATTTGTCTGATCGTTCGTCCACTATTGGGAGTACGGAGGTAGCTAGAAAAAGAGGAGTGCCTTCCTAGACCAAGAGTAGGTGGTCTCGAGATAAAGGGAGGCACCCTCGTGTGGACGATGATACC
>JBBSEZ010000278.1:0-13279 GCA_038239195.1 Gemmatales bacterium
CAGCACCAAACGGTGTTGGATATCCTTGGACTATTTGAAGCCACAACTACGGGGCGCAAAGTACATAACTTAATACAGAGACTTAGTCTGAAAAGCATAACTCCTACAGTCGAACTAGGACAAGCGCTGCCGCCCCGCGTCGGGCCATCTCCGGTACGGGAGGGCGCTCCACGTCGATGCTGCCGACATGCGCCAGCGGGCTCGCCGCGGCGCTCCAGAACCTCACTGCGGGGCTCCAGAACAACCCTTGGTCCACGATCGGCCTGAGCGCCCAGAACCGGGGAAGCCTGGCGCAGCGGGCCTCGTTCCTGTCCGACACCGACTACGACACCTTCCTCGCCCGCGAGCAGGCCTCGGGGGCCGAGGGGATACCCACCGCCGAGGAGTATTACGCCTCGCGCGACCGCCTGCTCCAGGCGGTGGACTATGCCCAGCAGGTGGGGAGGCCGCTTTCCACCGCCGTCGCTCCCCTGCTGGGCACCTGGTATCGGCAGCGCCTGACGATGACGGTGAAGTACCCCGGCTATTGGGAGAAGGGGCTGGCCGGAGACAAGTGGATACCAGGCATGTCCGAGGAGGAGGTGCTCGTCCAGGGCGTCCCGAACCCCAACGCCCGCGTCGATCAGTTCGTCTACGACCGCTACCTCCGCGGCGCCGAGTTCTCCATGCCGGTGCAGTCCTACTACGCGCTGGACCGCTACAACCAGGCGAACGTGGCGCTGGCCTACCTACCCGGCTGGCAACTGGCCAGCCCGGTGGACCGCGGCCGGTTCGCCGACTACCTGGCCCCGCTGGACCGGCAGGCGCTCCTGGACAGTCTCGTCATCAACGCCCTGCGCTACCGCGCCGCGGGGGACGCCGCCTCCGCCCAGCAGGCCCTCGCGATGGCGGGGCAAATCCAGGGCCGCTTCAACAGCGACCTGAAGGCGATGCGAGACGATCCGCTGTTGCGGGCCACCTTCGCCGCGGCCAGCACCGCCCCGGCGAACCTCAACGGCCTGAATGCGACGCTCACGCCGGCGCAGAGGGCGGCCTTCGATCGGCTGGCACCGTCGGTGCAGCAGATAGCGTGGGACGCGGCGTGGCGCGACTTCCGGGCCTGGCGCGAGGCCAACCCGGTGACGGTGAAGTACGACCCGGCCTCCGGGTACGAGTTCCTCGACCGCAGCGTGCTCAACGCCGCGGACTTCCTGGCGCCGGTCTACCGCACGGCGGAGCGGCTGATCGGGGTGGGGCAGTGGGTGGCCAGCGGCGACAGCGGCCGCACCGACCAGTGGTCGGACCTGGAGGACATTCGCCGCGTGATGGGCGGAGACTTCAGCGGCCAGATCGGCCCGCGGCCGCTCCAGAACGACGCCTGGAGCGTGGTGCTGGATGCGGGCCTGACGGCGCTGACCGTGATCCCGCTGGGCACGGGCAGCCGGGCGGCCATCGGCGGCGGGCAGTGGTTCCTGCCGGCGAGCACCATGTTCGCCCGCCGGCAGGCGGCCAGCGCCCTGCGGCACGCGGGCGTGCTGACGCTCTCGGCCGCGTCGGCGACGCTGGCGATGTCGGCGGTGGAGGTCTCGCCGCTGGAGGAGAAGTACAAGGGCCCGCTCCGCTTCGCCGCCGGGCTGACGGCCGGCGTGCTCACGGGCGCCGGGCTGTCGAGGGCCCTGCCGGTCATCGAGTCGCGGCTGGCGCGGGCGACGCGGCAACTGGGGCGGGCGGAGGAGGCGCTCCAGAGGGCGCAGGGCGCGATCGGGCAGGGCGGGGTGGTCACGCCGACCCAGGTGCAGGGACTGGTGGACGCGGCCAAGCGAGTGGGGGAGTTGAGGGGGAAGGTGGACCAGTTGCGGGCGCTGGGCGGGGCGGAACTGATCGCGGCCGAGAGCGTGCAGAAGGACGCGCTGCAGAAGGTGGCGGACCTGACGAGGAACGCGAACGAGCCGGGGATACCGGCGTCGGTGCGGCAGGCGATCGACGAGCCCTCGCTAAACCCCTTCAAGCCGCCTGCCGCGCCTCGCGCGCTTCCGGCTCGGCGCCTTTCGGCGCGAGCTCGCTGGCCTTCACCCCGCTGCGGCATAGGGCCAGCGCCCCCCACCCCAGCAAAACCACCCCGATGGCCCCGCCGCCGGCGACGAAAAGCGCGCCGCGGCCAAGCCAGTCCATGACCGCCCCCGCGATCACCGGCCCGGTCATGCTGCCCACGCAGTTGATCGCCAGGAACCAGGCGTTGGCACGGGCCAGCCCGCCCGGAGGCGCTCGCTCGCCCAGCAGCGCCAATCCCAGCGGGTAGAACGCGCCGGAGCAGGCACCGACCGCGAAGAGGCACAGCGCCAGGCTCACGCCCCCGCCCGACGCCAGCAGCCCGCACACGCCCAGCAACGCGGCGACGTTGCACGCGGCCAGAACGGCCGTGCGGCCCAGGCGGTCGGCCAGCCAGGCAATCGGCACCTGCGCGAGAATCACCCCGAGCATCAGCCCGCTCATCAGCCAGCTAACAGAGCTCGGCGACATCCCCACCGACAGTAGGTAGATCGGCAGCAGGGCGATCATGCCCCCTTCGAGAAAGCCCTGGCTCCACGAGCTGCCGAAGCTGAGGAAGTTGCGCCCGAAGTCCAACAGCGCCCCGCCACGATCTTCCTCTTCGCACAGCGGGAGCGTGAGCCGCCAGAGCAGCACCACCGCCCCGCCAAGCAGGGCCGACGCGCCGCCCAAGACGAACGCGACGCGCGGCAGACCGGCGTAGAGCTCCAGGCCCACCAGCGTCCCCAGGGCCATGCCCAGGGCGATAAAGAAGGCGTAATAGCCGAAGTTCTGGGCCCGCGCCTCGGGGCGCGAACGGCGGTTCACGTACGTCTCCAGGGGGATGAGGCTGAGGGCGGCGGCGATGCCGTTGAGGCCGCGCAGCCCAAACCACCCTCCCAGCCCCAGGCCCCAGGGAAAGGCCGCGGCCGTCAGCCCCGAGGCAATCATGCCCACCAGCACGCAGCCGTGCCCCCAGCGCCGCATCAGCCCGGGGACCGCAGTCGCCGCCAGGGCGATGCCGAGGTAATAGGCACCGGTGTTCAGGCCGATCAGGGTGTCGCTGTGCCCGGCGTCTTGCATCCAAAGAGAGGCCAGCGGCGCGTTGGTGCCGAAGCTGAACGCCCACAGGAAACTGGCCAGACAGAGGGGAAGAAGCCAGGTGAACGACCGCTGCATGACGCCTCCTTGCGTGCCGGCCGAGGGCCGGAATGGCGAAGTATACCGGCTGGCGCCCTGGCGCGATAGCCGATTTCCGCTCCCTTCGCCTCGACGGGTGGGGCAACGATTCCGGGAGCGCCCGCCAAGCCGCAAGCGGCGGGCCCGTCGCTGTTCCGCTTGCGGCTTGGCGATCCGCGCTCCCGGATCTTTGGCCCCACCCGCCCCGACGCTCATTCCCCTTCGAGGGCCTCTTCGTGCCTTCGCCCGACGTGATGCAGACTGGGAAGAGGCGCTCCGGGGGAGGCGTATCCGCCGATCAGGCGGTGGAAGAGCAGGAGGATGAACGCCCCGGCGACGGCGACCGCAAACCCGACCGGGCTCAGGGGGGTAACGCGGTAGCCTTCCCAGAAGTAGGCGAGGAGCGCCGAGCCGATCACGGCCCCTGCGACCCCCACGAGCACGGTCGTGACGACGCCCGCTCGGTCCTTGCCGGGCATCAGCAGACGGGCCAGGAGCCCGACGATCGTGCCGAAGCCGGTCCAGAGGTACAACTCGTGGGCCCAGAGCCGGAAGATCTCCCCGAAGTTGAATTCTTCCACCGGCGACACTCCTGGAGGCGGAACGAAGGTGGGGGCCCTGCGCGTTTTGTCTCCATCGTCCGCTCCGAGGCGTGGGCATGAAGGATTGCGGTGCATGGGCAGGGCGATGTGCGCGCTCACACCGTTGCGGGGCGCGGGCGTGCCGATGTTGACGGTCGTGCCGGCCGACACGGCCCCGCCGCGCCACACGTTGCCCTCCGGGGCCCACCACCTCTTCGTCGCGCCTCCCCGACCGGGTTACAATGTTCTTGAGTCCCCCGCTCCGCTCGGTGCGCCCCCGCCAAGAGGCCTGGTTATGCTCAACTTCTTCGGCGGACCTCACCGCTTCTGCGATGGCATCAGCCGCCGGCAGTTCCTCCGTGTCGGCGGGCTCGGCACCGCCGGGGCCACGCTGGCCGATCTGCTCCGCGTCGAGTCTCGCGCCGGCGCCGCCGTGCCGGCGCGCAAGAAGTCCGTCATCTACGTCGTGCTCGACGGCGGGCCCAGCCACATCGACACCTACGACCTCAAGCCCGACGCTCCCCTCGAGTACCGCGGCGACTTCAAGCCGATCCGCACGCGCCTGACCGGCGTTCAAATCTGCGAGCACATGCCGCTCCAGGCGCAGATCATGGATCGGCTGGCCCTGCTGCGCGGCGTCCGCTCCGTCGAGAACGACCACTTCCTCAGCGAGGTCTACACCGGCCTGCCGCGCAGCGCAGGGCACCGGCCCGCGTTTGGCTCCGCCGTCAGCCGCCTGGCCGGCACCGGCTCCGCCCTCCCGGCCTACGTCAGCCTCAACCGGCCGAGCTCCGAGCAGTCCGAGTTCGAGAAGCCCTACTATGCCGGCGCCGGCCACGCGCCGTTTCGGCCGTTTGGCGATGCGCTCGACAACATGAGGCCGGTCGCCTCGCTCGACCGCCTCCGCGACCGCAAGCAACTCCTCGCCGCCTTCGATGGCCTGCGCCGCGACCTCGATCGGCAAGATGCCTTCGCCGGGCACGACGCCTTCACGGCCCGGGCGCTGGAGATCATCACCTCGACGAAGGTGCGCGAGGCCTTCGACCTGAGCAAGGAGCCCGACCGCGTGGTCGCCCGCTACGGCGGGGGCCGCTTCCCCCACTCCGCCATCAAGACGCTCACCTACCCTTGGGAGGCCCGGCAGTTCCTGCTGGCTCGCCGCCTCGTCGAGGCCGGCGTGCGCGTCGTGACCCTCCGCGTCGGCACCTGGGACCACCACAGCGGCGCCAACACCGACATCTTCTTTGCCCTCCGGGGCATCCTCCCGCTGCTGGACCGCAGCCTCCACGCCCTGGTGAGCGACCTGACCGAGCGCGGGCTGGACCGCGACGTGCTCGTCGTGGTGCTCGGCGAGTTCGGCCGCACGCCCAAGGTCTCCCGTCCCGGCATCGGGCGCGAGCACTGGGCCGAGGCCGGCTGCGCCCTGTTCGCCGGCGGCGGCCTGCGCATGGGCCAGGTGATCGGCGAGACCGACGCCCGCGCCGAACGCGCCCGCAGCGGATCGATCTCCTTCCAGAACGTGCTCGCCACCGTCTACCGGGTGCTCGGCATCGACCCGGGCGCGCGCCTGACCGACTTCAACGGCCGGCCCCAGCACTTGCTGGAAGACTTCGCGCCGATCGCCGCGCTGGGGGCGCCGTGACGGTTCACAACGAGGATCGCTGAGCCGCAAGCGGCGAGCCCTGGCGGGGCTCCGCTTGCGGCTTGGCGTTTCCGTTTCGCGCCCCGTGCGCAACTCATCCAGCGTTTTTCATAGCACCTCGCCCGCGCGCGCCCTATCATACCACTCAGGCGCCCACGATCCGTCTTCGTTCGCCCTTCCGGGCCAACGCGACGACAACCTTCCGAAGGACGATTCCTTCCGGCGAATGGATCGAACTGCCCAGGGACGGGAAGGTCGGCACGTGGGCCGACGACTCGAACTTGCCGCGCGTTCTCCAGGTAAAATAGTTCGTAGTCCTTCGTCCGTGGTCCTTCGTCTTAGCAGAAGACAGTCCGGGCCCTCTTTGCTAAGAACTAAGCACTACGGACCAAGAACTGATGATAGGAGGTTTCCCTTGCCCCCCCCCCCCAGGCTTGATGCTGATCGTCTTCGCGCTGACGCTGTTTTTCAGCGCGGCGATGCTGTTCCTCGTCGAGCCGCTCGTCGGCAAGATGATGCTTCCCCTGCTGGGCGGGACGCCTGCGGTCTGGAACACCTGCATGGTGTTCTTTCAGGCCGTCCTCCTCGCCGGCTACGGCTACGCCCACGCCAGCAACCACTGGCTCGGCGCGCGCAAGCAGGCCGCCCTTCACATGGGCGTGTTGCTCCTGCCCATCCCGCTGCTCTTCCTGATCTTCAACGGGCCCAAGGATGTCCTCGCCAACCTCATCACCGGCCGCGAGAGCAACCCCATCCCCGCCCTGCTCCTCGTGCTGACGGTCCTGGTCGGCCTGCCCATGTTCGTCGTCTGCTCGTCCGCCCCCATCCTGCAAAAGTGGTTCGCCAACACCGACCACCCCGCCGCCAAGGACCCCTACTTCCTGTACGCCGCCAGTAACTTCGGCAGCATCCTCGGGCTGTTCGGCTACCCCCTGGTCGTCGAGCCGTTCTTCAGCCTCGCGGGCCAGCGCGTCACCTGGTCGATCAGCTTCATCGTCCTGGCCGGCTTGACCGCCACCTGCGCCTGGCTCATGTGGAAGTCGCGCCTCGCCCCTGGCCTGGCCCTGGAAGGCATGCCGGCCGGCTTCGCCGATCCTGGCGCGGTCTCGGGCCCCGCTCCGGCCCTGGGGCCGTCGAGCACAGGCGTCACGGGGGCCGCCAACGGCCCCCTGGCCGCCTCGACGAACGGCCCCGGCTCGCCGGCCCTTGCCCCCTCGAGCAACCTGGGAGGCGCCGCGCCCGGCGCCATCAAGGCCGGGGGGCCGGCCGGCCCGGGCGGGCCGAGCGAGAAGGCCCAGCTCACGCGCGAGAAGCCTCGGAAGAAGAAGAAAGACAAGGACAGAATTCGTGCGGAAAAGCCACGCCCCAGCGCCGCGCCGGCCCCCCTGCTGGAGTCGGCGACGGAGACGACCCGCCAGCAGCCGGTCACGTTGCTGCGCCGGCTGCGCTGGGTCATGCTGGCCATCGTCCCGTCGAGCCTGATGATGGGCGCCACAACCTACATGACGACGGACATCGCGGCCATTCCGCTCTTGTGGGTGATGCCGCTGTTTCTGTACTTGCTGACCTTCATGATCGTCTTCGCCAAGATCTCGCCGCGCACCCAGGCCATCGTCGTCTGGTGCATGCTCGCGGCCGCTGTCGCCGTGCTCTTCGGGTGGGGGGCGCCGATGCTCGCCAAGGACAACGACGAGAGCTCGATCTTCGTCTGGCTGGTGCGCATGGGCTGCGTCCCGCTCCTCTTCTTCAGCCTCCGTGTGCTCCAAGTCCGCAGCCCCGACCTGCTGCACAAGGCGATGGTCATGTTCATGCCGTTGCTCGTGCTGCTGGTCGTGTTCCTGATCCTCTCGGACGTCCAGATCGTGCCCGGGGGCATCGTCGGCACCATCGTCCTGCACCTGCTCACCCTGTTCGTCGTCTCGATGGTCTGCCACGGCGAACTGGCGCGCGACCGGCCCCCGCCCAAGTACCTCACCGAGTTCTTCCTGCTCATGTCGGCGGGCGGCGTCATCGGCGGGCTCTTCAACGGCCTGCTGGCGCCGCTGGTGTTCATCGGCATCGTCGAGTATCCGCTCGCCATGGTGGTCGCCTGCTTGCTCGTCCCGCCGCTCGGCACGTTCAAGGACAGCAAGGGCTCCCGCTACGCCGACATTGGCCTGGCCGTCCTGTTCGTCGCCGTCGGCGGCCTGCTGTTCTACCTGCACCGCATGGACGTCAACGAGCAGATCAAGAAAACCAACAAGTTGATCGAGGAGTATCGGACGGAGTTCGAGGACGAGAAAGAGCTCTACCGGAGGCAAGTGGACACGTTCAAGGACCGGATCAAGGACCCGGCCATGCTCAAAAACTTGAAGGCGGACTACGAGGATACCGCGAAGGGCCAGGAGTACGTCAAGGCCATTGACCGGCTGAACGAGCGACTCGCCGAGCAGGACCAGTCGTACCGCGAAGTGCTCGCGACCGGCCCGTGGAAGTGGGTGGTCGGGGCGGTGCTGCTGGCGCTCTTCCTGGGCGCCGGCGCCTGGGCAACCAACTGGGGGGCCCCGCCCGCCGAGGACGGCGCGGCGGCACCCAACCACCCCCTCGACCGGGTGCTCGACCTCGTCTTGCCGCTCGCCCTCGCCTTACTCGTGGTCGGCCTTTACTGGGGCTTGCCGTCGGAGCGCGTGGTCGGCCGGCTCAAGAAAGTCTCCGAGTTTCTCAATGCCCGGCCCATGACCATCCGCAACGTCCTCACCTACGGCCTGCCGGCGATCCTGTGCTACACCTTCGTCGAGCGCTCGCTGCGTTTCGGCCTGGGCCTGGCCGGCATCCTGATCGCCAGCACCTACTGTAGCCGACTCGAAGAGCCGCCCATCTTCCAGGACCGCAGCTTCTTCGGCGTGCTCAAGGTGCAGGAGCGGGGCCAGAAGCACGCCAACAACTACGCCCTGCGCCTCGTCCACGGCTCGACGCTGCACGGCAAGCAGTACATCAACAACATCCACTACCGCCATCAGCCGCTGACCTACTACCATCGCACCGGGCCGGTGGGGCTGACGTTCGCGGCCTACAACCAGATCGACCGGCCCATCGGCGTCATCGGCCTGGGCACGGGCACGATGGCCTGTTACCCGCTCGTCAATGCGACCATGCTGGAGAACGGCAAGCCCGTCCGCGATACGCGCCCCTGCTTCGACATGACGGACCACGACGCCCCGGCCGGCGAGGAGTTCGAGAAGCGGATCGTGAAGGTCCACAAATCGCAGAAGCTCACCTTCTACGACATCGACCCCATCGTGATCGAGCTCTCCGGGCTCAACGGTCGCTACTTCAAGTATCTGTCCGACTCGACCAAGAAGGGCGTACACATCGACATCGTCGTGGGCGATGCCCGCCTGACGATGGCCAACCAGGACCTGCAAGGCGACGACAAGTACGGCCTGCTGATCATCGACGCGTTCAGCTCCGACGCCATCCCGGTCCACCTGATCACGCTCGAAGCGCTGGACATGTATCTGACCAAGATGCGGGAGGATGGGATCATCCTCTTCCACATCTCGAATCGCTATCTCGACCTCCAGCCGGTGCTCGCCAACCTCGTCGAGAAGCGCGACCTCGCCTGCCTGCACATGAGCGACGACGACGAGGACGAGGACCGCCACCCCGGCAAGAGCCGCTCGCACTGGGTCTGCATCTCGCGCAAGCCCCCGAAGACCGGCGCCAGCAACTACAACCCGAACGGTTACATGCAGAAGTTGATCGACAACGAGCAGGCGCACCGCAACCGGGTGCGGGCCTTCAAGAAGGGGCTCGCGAAGGACGGCGACAAGGTCATCACGCGGCGGATGCTCCAGAACAACGACCTGCGCGGGGTCAGCCTCCAGATGCTGCCCGGGCTCTTTATGGGGCCAAACCCCGGCATCGCGCCGAGCAACGTCCTGATGGCGACCTACGGTGTTACGCAGGCGGAGATCGACGAGGACCTGCACATCCAGGAGTGGGTCCCCAGCGTGCCCAAGAAGGACGTGGGCATCTGGACCGACGACTACTCCAACATCCTCAGCGTCTTCTACCCCTACACGCGCTGGCGCGACACCATGAAGAAGAAGTGGTGGCTCGGCGGCAGCGGGGAGCCCTGACGCGCCGGCGCCGCGCAAGACCGCCCCGCCAAGCCGCACGCGGCTGGGCGGGCCCTGGTCACGCTACCACTCGACGACCTTGCCGATCCCCTCGGCCTGGGCGCGCGCGTAAACGCGGGCGGCGAGGGCGACGTCCTCGATGGCGATGCCGAGCGACTTGAACAGCGTGACGTCCTGGGCGTGCTTGCGCACCGGATACCGCCCGACGATCACCTGCCCGAGCTCGCGGACGTCGGCCCAGTGCAGGGAGCCGTCCTCGAACGCCTGCTGGAAGTCCCCCGCCTCGAGGCGGGCCTGGTCCTTGCTATCGACGACCACGTCGGCGCAGCGGCGGATGGCGGCCACGTCGAGCTCCGCCTTGCCCAGGAAGTTGGAGCCGATGGCGTTCACGTGGGCCCCCTGGGCGATCCACTGCCCGTGCAGGACCGGCTCGCGGCTATTGGTGGCGGTGACGATTATGTCCTTGCCCTCGGCGGCCTGCTCGGGCCGGCCCACCGGCACGACCTCGACCTGGCAGCGCTCGGACATCTCGACGGCGAACGCCTTGCGGCGCTCCTCGTTGGGGCTGTAGACGCTGACGTGGCGGAGCTTGCGCACCTTGGCGATGGCCAGGAGCTGCGTGCGCGCCTGGTTGCCGGAGCCAAAGATGCCGACCTCGCCGGCTTCGGGCTGAGCGAGGGCCTGCGTGGCCAGCCCGCTCGCGGCCCCGGTGCGCATCTGGCCGAGGTAATCGGCCTGGAGCAGCGCGAGGAGCTGGCCCGTCCGCCCGTCGAAGAGCGAGACGAGGAACTGGGCGGCGTTCTTGCGGCTGGTGGCGTAGACCTTGGCGCCCATGACGCCCAGCGACTTCACGGCGGCCCCCATCACGTGGAGCATCGCATGGTCGGTCTGGGCGCGGGCCCGCGGAATGTTCTGGGCCTCGTCCAGGGCCATCTTGCGCAGGCCCTGCTCGACGGCCTCCAGGGCCATGTCCATGGTCAGCACGCGGCGGACCTCGTCTTCGTTCAACAGCAGCACCCGGTGCGGGCCGCTCGACGTAACGGTGGAAGGGGAAGCCATACGGCGCTCTCTTAGTGCTTGGTGCTTGGTGCTTGGTGCTTGGCAAAGGCAGAACGCGGCGCGGGCCCTCTTTGCTAAGCACTAAGAACGAAGAACCAAGAACTAGTGAAGGAATTTTTCCAGACGATCCAAACCTTCCTGCAACTGGTCCCGGCTGGTCGCGTAGGACAGCCGGACGAAGCCCTCGGCGCCAAAGGCCGACCCGGGCACGAGGTTGACGTGAGCGCCTTCGAGGGCGGCCTGGCAGAACGTCGCCGAATCGGGGACCGGGCGGCCGGCGAGCGCCCGGCCAAAGTGGGCGGAGACGTCGAAGAAGGCGTAGAACGCCCCCTCCGGCACGAAGGAACGCACGCCCGGCATGGCCCGGAGGCGGGCACAGACCAGGTCGCGCCGCGCCTCGAACTCGCGCCGCATCGTTTCGACGCAGTCCTGTTCCCCCTCGAGGGCGGCCAGCGCCGCGGCCTGGCTGACGCTGCACGGGTTGCCGGTCTCCTGGCTCTGCACGTTGCCCATCGCCTTGATGACGTGGGGCGGCCCCAGCGACCAGCCGATGCGCCAGCCCGTCATGGCGTAGGTCTTGCTCGCCCCGCTAATGGTGATCGTCCGGTCGATCAGCCCCGGGCGGAGCGTCGCGAAACAGGTCGCCTCGGCGCTCCCGAACACCAGCTTCTCGTAGATCTCGTCGCTGAGCACCGCCAGGCCCTTCTCCATCACGACGTCGGCGATCGCTTCCTGCTCGGCCCGCGTGTAGACCGCCCCCGTCGGATTGGACGGCGAGTTGAGCATCAGCAGCCTGCTGCGCGGCGTGATGGCGGCGCGGAACTGCGCGGCCGACATCTTGAAGCCGTCCTCCAGGCGCGTGGGGACGAGGACGTAGGAAGCGCCCGTCATGGTGACGAGGTCGCTGTAGCTCACCCAGTAGGGCGAGGGGATGATGACCTCGTCGCCGGGCCCGACGAGGGCAGCGAGGGCATTGTGGAGCGAGTGCTTGGCCCCGTTGGAGACGATGACCTGGTCGGGCGAGTAGCGGGCGCCATAGGTCTTCTGGTAGAAGCGTGCGACGGCGCCTCGCAACTCGGGCGTTCCGGCGGCGGCGGTGTAGCGCGTCTGGCCTTTGTCCATGGCGACCTTGGCGGCGGCGCGCACGTGTTCGGGCGTGAGGAAATCGGGCTCGCCGAGGCTGAAGTCGAAGACGGTCAGCCCGTCGGCCTTCATCTGCTTGGCGCGGGCCCCGGCCGCCAGCGTGGCCGACGGTTGCACGGCCGAGGCCATCTTCGAGACGGTAAGCATCGCGGGATCTTCCTTGGTTCGCGGCGTGCGTTGGCTCAGTCGAGGCCAGGGCCCCGCCCGGCGCCACGAGTCGATAGTATTGTATCGCATCGCTCCCCGGACCGGGAGCGCCGATCTTGGAAGGAAAGCCGATGCGCGTGGCCCATTTCGTCCAGCGCTACCCTCCCGCCCTCGGCGGCGCCGAGTCCTACTTCGCTCGCCTCAGCCGCTATCTCGCCAACGCCGGGGACCAGGTCACCGTCTTCACCACCACCGCCCTCGACCTCGAAGCGTTCTGGGGCACCCGCGGCCAGCGCACCCGGCCGGGCCGCGAGTGGATCGACGGCGTCGAGGTGCGCCGCTACCGCTTGCACCATCTCCCCCTCTACCATACGCAGGTGCTGCGACTTCTTTCTCTCGTTCCCCATCGCGGCTGGCAAGCCTGGACGACGGCGTCGAGCCCGATCTCCTGGAGCTTGTGGGCCGACGCGGGCCGCACCGACGTTCCCTTCGACGTCGTCCACGCCACGGCCTTCCCCTACGGCTGGGGCCTGGCGTGCGCGCGCCGGCTGGCCCGGCGCCTCGCCGTCCCGTTCGTGCTGACGCCCTTCGTCCACCTCGGCAACCTCGACGATCCGCGCGACCGGACGCGGCGCGCCTACCTGAGCCCGGCGCTCGTGGGGCTGGCGAAATCGGCCGCCGCAGTCTTCGTCCAGACCGAAGGCGAGCGCCGGGCACTCGCCCGGCTTGGCGTCGCGCCCGAGCGCCTCCTGATGCAGGGGCTGGGGCTGGACGCGGCCAGTTGTACGGGCGGGGATCGGGCCAAAGCGCGCGCCGAATGGGGGATGGCGCCGAGCGAGGTGGCCATCGGGCATCTGGCGAACAACAGTCGCGAAAAGGGGACCGTGGACCTGTTGCGCTCGGCCCAGCGCATCTGGGCGCGCGGCGGGCGCGTGCGCGTGGTGCTGGCCGGGCCCGACATGCCCAGCTTCCGGGCGTTCTGGCAGGGCTTTCGCGCGCGCGGCCCCGTGGTGCGCCTGGGGCGACTGGACGACCAGCAGAAGCGCGACTTCTTCGCAGGCATCGACCTGTTCGCCCTGCCGAGCCGATCCGACTCGTTCGGCCTGGTCTTCCCCGAGGCGTGGGCCAACGGCGTGCCGTGCGTCGGCTACCGCGCCGGGGGCATCCCGTGGGTGGTGCGCGACGACATCGATGGGGTGGTGGTGCGCTGCGGCGACGTGGAGGCGCTGGCGGAGGCACTGCTGTTGCTGGCGGGCGACAACGCGTTGCGGCGGCGCATGGGCGAGGCGGGCCGAGTGCGGGCGCGGACCGAGTTCGATTGGGAGGAGAAGCTGGGGCTGGTGCGCCAGACGTATCGGCGCCTGGTCGTTTAGCGACGCTCCGCGGAAGCGTGCGGGAAG
>JBBSEZ010000279.1:0-13274 GCA_038239195.1 Gemmatales bacterium
CCCCCCCCGGGGACCCCCCCGAACCCCTCTCGGGTGGCCCCCAAACCATCCCGCCCCGCGCCGATAACCGGGACCGTCCACCTGGTCGCGCCTCGACCACTCTGGTCGTCGCGCGACCACCCTGCGCTAACCCTCGCGCGCCACCATATCGCCCATCCCCTTGCCCGACAGCCGCTTGCGGCGCTCGCCGTTCCTTCGCGTCTCGCGGCACGGAGATTGCTCTCCCTCTCCCATCTCACAAATACCATTCGGAGGGGCGGGACCATGAGCGAGGCGACGATTCTGCTCGTGGACGATGACGAAGTGCTCGGGCAGGTGCTCCAGCGCGTGCTGTCGCGCCAGGGCCGCAACGTCGTGCAGGCGGGGACCGTGGACCAGGCGCTGCGCCTGGCCCGCGAGCACCGCCCCAACCTCGGCCTGCTCGACCTGTGCCTGCCCGACGGCGACGGGGTCGATCTCGCCGCCCGGCTCGAGGCCGAGGTGGGGCGCTTTCCGCTCATCCTGATGACCGCCTATCCGTTGCGGCTGCGCGACCACCCCGAACTGGCCCGCCAGTTCTCGTCCGTGCTCACCAAGCCCCTCAACCTCGAAGAACTGCGCAGCGCCGTCGAGACCGCCCTCGGCAATGCCCCCGCTCCGGTCGAGGCCCCCTCCGCTTCGCCCGCCGAGGGGCCGCGCTTCGATCCCGCAAAGGCCGCGCTCGCACCGCGTGCGCCGGCCCCGGCCGCGCCGGAGGCTGCCGCGCCGCCGGAGTTGGTCCACGCCGGGGCCGCCCCGGAAGGCGCTCCCGAAGAGCGCCGCCGGCCCCGGTTGATACCTGCCCTGCTCGGGCTGGGCATCCTCCTCATTGGCCTGCTGCTGGTGCTCCCCGTCCTCGGCGTGCCCGGCATTCCCAACGTGCTTCATCTGCTCGCCGAGAAGCCGAAAGACGCGGCGGCCTCCGGCCCCAGTTCGGTCCGCATGGTGAAGGGAAAGGCGGACACCTTCGACCTCGACCCGGACACCGTGAAAGAGTTGCAGGTCCGGCTCGCCGAGAGCCCCGTGGCCGAGAAGGCGCTGCCGCGCTTGCTCGAGATGTCGGGCTCGCTGGCGTTCAACCCCAATCGCCTGGCCAAGATCCAGGCGCGCTTCCAGGGCGAGGTAGTCGAGCTGGGCACCAACGAAATTCGCGAGCTGGCCCCCGGCGGGACCACCGAGCCCTCGCGCCCGCTGAACTACGGCGACCGCGTGTTCAAGGGCCAGCTCCTCGCCGTCGTCTGGAGCAAGGATCTCGGCGAGAAGAAGAGCGAACTGGTCGATAGCCTCGTCAAGCTCCACCTCGACGAAGAGAACCTCAAGCGCTTCGAGGATGCGGCCGACTCGGTCCCCGAGGCGGTCATCCGCGGGGCGCGCAGCGCCGTCTCCGGCGACCTGAACGCCATCGCTCGTGGCCGCCAAACCCTGCGCACCTGGCGCGTCGAGGAAAAGGAGATCAAGGAGGTCGAGGCGCAGGCCGCGCGCATCATCGCCAGCAAGACCAAGCGCGACCTCGACAAGCTCGACAAGAACGACGGCAACAAGAACAAGTGGGCGCGGGTCGAGGTGCGCGCCCCGTTCGATGGCGTCATCGTCGAGAAGAACGTCACCATCAACGCCATCATCGACACCACGTTCGACCTCTACAAGCTCGCCGACATGGGCAAGCTCGCCGTCTTCGCCAACGCCTACGAGGAAGACCTGCGCTTGCTGCAAGACGAGCAGGCCCGCCGGCTCCCCGAGCGCGTGCCCTGGCGCCTCCACCTGACGGCCGACTCCTCGCGCAAGCCCCTCAAGGGCCTCGGCAAGGACGGGCAAACGGAGATCGACCGCATCGGCTACATCGTCGATCCCAATCAGCACACCAACCTCGTGATCGGCCTGGCCAACAACGCCGACGGACGCATGCGCGTCGGCCAGTTCGTCACGGCCAGCGTCCGCCTGCCGCCCCCCCTTGGGGTGGTTTCCGTGCCCAGCTCCGCCCTGGTCGAGGACGGCAAGGAGAGCGCCCTGTTCGTCCAGGCCGACCCCAAGAAGCCGCGCTACACGCTCAAGCGGGTGGTCGTCACGCACCGCTTCCAGGACATGGCCTACGTGCGCAGCCAGTTGAGCGCCGAGCAAAAGAAGGCGGGCCTGAGCGAGGTCAAGCCGGGCGAGTGGCTCGTCACCGGTGGGGCCATCGAGCTCAAGGCGGCGATGGAGGAAGTGCAGGCCAAGGCGAAGGCCAAGGAGCGCGAGAAGAAGGAGAAAGAGGACAAGGAGAAGGTCAAGGGCAAGAAGGGCAAGTGACTCGATTCCGGCGAGCCGCGAGAGGGCAGTCATGGTACGCAAGCTGATCGAGTGGGCCGTCAACAACCCCCTGATCGTGGTGCTGCTGGCCCTAACCTTGGCCGGGGCGGGCTCCTATTCCTTCCTCAAGGTCAACGTCGAGGCCTATCCCGACCCGGCGCCCGCCATCATCGAGGTGATCGCCCAGTACCCGGGGGCCTCCGCCGAGGAGGTCGAGCGCCTGGTCACCATCCCCCTCGAGGTGACCCTGGCCGGCATGCCCCACCTGACCAACACGCGCACCAAGTCGCTCGCCGGCCTGTGCCACCTCCGCAACCAGTTCGAGTACGGCGTCGATTACTTCGTCGCCCGCCAGGAGGTCATCAACCGCCTCGCCATGCTCCAGGGCCTGCCCACGGGGGTAAACCCGCAGATCTCGCCGTTCACCCCCACCGGCGAGCTCGTCCGCTATACGCTCACCAACCCCCGGGCGCCCGACGACTCGGAAATCTACACCCTCCACAGGTCAGTCCTCGTCGGGCAACATGATGACAAGGCACGGCCCCGGGCGCCCGACGACTCGGAAATCTACACCCTCCACGACCTCAAGTCTCTGCAAGACGTGACGCTCGACCGCGAGTTCCGCCGCCTGCCGCGCATCGCCGGCCTGACCAGCTTCGGCGGGATGGTCAAGCGCTACGAGGTAATGCCCGACCCGGAGCAGTTGAAGCGCTACGGCATCACCTTGCAGCAGTTGCAGAACGCCATCAGCAACAGCAACCAGAACGTCGGCGCCGGCTACCTCAACCAGGGCGGGACGGCCCTGAACGTGCGCGGCATCGGGCTGTTCGGGCGCGGGCTCGACCCGCTCCAGCTCGTCATGATCGACCGCAACGCGCGCGTGGCCAACGCCGGCATCCGGCGGGCGGAGCAATCGCGCGTCGAGGAGATCCGCGAGATCGTGGTTGCCTCGGTCAACAACGTCCCCGTGCGAGTGCGCGACCTGGTAGTGGCGCGCACGCCATCCGGGTACGCCGAAGGAGTCGTCGTGGGCGCCCTGCCGCGCCTCGGCAAGGTGAGCGTGAGCCGCCCGCTCAAGGACGCCGAGGGCAAGGACGTCCGCGACGAGAACGACAACGTCGTCTTCGTCGATCAGGAGGACACCATCCAGGGCATCGTGCTCATGCGCAAGAACGAGCACACCCTGCCGTCGCTGGAGAAGGTCAAGGACAAGATCAAGGAGCTGAACACCACCAAGGGCGCCATGCTGCCCGGCGTCGAGATGCAGCTCCACTTCGACCTGAGTGGGCTGCTCACCGTCACCCGCGAGACAGTGCGGGAAAACCTGATCGTCGGCATGGTGCTCGTGACGGTCATCCTGCTGATGTTCCTCAGCAACGTGCGCAGCGCCTTGATCGTGGCCGTCAACATCCCGCTGGCCCTGGTGTTCGCGTTCTCGGTGCTGTTCGTGCGCGGCAAGTCGGCCAACCTGCTCTCCATCGGGGCCGTCGATTTTGGCATCATCGTCGATAGCTCGGTCATCATGGTCGAGAACATCTACCGCCACATCAGCTCGGGCGAGAACAGCGACCTGCCGCTCAAGGATCGCATCATCCACGCCTGCCACGAGGTCGAGCGCCCGCTGCTGTTCTCCACGGCCATCATGGTGTGTGCGTTCATCCCGCTGTTCACGATGCAGGGCCCGGAAGGGCAGATCTTCGGCCCGATGGCGGAGACGTATGCCTTCGCGCTGGGCGGGGCGCTCTTGCTGGCCCTGACCGTGGCGCCGGTGCTGTGCCTGCTGTTTTTCCGCAATCTCAAGCCAGCGCCCGACAACTTCATGGTCCGCTACCTGAAGCGCGGCTACCTGCGTAACCTCGAGCGCTGCCTGGACCACCGCATTCTGACCCTGGTGTTCTTCTGCACGCTGACCGTCGTCACCCTGGTGGCGCTGACTTTCCTGGGCCGGGAATTCATGCCCGAGCTGGAGGAAGGCAACCTGTACGTCCGCGGCACCTTCCCCGTCAACATTTCGCTCAACGAGGCGGGCGACAAGGCGCGGTCGGCCCGGGCGATCATGCGCAAGTACCCGGAGGTGGCGCTGGTACAGTCGCAGGTCGGCCGGCCCGACGACGGCACCGACCCGTGCGGGTTCTATAACGTCGAGTTCTCGATCCCGCTGCGCCCGGAAGATGACTGGCCCGCCAAGGTCGAGCGGAAGGGCTGGCGGGGGTGGGTGGCGGGCTGGGCGCCCTGGCTGCTCAGCCCCACGCGCGCCCGCACCAAGCCCGAGCTCATCAAGGCGATGAACAAGGAGCTCGACGATTCGCTCCCGGGCGTCGATTGGAACTTCTCGCAGTACATCCGCGACAACGTGATGGAATCGCTCTCGGGGGTCAAGGGCGACAACAGCGTCAAGCTCATCGGCCCCGACCTCGATGAGTTGGAGCGCCTGGCCGAGGAGACCAAGGCGATCCTGGACCACGTCCCCGGCGTCAAGAACGTCGGCATCTTCCGCATCAAGGGCCAGCCCAACCTCGAGTTCACCGTCGATAAGGACAAGTGCCAGCGCTGGAACGTCAGCGTCAAGGACGTGCAGAACGCCATCCAGATCGCCGTGGGCGGGCAGGCGTTCTCGACCATGATCGAAGGCGAGCGGACGTTCGACATCAGCCTGCGCTGGCCGGAGCACCTGCGCGGCAACGAGCAGGCGATCCTCCAACTGCCGATCGACCTGGGCGGGAACACCGTGATGGCGAACAACCAGCCGGGCCTCCCCGCCACGTCGGTCAGCGGTTCGGGCACCGGCACGTCCCCCACGGGGACGAGCCAGGAATTGCCCACGTTGCCCGGCAGCAAGTTGAACACCTCCTACAACAACAGCCCCAGCACCCCCCGGCTGCACCTGCGCGACCTGGTAACGAAGGTCAACGGCAAGGGGCAGGTCCCCAAGGAGGCCGTGCAGGAGGCGCGGGCGCGGGGCAAGCTGACGCCCGGGGAGATCTTCGTCGAGACGGGCGTGCGCGTTCAGACGCCGGGGGAGATCGCCGGCAAGACGGGCGTGATGGACGACCAGCTCGACGACCGCTGGTCGTACCTCCGCACGGGCGCCTCGACGATTTATCGCGAGCAGGGCAAGCGCCTGATTGCCATCAAGTTCAGCGTGTCGCCCGACCGCGACCTGGCCAGCGCCGTGGCGGAGGCCCAGGAGAAGGTCCAGCCGCTGGTCCCCACCGGCTACCGCGCCGAGTGGAGCGGCGAGTTCGAGCAGATGCAGAAGGCGGAGGGGCGGCTGATGTACATCATCCCCATCTCGCTGGCGCTCATCTTTGGACTGCTCTACCTGTCCTTCCACAACGTGCTCGACGCGGTCGTGGTGCTGTCCAACGTGGCGGCCCTGTCGCTGGGCGGGATCTGGGGGCTGCTGCTGACGGGCAACCACTTCAGCATCTCGGCGGCGGTCGGCTTCATCTCGATCTTCGGCGTGGCCATCATGGACGGGCTGCTACTGATCTCCTACTTCAACCACATGCGCGCCAGCGGCCTGCCGGTGCGCGAGGCGATCATGCAGGGCGCCGAGAAGCGCGTGCGGCCGGTGATGATGACGGCCCTGACGGCCATCTTCGGCCTGCTGCCGGCGGCGCTCTCGACGCGCATCGGCTCGGAGACGCAGCGGCCCCTGGCGATCGTGGTGGTGGGCGGCATGATCTCGACGCTGTTCCTGACGCGCTACCTGATGCCGGTGCTCTACAGCTTCTACGGCCACCGCGAACCGCCGCACGGCGCGGGGGGGATGGCGCATTGAGCGAGAACGGACGCTCGATCGTGCTCCAGCGCCTTCTCCCGGTCGTTCGGCGGCGCGAGCATTCCGGATGGTTGCGGCCCGTTGCACATTGCTTGGCCGACAGATACGCTATCTCGGTGGGGGAACAGCAACGTCGGCAGGTCCGAGGAGGCCCTCATGAGCCGCGAGTTCAGTGTGGTCATCGAGCGCGACGAGGAAGGGCAATACGTCGCCTCCGTCCCGGCACTCCCCGGTTGCCATACCCAGGCGCGTTCGCTCGATGAACTGATGGACCGGGTGCGGGAGGCGATCGCCTTGTGCCTGGAGGTCAAGACCGAGGAGACCGGCAGACTGGAGTTCGTCGGCGTCCAGCGAGTGAGTGTCCCGGCATGAGCGGTAACGACCTGGCTTCCTCGTTCGCCTCGATGCAGGGGGAAGCGGCGTTGTACGATCGGAAAGAGAGGCCCGCCTGAAGAGGATGATTGTTCGGCCCCGAATCAGGAAAGCGAGAGGCCCCAACCATGAACGAAAAGGCCGAAGATTATCGAGAAGCGGCTCAGGAGGCCCTGGAGCAGGCCAAAACGCTGGCCGGCATGGGGACCATGAGCGACCGGGAGTTCCTCG
Organism: Gemmatales bacterium; assembly: GCA_038239195.1. GTDB lineage: Bacteria > Planctomycetota > Planctomycetia > Gemmatales > Gemmataceae > JBBSEZ01. The sequence goes on from JBBSEZ010000279.1 coordinate 6,692, forward strand.
AGAGCATGGCCCGCTGCGACCGCCTCGTCGATCACGAGGACAACTGCGGCCACTGCGGAATGCAGATCGTCCAGGCCCAGACCGCCCGCGACTTGCTGGCCGAGGGCGAAATCCTGGACGGGATCGCCAAGTGGAGCGCCGAGTCCACCCGGCGCTGGCGAGAGACGAAATACTTTTTGCTGTACCAGGCGGAGCAGGCCGCGGGGCGCGACCCGCACCTCGCCTTTGAGGAACGCGGATGGGAAATGTAGCGAAGGGGCCCGCTCGCGCCCGGGGCCTCGCGTCGGACCGGGCCGGCCGCCGGAGGCGACGTCTCAACCCATGGCCAAGTCGCGCGGCGTGGATGCGAAACTGATCCGGTTGCGGGCGCTCTCCCGGGAAGCGCCCGCCCCCGAGCACCTCGCCGAGCTTCGCAAGGCACTCGGCGATCCCTCCAACCTCGTGGTTGCGGACGCGGCCGAGATCGTCGGCTCGCGCGCCCTGCCCGAGCTCGCGCCCGACCTGGTGGCAGCCTTCGACCGCTTCCTGATCGACCCGGCCGAGACCGACAAGCTCTGCCGGGCCAAGATCGCGATCGTCGAGGCCCTCAACAAGGTCGAGTACGACAAGGAGGACGTCTTCCTGCGCGGCATCCGCCACGTGCAAATGGAGCCGCGGTGGAAGAAAGAAGAAGACTCCGCCGCCCCGCTCCGCGGCAGTGCCGCCTTCGGCCTCGTCCGCATCGACTATCCCGACGTGGTGCTCCTGCTGACGGACCTCCTCGCCGACCCGGAAAGGATCGCCCGAATGGCGGCGGCGGAGGCGCTCGGCGAATCGCGCTCCCCCGCGGCCATCCCGCTCCTGCGCTTCAAAGCGCGCACGGGCGACGCGGAGCCCGAGGTGACCGCCGAGTGCCTGGCGGCGCTGATGGTCGCGGGCCCGAAAGAGTCGCTCTCGTTCGTCGCCCCCTTCCTGCACTCCCCCGACGAGGCGATCCAGCAAGGGGCGGCCTTTGCGCTCGCCGAGTCGCGCCGGCCCGACGCGCTGGCCGTCCTCCTGGAACACTGGCCCCACGCGCGACGCGGTTCGCAAGAAGCGCTCGCGCTCGCCATCTCCACCACGCGCCTGCCGGCGGCGCTGGATTTCCTTCTCGGGGCCCTCGCGGGCCGCGACCGGGAGGCGGCGCTGGCGGCCCTGTCCGCCCTCGCCATCCACCGGCACAACGAGTCGCTCAAGGAACGCATCGCCGCCGCGGTCGCCGGGAAGGGGGGCGCCCTGCGGGAACGGTACGAGAAGAAGTTCGCGCCCCAGAAGTAGCGGGGCGAACCGCCCCGCGCGACGTTGGGCTTGTTTCCGGTGCCTCCCGATGCGGAGGACGTTGTCTGGTACAATGTCAGCGGCCCGTTCCCCTGAGGAGGCTGGCATGCCGCTGCTGGACCACTTCAACCCGCCGCTGAACCGAACGCACCCCTGGCGCAGTTTCCACGCGGCCTGGGCCGCGGCCATGGCCCGGTTGCTCAACCAGGGCGTCTTGCCCCCCGGCTATTACGCCGTCCCCATGCTCGATCGCGACGGCCCCATCGAGATCGACGTGGCGACGCTGCACGGTCGCGCGGGGCCCGCTGGCGGGGCGGCCGGGCCGCTGACGTGGGCGCCGCCGGCCCCCGGCCTGGCGCTCGCCGTCGAGTTGCCCGCGGACGATGCGGTCGAGGTCCAGGTGTTCGCCGACGACGGCGATCCGCGCCTGATGGCCGCAGTCGAGTTAGCGAGCCCGCGCAACAAGGACCGCCCACAGGCGCGGCAGGCGTTCGCCGTCAAGTGTGTCGGCTACCTGCAGCAGGGCAGTAGCGTCGTGGTCGTGGACACCGTCACCACACGCCGGGCCGACCTCCACGCCGCGATCCTGTCCCTCCTGGGCGTCGATGCCGCGATGCCCTCGGGGCTGTCCGCGGTGGCGTATCGGGCGACCGGCCACGAGGAGGAGGCGCAACAACTCCTGCTCTGGCCGGCACCGCTCGCCCTCGGGCAGCCCCTGCCGACCCTGCCCCTGTGGATCGCCTCCGACTTCTCGGTGCCCCTGGACCTGGAAGCAAGCTATCTGGCGACGTGCGTGGACCTTCGCATCCGCCAGGCGGGGTGACAGCGAGACAAGTCGAGAAGTGGAAGAGGTTGGGCCCTCCGTCAAGGAAATGCCCGGCCGCGGAGGTTTCTCCGATGTCAGACGAGCGCGCCTTTCTCCAGGCGATCCAGGCCAACCCCGAGGACAGCGCCTCGCGCCTGGTCTACGCCGACTGGCTCGAAGACCGGGGCGACGGCCGCGCCGAGTTCCTCCGCCTTCACCTCGCCCTGAGTGCGCTACCCCCCGATCACGTCCAGCGGGTGGGTGGCGAACACGAGCTCAGCCACCTCCGCAAGAACGTCGAGCCCGCCTGGCTGGCGGTGGTCGAGCCCGAACGCGCTCACCTCGTCGAAGGGCCCCCGCAGCGGCCCCGCTGCACGTGTTTCGAGGCCGCGTACGAGCACCGGGCCTGGTACGAGCTTGCGCTCCACACCGAGCCGCAGGACACCGAGTGCGACGCCTGGAAGCGCCTCCTCGACCTCGTTGAGGATGCCGCGATCAACGGGCGCGAGGAATTTGCCCCTGGGCGCTCCCTGACCTCCGGCGACTGGTATCAGATCGTGACGCTCCCCCCGACCATAGCCAGGCTGAAGTCGGTCACGCACCTCCTGCTCTACGGCAGCCATCTCGTGCGCGTCCCCCCGGAGATCGGCGAGATGACGAGCCTGGAGAGGTTCACGCCTTACACGTCGTACCGGCTGCACTGGTTCCCCTACGAGATCACCCGCTGCAAGAACCTGCGGAACAGTACCGTGAGCACGCGCGCCCTGTACGGTAACTACAAGTATCGCCCTCCGTTCCCCCGCCTGGCGCCCTGGACGACCTCCGCGAAAGGCCGCCTCGTGAGGGATCGCCCCTCTCTGCACCGCTGCCCGGCGGGACCGATCCGGAACTGCAGCGTGTGCGACCAGCCCTTTGAAGACCTCGGCCTGCACCGGGCCTGGGCCTCCCTCGGCGTGGCGACCGACGTGCTTCCGCTCCTCGTGAACGCCTGCTCGGAAGAGTGCCTTCGCGCCCTGCCCGACTCGCCGCCGCATTACGTCCAGCGGCCACACGCCGGAGGGCTGGCCGTGCAGCAACCTCCTCCCCGGTAGGCGCGGCCCTCTCGGGCCACCGAGCAGGTCCTGGGGCGGCGCAACGGTGAAGCCCCTCGCGTCGCTTGGTATAATGCTCCTCGCGCCCCCCGTCCCGCCCGGACCTGGAAGGGGCGGGAGACGGGAGTGGCAAACATTCCGGGAGCGCGGATCGCCAAGCCGCAAGCGGAATTGCGCCAGGGCCCGCCGCTTGCGGCTTGGCAGGGCCCTCCCGGATCTTTGGCCCCACACGGCGGCCCTCGGCGAGGCAGGCGGCGGATGGAGCGAGCGCCCTGGCGGTGGCGAGGATGAAAGGCTTCACGCCGTCCTGTAGACCGTCTGATGCCCGTCCTTGGGGAGGAATCAGAGGCTATCTGGTAAGGGGAGGGCGAGGCGCCTCGCCCTCCCCGCGCTGCTCGGGTGCCCTCTCACTTCCGCAGCGTCACCCGATAGCGCAGGCCGGTCGTCTCCAGTGGCTCCCCGGAAATGCGGCTGGTCAGCGTGGCGGTCCGGCCGTCGCGCCGATACGCAAACGGCTGGCCGGTGCCCGGATCGTTCGGCACCGGCGCCACCTTCACCTCCTCGAGCCGGGCGGGCAGTTGGCCCTCGTGGGCGGCCGCGTGCATCCGCAGGGCCTCGATCGCTCGCAACAGCGCCAACTTGCGCTCGATGCGCACCTGCGCCAACTGAACCTTGCGGACGGCCGGCAGGAACGTGCGGGCCAGGCGCGCCGCCTCCGTGTCGGGCGCCGACTGCAAGCGCTTGTGGGCCTCGGCCGACACGCCCCGAGCCTGGGGGAAGGGGAGGTAACCGGCCGCGAACACGTCGTCGCGGAGCTCGTGGTAATAGTGGGAGACGTAGAGCAATAGCACCTGGGCCGGGGGCATCGCGGCGATCCGGGCGGCAGGCAGCCCCACCACCTCGCGGAGGTACTTGCGCGCGGCCGGCAGGTCCGGCGACTTGGCGGCGGGGCCCGTCGGGGCGGTGCCGGGCTTGGCGGGCTTGGTGCTTTTGTCGCCCTGGGTGACCCGCTCCACCTGTTGGCGCAGGCGCTGGAGGATCGCGTCCCACTCCGCGGGCGAGCGCGACCGGCCCAGGTCGGCCATCTCGGGGAACTGCATCTCGAGAAGTTCTTGCTCGAACTCGTTGCCCCGGCGCAAATCGATCAGCGGCCGAGGGACCACCGCCAGCGCCCAGTAGAGGTTGGGAGCATCCGGGCGCTCGATCAAATCGAGGAGGCAATCGGCGAACTGGCTGGCGCAGGCGATGCCGACCAGGCCGCTGATGAGGAACGGCCCGTCGCTGACCTGTTGACTGAAAGACGTCCCCGTCTGCACGGTGCGGACGGCGTCGGCGTTGAGCCCCTCGGCGATTTCCACCCGGGCCTTCAAAACCAGGAGCGACGCTTGCAGGCGCATCTCCTGGGCGTCGGGCAACAACAGACCAATGGGGTCGCCGGCGTCCAGCGTGTAGTTCCAGTCGGCCGTTTTCCGGCGGGCGCCCAGGTCGAGCTGCCGGAGGTTGTACTTGTGTTCCCCGAGAAACGCCTTCGCCTCGGCGAGCGGCAACTTTTTCAGCGGCAACTGGTTCCACTCTCGCGGCTTCTCCTGAAGTCGCTTCCTCCGCGCCTCGGAGCGCTCGTGGGCGAAACGGAGGTAGATCGGCACGGCGTTGCCGGGCTTGCGTTCGGCGGTCGTCGGAAACAGCCGGAATTTAAGCGCCGGGACGGGCGCGGGGGCCGGCGAGACGGTCAGGGCGCGATCGACGAGCCATTTCTCCGCGGGCTTGTCCTGGGCATTCTTCTCCCGGGAAAGGATCGTTTGGCTGCGGGCGGCCCCGAGCAGTAGCCCGGCCGGTACAAGGAGCAAGGCGAGGGCGGACCATTGGCACAACCGACTCATCGGGACGGTCTCCATGGGGGAGGAAGAGAGGCAACACGTGAGCAAACGATTTAGGGGAGTGGCAGGACTTGGTTTCCTGTAGGACGGCTCTCCTGAGCCGTCCAGACGGCTCAGGAGAGCCGTCCTACAGGGCATGCCCTTCCCTGCCGGGCGCCTTATGGGTCGAGGAAGGCGCCCCGGTGCCCGACCTGGAGGACGGGCCGTTCCGGCGGTGGCGGGCCGGGCGCTTCGGGGCGAACCGCGTTCGCGGGCGGCCAGTCCCATCCTTGTTGCAGCGCGAGATGGGCGGCCAGGAAACTGTCCGGCCCCGGCTCGTCCGCCGTCAGCGGCTCCGGGGGAGAGAAGGGGGAAGGCGTTGGCGGGGCCGGCGCCGGCGCCTGCGGTTGCTGGCTGAGGCGCTGGGCCAGGAAGAGCCGCTCGCCGCGCTCGGACCAGAGCGAGGCGCCGAGGCCGACCGCCAGCACGGTCATGACGCCGGCCAGGGCTGGCCAGACGAAGCGGGCCGGGCCGGGCCGGGCCGCGGCCCGGCCGGCGGCGAACAGCATGGCGTCGGCGCTCAGCCCGTCGGGGGCCGGCGCCCAGGCGGACAGGCGGCGCTCCAGCTCACTCAGGTCGTCGGGGCGGGGGGGGTCGCTGTCCATCGGCCTCCGATCCTTTCGCGCAGTTGAATCAGTCCCGTTTGATAGCGACGGTGCGCCGTCGGCAGGGCGCACCCGACCAGCCGGGCAATGGCGTCGAACGTCAGGCCGCCCCACAGGCGGGCGACGATCACCTCGCGCAGCTCCAGCGGGAGGTCGGCGAGCAAGCGCGTCGCCTCGTCGCCGTCCAGGCGCTCGTCGGCGGCACTGAACCATGCTTCGGGCGTGCTGGCCCGCTGTTCGCGCTGCCGGCGGCGGGCCGCGCTGCGATGGGCGCCGAGCGCCTCGTTGCGCACGACGCGATACAACCAGGGCAGGGCCTGCTCCGGCGGCGGCACCTGCTGGGCCAGACAGACGAAGGCGTTCTGCACGAGGTCCTCGCCGCTGCCGCCCCACTGGCGGGCGTACAGGCGCAACGCCGCCGCGTGCTGGCGGTACAGCCGTCCCAGGACCGTCGGATCGATCGGCCGCATGCAGGCCCCCTCGCACTTCCCGTCTCCTTTATGATGCCACGCCGGCGCGGATTTCTCGCGCAAACTCTCCTTGGCGCGACAACCTTGCGAGACGTGGTCGAATGGGGCGGACTACGACGCGGTGGCGCGGCACCTGGCGGGGCGGTTCGAGGCCAACTTCGAGGCCCACGCAGGGCAGGTGGCGGAGGCGGTGCGCCAGGCGGGGCCGCGGGCGTAGGGAGAGGGCGGCTTCGATTGGGGGAATCGCGTGGCTTGTAAGATACAGGGGAAGAGGTGACTCGTAGGCCCTGCTCGAGAGGCGTTGCAAACGCGGCCCTTCTTGGAGTACGGCGCATTCATCGCCGTTTTCTTTTCTCTTTTCAAGGGCTACGTGCGACCGGAGCGGCGGAGCGCCGCCCGA
>JBBSEZ010000280.1:0-13190 GCA_038239195.1 Gemmatales bacterium
CGTTGGTGTTCCTCGGCGTGCTGGCGGCCCTATACTGCGCCCCACGCCCCCTGCCGAAGACACCCGGAGACGCCGATGCCCGATGAAGCGCCGCCCAGCCCCGACCCCGTCCTCGACCTGCTCGAGGCCTTCCGCTGCTCGCAGGTGATGTTCGCCGCCGTCTCCCTCGGCGTCTTCGACCGCCTCGAGGCCGGCCCCGCCCCGCTCGCCGTCCTGGCCCGCGACCTCGGCGCCGACGCCGACGCCCTCGGCCGCCTCCTCGACACCGCCGTGGCGCTGCGTCTGCTGTTCCGCGACGAGAAAGGCTACCGCAACGCGGCCGCCGCCTCGGCCTATCTCTGCCAGAGCAGCCCGCGGCGCATGACGGGCTACCTCAACTATTCGAGCCGCGTCCTGTGGAAGATGTGGGGCCACCTCGACGACGCCGTGCGCGAGGGAACTCATCGCTGGAAGCAGGCGTATGGGCTGGACGGGCCGATCTTCGCCAACTTCTTCCGCACCGAGGACGACAAGCGCGAGTTCACCCTGGGCATGCACGGCTTCGGCCAGATCAGCTCGCCGGAGGTGGTCAAGGCGTTCGACCTCTCGCGCTTCCGCCACCTGCTCGACCTCGGCGGCGCCACCGGCCATCTCGCCCTCGCCGCCTGCCGCCGCTACCCCGAGCTGCGCGCCACCGTCTTCGACCTCCCCGCCGTGCTCCCGCTGGCGCGCGAGATGGCGTCCGCCGCCCCCGACGTGGCCGGCCGCATCGACTTCGTCGATGGCGATTTCTTCAACGACGCGCTCCCGCCCGCCGACCTGATCGCCGTGGGCCGCATCCTCCACGACTGGAGCGAGGACAAGATCCACCGACTGCTCGGCGTGATCTATCGCAGCCTACCGCCCGGCAGGGCGCTGCTGGTGGCCGAGAAGTTGCTCGACGACGACCGCAAGGGGCCGCGCTGGGCGCAACTCCAGTCGCTCAACATGCTGGTCTGCGCCGAGGGCAAGGAGCGCACGCTGGGCGAATACGAGGCGCTGCTGCGCCAGGCGGGCTTCGCGCAGGTCGAGGGGCGCGTGACGAATAGCCCGCTCGACGCGGTGCTTGCGACCACTCCGGGAGGGGCTCGCTAAGCCGCAAGGGGCGAACTTTGAGGGGCCGCCGCTTGCGGCTTAGCGGAGCGGAGGGAAGGTCAAAGGCAGATCGTTCGGCTGGCGTCGCACCAGCAATTCGAGTACGCTCCGGCTGGTTCACAGGAGGGATTCAACCATGACCGCGCTATCCGCACCGGCGCCCACCGGCACGCTGGCCACGCTCGTGACCGCGGACGAGTTTACGGCCCGCTACGCGAACATCCACGCCGAGCTCGTCAAAGGCATCGTGAAGGAGTACCCCGTGCCCTGGGCTCGACATGGCAAGATTTGTGCAACGATGACTCGTCTGATTGGCGTCCACGTCGAGGCCCACGACCTGGGCCACGTGATGTGCAACGACTCCTGGATCAAGACCGGGAGCAACCCCGACACCGTTCGCGGGGGCGACGTCTGCTTCTTCAGCTACGAGCGCCAGCCCAAAGGCGAGCTACCCCAGGGGCTGCTGCCCGTGGCGCCCGATCTGGTCGTGGAGGTGCGTTCGCCCTCGGACCGTTGGAACCTCATCTTTGCCAAGGTGGGTGAATACCTGACCGCCGGGGTGCGCGTGGTGGTGGTTTTGGACCCAGCGACCACCTCGGCCTCGGTGTATCGCGTGGACGAATTGCAACAGATCTTCCACAACGGCGACACGCTGATGCTCCCCGACGTGCTGCCCGGCTTCTCCGTCGTGGTGAGCCGACTCTTCGAGTAGCCGCACCGGTTTATGAAACGGGCATCTACTTCCGTTTGCGCGCCTCCAGCGCCTTGGCGACTTGCGCCACCCCCAGCGTGTTGAACACGTTCCCCTTCTCCAGCCAGCCGCGCCGGGCCACGTCCACCCCGTAACGGTAGTTCGCCAGCCCCGCCGTGCTGTGGGCGTCGGGGTTGATGACCAACTTCACCCCCAGCGCCTTGGCCCGCTTGCAGTGGGCCCAGTCGAGGTCCAGCCGGTGCGGGTCGGCGTTGATCTCGATCATCGTGCCCCGTTCCGCGGCCGCCCTCAGCACCGCGTCGAGGTCCACCGCATAGCCCTCGCGGCGCAGGAGCAATCGGCCGGTGGCGTGCCCCAACATCGTCACGTGCGGGTTGCGGATGGCCCGGACGATGCGCTCCGTCATCTGCTCGCGCGGCTGGTTGAAGAAACTGTGAACGCTGGCGACCACGTAGTCGAACGTCGCGAGCAGCTCGTCGTCGAAGTCGAGCGAGCCGTCGGCGAGGATGTCGCACTCGGTGCCCTTGAAGATGCGCAGGCCCTTGAGGCGCTTGTTGAGCGCGTCGATCTCCTCGTGCTGGGCGCGCACCCGCTCGGGGGTCAGCCCGTTGGCCACGGTCAGCGACTGCGAGTGATCGCCGATGCCGAGGTACTTGAAGCCGAGCGCCTTGGCCGCCTGCGCCATCTCCTCCACGGTGTTGTGACCATCGCTGTAGACAGTATGGTTGTGGAACACGCCCGCGACGTCTTCCGCCTCGACGAGAGGAGGCACCTCGTCGTTCTCGGCCGCCTCGATCTCCCCGGTGTTCTCGCGCATCTCGGGGGGGACGTAGGCCAGCCCGAGGGCGCCGAACAACTCGGCCTCATCCTTGCACGCGATGGGGCCGTCGGGCCCGGCCAGTTCGTACTCGTTCATCTTGATCCCACGGGCCTGGGCGCGCGTCCGCATGGCGACGTTGTGCTCCTTGCTGCCGGTGAAGTGGTGTAGCGCAAAGGGGAATTGCTCGTCGCGGACCACGCGCAGGTCGGCGGCCAGCGTCAGCCGGTGCCCGCTCGCCGTCACCGTGCTGACCACCACGCTCGACTTCGTCGCCCCGTGCCCCGTCACCTGCATCACGCCCGGCAGCGTCACGAAGCGGTCCATGATCGGCATCGGGTCTTCGGCGCTGACGAGAAGGTCAATGTCCTTGATCGTCTCGCGCCGCCGGCGCAGGCTGCCGCACAACTCCATCCGCACTACGCCCGGCGCCGAGCGCAGCCCTTCCATCAGCCCGTGGGCGAGCAACATCGCCTGGTCGATGCGCACCCGATCGCCCATTTCGCTCAGGAACTGGATGCCCTCGAGGATGTTCTGCTGCGTCTTGGCCCCGAAGCCGCGCAACTTCGCCACCCGGCCGTCCTCGCACGCCTCCTTGAGCTTCTCCAGGCTTTCGATGCCGAGTTGCTCGTGGATCGCCTTGATCTTCTTCGGCCCCAGGCCCTGGATGCGCATCATCTTCAGGAGCCCCTCGGGCACCTTCTTGCGCAGGTCGTCGTAGAACGGCAGCGCGCCGGTCGTCACCAGCGTCGTGATCTTGTCCCGCAGCGTGTCGCCGATGCCGGGGACCGAGGTCAGCCTCCCGCCGCGCACCAGCTCGCCGAGGTCTTCCTCGAGTTGCTTGATCGCCCGGGCGCCGTTGTGGTAGGCGTTGATGCGGAACGGGCTCTCGCCTTCCAGCTCGAGCAACGTGCCGATCTCCGCCAGGATGGCCGCCACCTGATCTTTGTCCATGTCTTCACCGCCGTCGCGTCAAGTTGTTGCCCAACCCCTCTCCCGCAGAGGATACCCCCCACCCACTCGCTTCCGCAAGCCTGACAGCCGGTTTCCCTCATCCTTCCCACCTCTCTTGACGAAATCTTTATAATGCTGATAAAGATACTTCGCGGGGGGCGAAGGCAGGAGGGCCCCCTTCCCCAAGCGAGCGAGGAGCGCGATGGCCATCGAGGTGCCGACGGGCGAGATCGAGGAGGCGAGTGCCGCTCTGAAAGACGCGACGCCGCAGGAGGTGTTGCGCTGGGCGGTGAAGCGATATCATCCGCGGTTGACGATGGCGACCGCGTTCGGGGCGGAGGGGTGTTGCATCCTGCACATGCTGGCGGAGATCGAGCCGGGCGTGCGCGTCCTGAACCTGGAAACGGGCTATCAGTTCCCCGAGACGCTGGAACTGCGCGAGCGGATCAAGGAGCGCTACGGGATCGAGGTCGAATACGTCCGGGCGGAACAGACGGTACGCGAGTACGAGGCGGAGCACGGCGGCCCGCTCTACCTGCATCGGCCGGACCAGTGCTGCTACGACCGCAAGATCGTCCCGCTGCGCAACGCGTTGGTGGGCTACGAAGCCTGGCTCAGTGGGATTCGGGGCGACCAGACGGCGCACCGGGCGGCGACCCGGGTGGTGCAGTGGGACGCCAAGTTCGAGCTGGTGAAGGTGAGCCCCCTGTTGAGCTGGACGCGGACGGACGTCTGGGAGTTTGTGCTGCGTCACGACGTGCCCTACAACCCGCTCCACGACAAGGGCTACCCGAGCATCGGCTGCTGGCCCTGCACGGCGGCGGTGGGCGAGGGGGCCGACGAGCGCGCCGGGCGCTGGGCCGGGACGGGCAAGAAGGAGTGTGGGCTGCACGTCATCGAGGTTCGCGACGGCGGCGGTATCTGATGCCGTTTCGGTGCGCGGGGGGTGGGCATGAGGGTCTCCGCGAAGGCCGAGTATGCGTGTGTGGCGATGTTGCAGTTGGCCGCCAGCGCGCAGGGGCCGCAGCCCGTGCGCATCAAGTCGATCGCCGACGCCACCGGCGTCCCCCTCCGCTTCCTCGTGCAGATCCTGCTCCAGCTCAAGACCTCGGGCCTGGTCGGCAGCGTGCGCGGCGCGGCGGGCGGGTATCAACTCGCGCGCTCGCCCGAGGCGATCTCGCTGGCCTCGATCATCAACGCCATCGACGATCAAACGCGGGCGCCGACCTCCGCTCTCGACGCGACCCGGAAAGCGTCGCCGCAGCGGGGGAACAGCCACGTCGCGCCCTCCCCCGTCGCCGAGGCCCTGCTCGGCGTGTGGCGCGAGATCCAGGCGGAGGAGCAACGCATGTTGGAGCGGCTGACTCTCGCGGAGTTGCTGCGTCGAACGCAAGTGAAGGACGCCCTGATTTATCAGATCTGAGGAGCAAGACCAATGGCCGATCTGGTCCCGCCGCACGGCGGCGTGTCCGAGCCCGTCAACCGCAATGTTCCGGCCGCCGAAGTGGCCGACTTCCGGGCCCGCGCGGGGGGATTGCCGCGCGTGCCCGTCAGCGACGCCGACCTGTCCACGCTCTACCGGCTGGGCGATGGCGGGCTCAGCCCGCTCACCGGGCCGATGGATCGCGAGACGTTCGACCGCGTCCTCGACGAGGAAGTCATCGTTCGCGGCGGAAAGAAATACGCCTGGACCATCCCGCTGGCGTTCCCCGTGGCCGCGGAACTGGCGCCAACGCTGAAGGCCGGGCAGACGGTGGCGCTGGTCAACGAGAAGAACGAGGTCGTGGGCTCGCTCGACGTGCGCGACGTCTACCTGTGGGACAAGCCCCGCTACGTGCGCAGCGTCTATGGGACGGAGCGCTTCGACCACCCCGGCGGGCGCATGGTGGAGAAAGACCCCAGCACGCACCTCGTCGGCGGAGAGGTGCGCGTCCTGCCCCAGCCGAAAAACCCCGAATACGGCTCGTTCGTGTTGTCGCCGCGGGAGACGCGCGCGCTGTTCCGCGAGAAGGGCTGGAAGCGGGTGGTGGCGTTCCAGACGCGCAACCCGCTGCACCGCGCCCACGAGTACGCCCTGGTGGCGGGACTGGAGCGGCTGACGCGGGCGGGCCACATCGCGGGGGCGGTGCTCAACCCGCTGATCGGCGAGACCAAGGGCGACGACGTCGATGCGGTCACGCGCATGCGCACCTACAAGGCCCTCGTCGAGGCCAAGGCCCTTGGGGAGGGCGACAAGGACGAAGCGCTGTGGCAGAAGGCCGGCTGCGACATCAGCGACCGCATCCTGCTGCTCGGGCTGGACATCAAGATGTTCTACGCCGGGCCGAAGGAGGCGATCATGCACGCCATCTACCGGCAGAACTTCGGCTTCACCGACATCGTCATCGGCCGCAAGCACGCCGACGCCCCTTACGAGGACGGCAAGGACATCTGGGACGGCCTCGCCGCGCAGCGCAAGTTCGACGAGCTCAAGGGCGAGCTGCAAATTCAGCCGGTGAAGGTCGGTTTTGCCGCATTCTACGAGGAGCTGGGGCGCGTCGGCCTCGTCGATGAGTGTGCCCCCAAGGGCTACAAGCAGGTGTCGATCAGCGGCCGCGAGCTGCGCGAGAAGTTGCGCGCGGGGCAGTTGCCGGACCCGCGGGTGATGCGGCCGGAGACGGCGCGCATCCTCATCGAGCGCATGAAGGGCGGCTGACGCCCTCGTTTATTACCCCGGCATATCAGATTCTCGGCCGAACTGGCGTTCTAAGCCGTGAAATAGGGGCGATCTGAATGAGGATCTTACATGCCGGGGTAATAACACCGCAGGTGGAAGCGATCACTGCTCGATGATGCTGATCTCGCCGATCACCGGGTTGGCTGTCTCCGCGGGCTGGCCGGCGGGCGCGATCATGATCGTCGGGCTGCCGGTCAGCAGAGTCTTGGCGTGCAGCGCCTTGGCAAGGTTCGTGATGTCGAATTGATAGAACCGCTCAGGGCCTTTCTGCACCATTTTCTTATGCCCGGGGGCGTCGTGGTGGACGGCGTGGAAGAAGTTGATTGCGCCGATGAAATGAGGAGTTGCTTTCTCCCCCGTCGCGCCTTCGGGCAGTTCGAGATAGAGGTTGTACAGAACGCCCGGCTGGGCGTCTGCGCGCAGGTTCTTCAGGATGAGCAAGAGGTGCTTGTCCGCCGGCAGTGTCTTCACCCGTTCGTGGAACGCCAGCCGTTTAGCTCCTTTCTTGACGGCTAGCGGCTCGATCGTCACCTTCGTGGGCGCGAGCCCTGCCCCCAGTTTAACCTCTTTGGCTTTCACGGCTGCGACCCTCAGTTGTTTCCGGATGGCGGCAAGATGGACGGCCCTGGTCGTCAAACACTTCGGGACCGGCTCGAGTTTGTCATAGCAGTAACCGTGCTTCTCGGTTTCCGGGGCCATCCAGTCCGCGACTTTGGCGACGACCTTTTTCTTCTTCTCGGCAAATGTGAACTGTCCGCTGAGCGCCGGATTGGTGCGGCCGGCCTTGTTCCAAGAGGCCCAAAGGCGGTCGATGTTGCAGTGGTGCAGCATGAAGATCGGGTCGCCCGCAGCCCACGGCACACTGCCCATGTTCTTCCCGTCGCCAACCAGGACATGCACGTTGCCGTGCAGGCCGAAGTCGAGCTTCATGTTGAATCCTTGATGGCCGCTGCTTGGCTCGTAAAAGCACTCCTTGAGCGAGTCGAGGTTGAGCGCGCCGGGGGACGATTTGTCGATAGGTTGGCCCGCATTGACGCCGGGGTTGCGATTCTCGACATAGAGCGACTTGTAGAGGGGGTCCAGCTTCTTGGTGAACTCCGGCGGAATCACGCCGTGGACCGCGCCCGCCGCCGAGTAATTCCAGTACGGGAGGGTGAAGGTTTTCTCGCCGCTCACGTCGCGGATGATCTCCTCAAAATAATAGACGTACATCCGATGCCAGACAAGGAAGTTGTTCTCGTCGTCGCCTGCATGGTGGGCCTGGCAGGTTTCCCACATTTCCTGGGCCAGGCTCTTGAAGGCGCTCGGGAGAGGGCCGTAGATGGCGGTGATCGCGGCCGCCTTGTTGGTCGAACCTTTGACCGAGTGGGTGTACCACTGGAACGCCCAGCTCCTGGGATCGCCATCCTTGGTTGCCTTCATTTTCGCCACCGCTTTGGCGTAGATCTTCAGCATTTTCTTCCCTTCCGGGGAGCGGGCATCGTGGCGCACCTGCTGGGCGTGGGCGATCTTGCCGAGCAACATCGAGAAGCAGATGGTGGCGACGACCACGATCGACCAGCGACGCGTGGACTGGAACATGGCTGCACCTCTTGGTCAGGAGAAGACGAGCGCTGGTGAACCCGAGCGCCTGAACATGGGTTGGTTTGCCGGCATCGCCTCAAGGCGACCGGGGCAGGGGGGCGAGGAGTTGGGAGCGGAGTGCGTGCTTGTAAACAGCAAATCGACCTCAGATGCGACCTAGACCGAACTAGCGGCCTTATCTAGGGCGGCCTTGATCTTTGGTGCTGCGGCGTTGTCGGCGGTCTCCAGATCGACAAGGATGTCCAAGATGTCCTTTGGCGCCTCAGCCTTTCGGATTTGTGCCATAAGACGCTTCGACTCCGCGATCAGTTTCAGATGGCGGCCCCAGCGCTTCTTCTCCTTGCCGGGGAGCAAAGGCCCATCCGGGAGCTCGAACGGAGGGCCAGCATTCGGGGCCCCGCCGCCACTCCCAGGAGATCGGGCGACTGGGAGTTGTGTCAACTGGTTTGCCAGCCCGCTCACGCCGACTTTCATTTCGGTTCGTACGGCCCATTCCGCCAGGTCCGCCCTGGTGGCGAACGTCGGGTTTTGCGGCTCCGCGCGCAGAGCGAGGGCATGGCCGATGTACGTCAGCAGCATCCGGTAGCGCAGATTACAGAGGCGAGCCACGAGCAAGGTCGTCTTGTCGCGAATCCGGCTTTGCTCAAGGGAAGAGTCGGAGAAGGCGACGGTGGAGGTGTTGGGGTTGGTGGCCACGTCCCGCGCTGGCACCCACTTCGACGGGTCGGCATACCTCCTAAACTCCCGGTAGGCGCCCAAGAACCGCTCGTAGTGCGAGTCCTTCATGGCGGCCGGACCTTCTCCCTGTCGAGCGATATCATAAATCGCTTCGAGCGCCCCGGGCCGCTCCGAGACGGGAGTTGCCATCACCTGAGGGAAGCCGGTCGCCCGCCATTCGCCCGCATCGGCCAGATACCCTTTGAGTTCCGCGGCAGGCACGAAGTCCCCTGAACTGAGGTGGATCTTTGGCCACGGAGTAGGGTCAATCCGCCACGGCCCTTGCGGCTTGTCGGTCTCTTGGAACAGGAAGTAGAGGCGCGCATACAGGAGCCCGACGTGACTGACCGACACGCCCGCAGCCGCGTTTGCTTCCTCCCTGATCTCCCTCAGTTCCTTGGTGAGGTCCGCATCGCTGAGTGCTGGCATCTCGGCCGTGACATACTTCGCGAGCGCCGCACGCGTGATGGGCTCTAACTTGAGGGGGAAGGGGTCAAAGGCGTGCTGCGCCCCCGGGCAGTGTTCTCGATCCAGGTGTGGTTTTCCGCCGACGAGGCGGAGTAGGTTTTGCACCGTTACGAGGTGGCCCATCTCCTCGCGGGCGATCTCGAGGATTGTCTCTCGCCACCCGTCGCTTGCGCCGGCGCCGTTCACAAGATCCTCGGCGTTCGCGGGGGGCTTGGGCCCACGAAACTTCGTTTTGTCGGTCTCGAGGGAGTAGGCCGCGTAAAGGTACTGGACTGCCAGGATGTGTTCGACCTCCGCGGCCGCCTGAAGCAGGAGGACGGCCTCGGCACGCGCGGACATCGCATGTGCTGCCACAGGAACTCCCCACCTGGCGGCCTCGCCATTCAGGAGGTCCGCCGGGCTATCTGTCGCAGCGGCGAGGATTTCGGGAGTCTTGATCCAGCGGATGTCGCGAAGTTTTCCGTACCGCATTATCCCCTCCGGGAGGGCCGAGGAAGGGCAACTTTTCTCCGAGTTCGTAGCTGCGCCGCCGGCACCACTCGAATCGCCGAGGACTGGCGAAATGCGAGGGTGACCGGGCCGAGAGGCGCCCTCGCGAGGGCGCCCCGTTCACCTTTGCCGTGCGGACTCATTTCCGTTTTCTCGCGGTGAGCACGATGACTCCGAGCATGTCTACCTTCCCCCCGCCGACGGAATGGGGGTTACAGCCGAAGAGAATGCCGTTTTTCTCTCCGGCCTTCAGGTCGTTGACCTTGATGCTGAGGATGTCTCCCTTCGCTTGGGGCTTCGTCCCCAGCGCGTTATCCGTGAGCCCCTTGAATCTCTTTTCGGTCAACTTGTCGGCGCCCGCGGTGATCTCCCAGACTTTGCTCTTCATCTCGGGCACGGCGTTCTCGAAGATGACGCCGTGCTTCCCGCTGGCCACCTTGAAAAGCACGATGTCTCCGATGAGGACAGGGACCTTCAGGCGCCCCTCCGGCTTCCCGGCGTCTCCCGGGGTAGATTTCATTCCCTTGTACTCCCACCACGTCTTTCCGCCCTGTGACTTCCCCACCACTTCGTGGGTGGCGGCAAGTGCCACGCTAGGCAGGAGGCCCAGCACACACAGGACGGCGAAAAGGATGCTTCGAGCCATACAACTCCTCCTTCAGGATGAATCGTGGCGGAGGCCACGAGCCCTTCGCCACCGGGTTGGCTAGCGTGAGCGCCGCTCCGAGGGATGCCGAATGGGCGTGCCGGAAGACCGACGGTGTCACGCCTCGCGCCAGATCACGAGTTGTCGAGGATGAATTTATTGCCGTCGAACTTCGTGATCGTGAAGCGAACGTGCTCGTTGTACGTCAGCACCGTCTCGCGAAGCATTTGAAGGGCCACCTGCTCTCCCAACTTGAGCGATTCGGTGTGGTCCGCACGCCAATGCACGCCCGCGAAGTTCCGCCCCAGGCTGATGTTGCTTGCCAGCTTGTTCAGTTCTCCGCCCACCGTCAGGGTCGGAGCAAGGTCTCTGTACTTGTACGGCCCGTAATCCTTTTCTTTGAGGTTCATCAACTTGCATCCGTCCTCGCTGGCCACGACGACGGGGGCCTCCAGGTCGAGGAATGAGATGTCCTCATAGTAGAACGCCTTGAGCAGGGTTGTGCAGGCGCCCGCGACGGTGGCATGGCCCGCGCCGTAAGAGGGGTGCAGAGGGCTGCCCTCAGGAAAGGCCATCGGAAGGAACAGGCCGCTGCCCTTTTTCGCCTTGTTATACTTCTCAACCGCGTCCAGGACCGTACCGAGTTTCGCGAATTCGTCCCTGTCGAAGGGGTAGCCGCGCTTTTTGTGGAAGTGAATCCGGCCTGCGAAGACCTCGGGACGCAGTCGGCGATGGACAAACCACTTCTGATACCACACGGCTTTCAGGGCCCGGGTGGCGACCTCGGCCACTATGCTCTTGATGTTCGGCTCGCCGAGCGTGCCGAAACCCAACTGCGTCGAAACGCGATGCGAAGGCTTCCGGGTCGCGAGATCGAACACGTAGCCATCGTAGGGATTGCCCTCTCCGTGCGGTGCACCGAGCCCGCCTCGCCCGGGGGGGGCGCCGAGGAGGAGCGCGGCGTTCAAATACGCCTGGAAAAGTTCGTCGATGTGGACGAAATTGGCCAGGTCTCGGCCACGGTAGATGAACTTGGGGGCGGGAACGGACTCGGGGTTTTTATTGGGGTCTTTTCCGTTTTGCCGGGCGAGCCAGTCCGCCGCGGTGTGCATGAAGACCGGGTCGTCTTTGAAGCCGTACACGACTTGCTGGGGAAGGCGGTAAGCCCCGAAGGGAATCGCCTGGAGGAGGAACTGGGAGACGAAGGGCCCGGTGAGGTCGCCGGGGGTAGCCCCGCGGAACACAGTGTCCGGGGTCACCTGACCGCCTGTCTTCGGTCCTTTGAACGCGGTGTACGCCGAGAGGTCCTTCACGGCTGGGGCGATCTGTAGCTTGTTCGTGCTGTACTGGATAAAGGGGACATCCCGAGCGAGAGCCATCCAGTAGCTCTCAGCCATTTCGCCGATAATTTCCTTGCTGCGGAACGACGGGGCCGGCGGGATGACCAACTCGTGGCTATCGGGGCCTTCCAGGTCGAAGGCCAACCCGGCCTGCGGATTCACGAGCCGCATCTGCTGGGAATTGGCGCTCACCAGTGCCCGCTCGGAGTGCGCCCGGTAAAAGCGCTTGCCCGGGCCACGCAGCGCCGCGGACCGAACCAGCCGGTTGCCCCGCTTCTCTGTCGCGGCCAACGCCCCCAGGACGATTTGCTCAAAGCGGTCCGGGTCGCCGCTCTCCAGGGCAGCCAGGAGGGTTTTGTAGGCGGCAAAGTCAACCTCGCCGAACTCGTTGTGCGGTAACCCTTTGGAGTAGTTGGCGATGTAAGTCGGCCGGCCTTTGAATTTGATGTCGTCTTCGTCGCCGTTCGTCGGGTGGGAGCGCAAGGGCCGACTGGAATAGTACTGGGCCAAGTTGACGCGGAGGCGCTTTGCGATTTTGCGGCGCCTGGAGAGGTCGCCAGCGCTGTCATTGGTCGCCGCTCCATCGACGCTCGAGGGCGCGGCAGCAGCCAACCCTACCGCTGCGATGGTGACCAAGAGGTCGCGACGGGACTGGTTCGTGCTGTTCGACATGGCAGGACTCATTTCTTGTTGCTGACGACAATGATGCGGGCTCCCCTCCGACCGGACTGAACGGGAAAGAGAGGAAGCCAACCCGTTCATCGGCACCCGTAGGTTAGGCGTGCCTTGTCTGACTCCCCTCTCTGTTGCGACTCGTCTAAAGCGAAACAACTTCTCCATCGGGGAGGAACAGCGCCTCGCTGGAGTACTCGAACGTGTCCGCGTCGGCTTCGACGTTTCCGTCCTCCTTGCCGACCGCAGTCATCGACCCCGAGATCTTCTTGTGATCCACAGATACCGTCACGTAGCCGTACCGCTTGCGCTCGCTGGCAATCAGCGTCGCCCCCGTGTCGGCGCGCGCAGTTCCGTCGGCCACGTTGATGTGGTGCAGATTGTGGTAGCCGCCATGTCCCGCTCTGAGGAAGCCTGTGGGCTGATCCGCGAGCATTGCGCGCTGTCTTTAGAAACCCGGGACGCAGTAACTCTCGAACTACCGCAGTTTACTCGTCTGAGGGCCCCCCCGCAAGGGGTGGTACGGGGAGATGAGAGGAGATGTAGGACAATGCGAGGCAGTAGGGGGAAAAGGGAAACCTGCTACAGCGCCGTCCACAGTAATCCTCGGCCGTCCGCTTCGGCGCGGAAATGAAGGGTTGGAACCTTCTGGCCACGGTTCAAGCTTTTTACCGTTTCGCGCAACCGCTCTTGGCCATCCACCTTCGATTCGTTTGGTAGCGGGTCATCCATCCGCTTCGGCCACATGAGTTCCTGAAACGCGGTGAGGATGCATTCCTGATTCGGAGCAGCCCGCTTGAACTTCTTTATCACCAAACCCTGACCTCATCTTTCGTGTAACGGTTCGGGGACTATCCAGTATTGGGCGCCAACCCAGTATAGAGAGTTGATGACAGCCCTACCAATTCCAAGACACGTAGGAGCAGCGCTGGCAATGCCGACACGTACCGGCGTGAGTCATC
>JBBSEZ010000281.1:0-13149 GCA_038239195.1 Gemmatales bacterium
CGTGCTCCGCGTGGCCAGCCTGGCCAACCTCGACATCGTTCAGGCCCGCCTCGCCATCGAGCGCGCCCGCGTCGCCCAGCTCCGCGCCGCCGTGCAAATCCTCCCCAACCTCAACGTCGGCAGCACCTACGTCAACCACTTCGGCCAGATCCAGCGCACCGAGGGCAACGTTATCACGGTCAACCGCGACTCGCTCTTCGTCGGCGGCGGGCCCTCGCTCACCGTCGGCTTCACCAACGTCTTCTTCGGCCCCGCCGAGGCCCAGCGCCTGCTGGCGGCCGCGCGGTTCGGCCAGCGCCGGGTCATCAACGACACGCTCCTGCGGGTCGCCGATACCTATGTCGTGGTGCTCCAGTACCGCCGCCGCCTGGCCCGCGTGGACGAGGCGCTCGATTTCCTCAGCTCCACCGAGAAGCGGGAGATCCGCGGCAACACGCGCGGCCTGGTCCACCTGATCCGAGACTTCGTCGAGCTCGGCAAAGGGCTCCCGGCCGACCTGGCGCGCGTCGAGGTGGACATCGTGCGCCTCCAGGAGGAGCGGGCCCGCATCTTGCAGGGGCTCCGCACCGCCTCCGCCGAACTGGCCCGGCTGCTCCACCTGCCCCCGCAGTATTTCCTCCTCCCCGCCGAGGACTTCCGCGGCCCTCTCGTCCTCCCCGGCGAGGACTGGCTTGCCCTGCCGGTCGAAGACCTTGTGGCCCAGGCACTCCAGAACCGCCCCGAACTGGCCGAAAACCGCGCCCTGATCGAGGCCGCCCTCGTCCGCTACCGGGCCGCCAAGTGGCGGCCCTTGATCCCCAACGCCGTCCTCAACTACAATTGGGGAGGTTTTGGGGGAGGGCCCGCAGCGCTTCCGGGCACCAACACCATCATCGGGCACGAAGGGGTCATCGCCAGGTTCGACACCCGAACCGACTTTGACGTCAGCCTTATCTGGCGCCTGGACAACATGGGGCTGGGCAACTTCTACGAGCAGCGCGACCGGCGGATTCAGCACGAACAGGCCGTCGTTCGACAGTTTTTCCTCCAGGATCGCGTCATGACTCAGGTCGTGCAAGCGCTGGAAGAGGTGCAGCGCAGCCGCGAGCGCGTGCAGATCATCCGGCAAGGCATCTTCGACGCCGACGGCAGGCCCGACGGGCCGGCCTACCGTTCTATCCGGCTCACCTACCTCCGCATCTTTTCCGGCGAAGGCTACCCCCTCGAGGCACTCGACTCGACGCGCCGGCTCAGCGACCTGTTGGAGAGCTATAGCGTGGCCCTGAGCGACTACGACCGGGCACGCTTCCGCCTGCTCATCGCCCTGGGGATGCCCGGAGAAGCGATCCTCGACCCCCGGTTGATGCCGGTCGCCCCCTGTCGGCCAGCCCCCCCGGCGCCCGTCGCGCCCCCCGTGGCGCGCGGCACCTCCGACGAGCCTCCCGCCCCGAGCCCCGACGGGCCCCCTCGGGCGCCGCTCCCGCCCGGGCAGGCGCCTCCGGCGGCGCGGCCGTCCGGCGACGGCTGGCAGACGAGCTCCCCTGCCCGTCCGGCGCCGTCGAGCAGTTGAAGACCTGGCCCCTGAGCGAAAGGACCTGCGCCAATGTGGTTGGTCAACGCCTCCTTGCGCAACCCCTACACCGTCTGGGTCAGCATGCTCCTCGTCGCGGTGCTCGGCGTGTTGGGCTACCGCCGCACCCCGACCGACATCCTGCCCACGCTCAAGGCCCCTGTGGTTGTCGTCTACTCCTCCTACCGCGGCATGCCCGCCCCGGACATGGAGCAGACGGTGACGGCCATCCTCGAGCGCTCGCTCACCCGCTGCGACCACCTCGATCACATCGAAAGCCGCTCTCTGCTGGGCATCAGCATCATCAAGGTCCACTTCCGCCCTCACGTCAACGGCGACGTCGCCGCCAGCCAGGTCATCGCCCTGGTCAACGGCGAGATGCAGAACTTGCCTCCCGGCATGCTTCCGCCGACGGTCCTCAACTACGACGCCAGCGCCATCCCTGTCGGCAACCTCGTCATTTCCAGCCGCAGCCGCGACGACAAGTTCCTCCTGGACCTCGCCGACCACCAGCTCCGCGACGAGTTGGTAGGCATCGAAGGGCTGGCCTCCGCCCCGGTCTTCGGCGGGGCCTTCCGCCAGGTGCAGATCTACGTCCACCCGCGCACCCTCGAAGCGCTCAAGATGTCGCCGCTCGACGTGGCCCGCAAGGTCAACGAACAATCCCAGGCCATCCCCACCGGCGAGATCCGCATCAAGAAACAGAACTACTACGTCCGCTCCAACGCGATGGCCAAGAACAAAGAGGAATTCGAGAACATCCCCATCCACAACGACGGCCGCAAGGTCGTCCGTCTCGGAGACGTCGCCCAGATCGTCGATGGCACGCGCTGGCGCACCAACATCGTGCGCGTGGATGGCCATCCCGCCGTCTACCTGCCCCTGCTGCGCCAGAGCGGGGCCAGCGCCGTTGCCGTCATCGACAACGTCGAGGCGTTCCTCGAACAGCTCAAGGAGAAAGGCACCATCCCCGAGGACGTCGAGATCGAGGTGGCCTTCGACCAGTCGGAGTACGTGCGCGACGCGCTGGCCCACCTGCGCATGGAGGCCGTCCTCGGCGGCGTCCTGGCCTCGCTGGTGGTGCTCCTCTTCCTGGGCAGCCTGCGCTCGACCTGGATCGTGTCGCTGTCGATCCCGCTGTCTCTGCTGGCCGCGTTCGCCGGACTGTACTTCCTCGGCGAGACCCTCAACATCATGACGCTCGGGGGGCTGGCCCTGGTGCTCGGCCGCGTCATCGACGACTCCGTGGTAGACGTCGAGAACACGGTCCGCCACCTCCAGATGGGCAAGACGCCTTTCCAGGCCGCGCTGGACAGCGCCGCCGAGATCGCCGTCCCCGTCTTCATCGCCACGGTCGTGACCGGCATCGTCTTCACCCCCCTCGTCTTCATGAGCGGGATGGGCAAGTACCTCTTCACGCCCCTGGCCGTCAGCGTCGCCCTGGCCCTTGCGGCTTCCTACGTCGTCTCGCGGACGGTGTCGCCCCTGATGTGCGCGAGCTACCTGCGCAAGGGAGACGGGCCCGGGGCATCGGCGCACGGCCTTGCGGCGGAGCGCTTCCCGCCCTGGCTGCTGGCCCTCGCGCTCGTGGTCGGCTTCGGCTGTGCGATCGCGTGGGGCTTTGCCCAGATCGGGCCGCCCCCCGTGACCTGGCTCCCGGCCGCTGCTGTCCGCTTCTTCCCGCGGGTAGCGGAGGCGGTCGTCGTGCTCGGGATGGCGAGCGGCGTGCTGGTCGCCATCGCGCTGCTCTCCCGCGTGTCGGCCGCCTTCGAGCGCTTCTTCGCGCGCGTCACCAAGGTCTACGAGAGGGCCCTGGAACGCGCCCTGAGCTGGCGCGTGGTGGTCCTGGCCGGCGTCGCGGCGCTGCTCGTCCCCGCCTTCTTGGCCTTTCGCTCCACCGGTCAGGAGCTCTTCCCCGACGTCGATTCCAGCATGTTCACCATCCACATGCGCGTCTCGGGCGGGCCGCGCGTCGAGGAGACCGAGAGGCAGATGGGCGAGATCGAGGACCTGTTGCGGGGCCACGTGGCGACCTCCGGACAGTTCATCGAGGAGGTTGCGCGCTGCCGCCGGCTGCGGGAAGAGGATCGGCTGGAGCGCCTGCGCGAGGCCAATCCCGAGGAGCAAGGGCTCATCGACGAGGTCGCGGAGCTCCACCGGGACCGGCCGGCGCGCGACGCCCTGGCCCTGCGGCACGCGAACCAGACGTTCGTCGTCCCCGGGCTCATCCCGGAGGAAGACCTGGTGCTGACGCTGGTCAACGCCGGGCTCTCGTCGCGCTGGTCGGCGGTCTACACGCCGAACAATGGGCCCCACGCCGCGTTCTTGCAGGTCCAGCTCCGCTCGGGCTTCGCGGGCCGGCGCACCAGCACCATCGAGTACGTGGCCGTGGTGCGCGACCACCTCCGGCGCCGCTACCCGGGCAACGACTTCTTCTTCGAGACGGGCGGCATGATCCGCAACATCCTCAACGCCGGCGCCGTCGCGCCGATCCAGGTCCAGGTCTTCGGCCGCGACCACGAGCGGCGCCGCGAGATCGCCCGGCTCCTCTATCAGGAGATCACCAAGGTCCCCGGCGTGACGGACAGCCACTCGCCCCAGTCGATCGACCTGCCGCAGTTGAAGGTGGTCGTGGATCGCATCCGCGCCTCGCAGGCGGGGCTGACGGAGATGGACGTGGTGCGCAACATCATCACGGCCCTGATGTCGAGCGCCCAGCTCGCCCCCAACTTCTGGATCGACCCGGAGACGGGAAACCCCTACATCATCGGCGTGCAGTACCCCGAGCACCTCGTCAACAGCATCCAGACGCTGGAGGAGATCCCGATCACGGGCCAGAGTGACCAGGCGAAGCGGCCGTCCGGCCCCATGCGGACGGAGGTGGACGCCGGCCCGAGCCCGCGCTTCGCCGGGCGGCGGCCGACGACGCGGCTGGAGAACGTGGCGAGGATCGAGCGCGGCCAGGGGCCGGTCGAGGTCTACCACTTTGCCGCCAGCCGCGTCAGCCAGTTGTTCGTCAACGTCGAAGACAGAGACCTGGCCGGCGTCTCGGGAGAGATCGACGGCGTGGTCAAGCGCTTCCCGCTCACCTGGGCGCTCTCGAAGTTGCCGGTGGAGCAACAGCACCTGGCCGAAGACCCCGCTTTCGTCGATCGTCTGGCACGCTACTTGAAGAAACCCAACAAGGCCGAGCGCGCGAAGCTCCTGGCCGACTACGCGGTGGCGGGCGAGCTCCTGGAGCTCCCGCGAGGGGTGCGCGTCGAGGTGCGGGGCGAGGTGAAGAGCATGCGGAAGTCGTTCCGAGAGATGGCGTTCGCTCTGGTGATGGCGGTGCTGCTAGTCTACCTGGTGATGGCGGCGCAGTTCGCGTCGTGGCTCGACCCGCTCATCATGATCGTGGCGGCGCCCCTGGGGCTGATCGGCGTGGCGCTGACGCTGTGGGCGACGAACACGTCGCTTAACATCCAGTCGTGCATGGGCGTGCTGATGATGGTCGGCGTGTCGGTGTCCAACTCGGTGCTGCTGGTCGAGTTCGCGAACCGCCAGCGGGCGGAGGGCGTGGACACGCGCCGGGCGATCCTGAACGCGGCGCGCGTGCGCCTGCGGCCGATCTTGATGACGACGATCGCGACGGTCCTCGGGCTGCTGCCGATGGCGATCCACCTCCGCCCGGGCGACGAGATGAACCTGCCCCTGGCTCGCGCGGTCATCGGCGGGCTGGTCGGCTCGACCCTGCTGACGCTCTTCGTGGTGCCCGTGCTTTACCTGATGCTCAAGCCCGTGGAGGGCATGGCGAGCGAGGAGCCGGCCCCCAGAGGCGAGGGCGGGCACGCCCCGGCCGTCTAACGCGCTTCACCAGAAGGCCCCCGGTCAACCAAGCGTGAGGGAGCGATCAACATGCGAACGATCTGGACGTTGGGCGTTCTCATCGGCCTGGCGGGGCTCGGTTGCGGGCGCGCCGACAAGGCGCGACGCACGGGCGGGGAGCGGCTCCCGCGGCTGGAGTACGTTTACCCGGTGCGCGGCCCGTTGGAGCGGCGGCTCGACCTGGTGGCGACGGTGGAAGCGCTCCAGCGCGTGGACCTCAGCGCCCGGGTGCCGGGGGTGGTGGAGGAACTGGGCCTGGACATGGACATCGGGCGAAAGGTGAAAGGAGGGGAGGTGCTCCTGCGCCTGAAGGTGCCGGACCTGGAGGCGGACAAGACGCACAAGGAGGCGCTGCGGGAGCAGGTGAAGAAGCAGGTGACGCAGGCGAAGGAGGCCCTGGCCGTGGCGGAGCGCGAGGTCGAAGAGACGCAGAAGGAGGAGAAGCGCTACAAGGCCGAGGCCGCCTTTCAGAGGTTGCAACTGGCGCGCATCACCGACCTGGTGAAGCGCGGCGCCCAGGACGTGGCAAGGCAGCAAGAGGTCGATCGGCAGTTGGCGGCGGCCGAGGCGGCGCAGGAGGCGAACCTGGCGAAGGTGGCGACCCGGCAGGCGCGGGTCCAATCCGTCATGGCCGACATCGAGGTGGCCCAGCGCCGCGTCCGGGTGGCGGAGGCCGAGGTCCACCGCTTGGCGACCCAGATCGGCTTCGCCACGGTCAAGGCGCCGTTCGACGGCGTCATCTCCCGCCGCTGGGTCGATAAAGGGGCCATCATCCAGGGCCCGGGCGCCAATCTCCTGACGGTCAACCAGATCCACCGGGTGCGCGTTCTGATCGACATCCCGCAGCGCGACGTCGGGCTGATCAACGACGACGAGCGCCGGCCGAACCCCAATCGCAAGGGCGATCCCGTGTGGGTGCGCATCGGGGCCCTGGCGGAGGTGGTCAAGGACGGCGAAGTCGAGGGCACGATCACGCGCACGGCCCAGACGCTCGACCCGGTGACGCGCACCATGCGCGCGGAGATCCTTCTGGACAACAAGGACGATGGCCCCCTCAAGGGGTATCTGCGGCCGGGGATGTTCGGGACGGCCTCGGTGCTGGTCGAGAAGCGCAGCAACAAGCTCACCGTCCCCGCCTCGGCCCTGGTGCAGGAGGGGGAGGGGAAGGTCTACGTTTACATCATCGTGCCCACGGAGGGAGAATCGGCCGGGGCCAACGAGGAGCAGCGCGGCACCCTGCGCCGGGTCGAGATCGACCGGGGCATCGACGACGGCAAGGTGGTGGAGGTCCGGGGCGGGCTGCGGGGCAACGAGATGGTGGTGCTGCGCGGGAACAACGTGCCGAGGCTGAATCAGGCGGTGCTGGCGATACCGGCGGAGTGAGGCGAGCGGCGCGAGCCCGCCGTGCGATCTATCCAAGGCGGGCTCGCCGCCTACCTCTCATCCACCTCCGTGAGTGCCTTGAACGGCGTCCCCTCGACATACTCCAGAAACGCCCCCCCGCCCGTCGAGACGTGCTTCATCTTCTCCGCCAGCCCGAGCTCCTCCACCGCCTCCGCCGTCTCCCCGCCGCCCACCACCGTCACCCCCGACGAGCCCGCCAGCGCCGCCGCGACCGCCCGCGTGCCCTTGCTGTACGGCTCGTTCTCGAACTTGCCCATCGGCCCGTTCCACACCACCGTCGCTGCCTTCCCGATCGTCTCGGCGTACAGCGCGATCGTCTTCGGCCCAATGTCCACGCCCGCAGCGCCGTCGGGGACGTCGCCCTCCACCACGCGCGCCGTCTCCGGACGGTCCACCGCATCGACCACCAGATGATCGACCGGCAGGACGATCTTGCCCTTGCCCAGCTCGAGCAGTTCTTTCGCCAGGACCAGCGGCGACTTGGGGCTCTTGGGATCTTCCTTTTCCATGAACGACGCGCCGACGCCGCGGCCCTGCGCCTTGAGGAACAGATAGGTCATCGCCCCGCCGATCAGGACCTTGTCAACGCGCGTGAGCAGCGCCTTGATGAAGCCGACCTTGTCCGACACCTTCGCCCCACCGAGGATGCCGACGAACGGCCTCGCGGGGGCCGAGAGCAGCGAGTCCAGGATTTGCAGCTCCTTGCCGACCAGCGCGCCGACGACGCGCGGCTTGCCCTTCATCGCGGCGGGCACGGCGTGCATCGAGGCGTCGGTCCGGTGGCAGGTGCCGAAGGCGTCGTTGACGTAGACGTCGCCCAGGGCGGCAATCTGCCCGGCCAAAGCCGCGTCGCCTTTCTGCTCGCCGACGTGGAAGCGCAGGTTCTCCAGCAGCAGCACCTCGCCCGGCTTGAGCGCCGCCGCGGCGGAGCTGGCGGCAGCCCCCACCACCTCATCGACCTTGCGGACGGGCTTGCCGAGGAGCTGGCCCAGGCGCTCGGCGACGCGGTCCATCTTGTAGGGAGCGTCCTTGGCGGGGTCGCCCTTGGGCCGGCCGAGATGGCTCATGACGATCGCCGAGGCCCCAGCGTCGAGCACCGCACGGATCGTCGGCAGGGCGGCACGGATGCGCCGATCGTTGGTAATGTTCCCGGCCTTGTCCTGCGGCACGTTGAAATCGACCCGGATCAGCACGCGCTTGCCGCGGACGTCGCCCAGGTCGGCGAGCGTTTTCTTGGCCATGGATGTGGATCTCTTCGAGTCGGGGCGAGCCAGTTCCTCATAGGGCTGGGCCCTTGGGGCCCCTGGGCCATTGTTCTTGCAGTGTCGGCAGAGGCGCGTAAACTATGTCTTGGTGGTCGGAAGGCGTGGCCGCATTCAAGCAAGTCCGATGATGTACCGCAGCAGATCGACGCAGCGGTTCGATTCTCCACGACCTTCCGACCATTCCCGTATTAAAGCCCGATCATGTAGCGAAGCAGATCGACGCAGCGGTTGGAGTAGCCCCACTCGTTGTCGTACCAGCTCACCAGCTTGAAGAAGCGGTTGTTCAGCTCCAGCCCCGACCCGGCGTCGAAGATGCTCGAATGCGCGTCGTGGATGAAGTCCGACGACACCACCTCGTCGCCCGTGTAGGCGAGATAGCCCTTCAGGTAGGTCTCGCTCGCCTTCTTCATGGCGGCGCAGATCTCCTTGTAGCTCGTCGCCTTCACCGTGCGCACGGTCAGGTCCACCACCGACACCGTCGGCGTCGGCACGCGGAAGGACATGCCCGTCAGCTTGCCCTTCACCTCGGGGATCGCCAGGCCCACCGCCCGCGCCGCGCCGGTGCCCGACGGGATGATGTTGGCGGCCGCGGCCCGGCCGCCCTTCCAGTCCTTGCGCGAGGGGCCATCGACCGTCTTCTGCGTCGCCGTGTAACTGTGGATCGTCGTCATCAGGCCCTCTTCGATGCCGAAGCCCTCCTTGAGGAGGACGTGAACTAACGGGGCCAGACAGTTCGTCGTGCAGCTCGCGTTGGACACGATGGAGTGGTTGCCGGGCTCGTATTTCTCGTGGTTGACGCCCATGACCACGGTGATGTCCTCGCCCTTGGCCGGGGCGGAGATGATCACCTTCTTGGCGCCGGCCGTGAGGTGGCCCTTCGCCTTCTCGGCCTCGGTGAACAGGCCGGTCGATTCGATCACGTACTCGACGCCGAGCGCCTTCCACGGCAGGGCCGCGGGGCCTTCCTTGACGGCGAGGCACTTGATCTTGTGCCCGTTCACGTCGAGGACGTCGTCCTCCTCCACGGCGGACGACGACTTCTCGCTGCTCACGCTGCCGTTGAACTTGCCCTGCACGGTGTCGTACTTCAGCAGATAGGCAAGGTTATCGGCGGGGACGAGGTCGTTGACCGCCACCACGTCGAGTTGCTTGCCGAGCAGGCCCTGCTCGACGAGGGCCCGGAAGACCAGGCGCCCGATCCGACCGAAACCGTTGATCCCGACTTTCACGCCAGCCATGTCCTTCATCTCCCTCTTTCGGCGATCTGCAATCCGTGGGCGGTTGGCCGATCTCCTTGCCCGTCGCTACCCTGACTAACGTATGGTTGGCCCGGCATCCGTCGAGGGCCGATGCGCGACCACCCCCATCCCGAGGACACCATGAACAACGTCATTCGCGTGGCCGTGACGGGCGCCGCCGGGCAGGTCGCCTATTCCCTCATCAACCGCATCGCCTCCGGCGAGGTGTTCGGCCCCAACCAGAAGGTCGTCCTCCAACTCCTCGAAATCGCGCCGGCGCTGCCCGCGCTCGAGGGCGTGGCGATGGAGCTCGACGACTGCTCCTTCCCCACGCTCGCCGGCATCGTCTCGACCGACGACCCCAACCGCGCCTTCAAGGACGCCAACTGGGCGCTCCTCGTCGGCGCCTTTCCCCGCAAGCAGGGCATGGAGCGCAAGGACCTGCTCGGCATGAACGGCAAGATCTTCGTCGGCCAGGGCAAGGCCATCGCCGCCAACGCCGCCAAGGACGTGCGCATCGTCGTCGTCGGCAACCCCTGCAACACCAACTGCCTCGTCGCCTACTCCAACGGCCGGGACGTTCCCGCCGAGCGCTGGACCGCCATGACGCGCCTCGACCACAACCGCGCGCGCACCGCCCTGGCCAAGAAGGCAGGCGTCCCGGTCGAGGAGGTCAAGAAGGTCACCATCTGGGGCAACCACAGCAACACGCAGTATCCCGACTTCACCAACGCCACCATCTCGGGAAAGCCGGCCCCCACCGTCATCGCCGACCGCGCCTGGCTCGAAAGCACGTTCGTGCCCGGCGTGCAGACGCGCGGCGCCGCCGTCATCAAGGCCCGCGGGCTCAGTTCGGCCATGTCGGCCGGCAACGGCGCCCTCGACCACGTCAAATCGCTGGTGAAGGCGACCCCCGCCGACGACTGGGTGAGCATGGCCACCGTGTCCAAAGGCGAGTACGGGGTGCCCGCCGGGCTGGTCTTCGGCTACCCCTGCCGTACCGACGGCAAGGGCGGTTACTCCGTCGTCGAGGGCGTGCAACTCGACGCGTTCGGGCAGGACAAATTCAAGCTCACGCTCACCGAATTGCTCGAGGAGCGCGATGCGGTGCGAGATTTGCTCCCGAGTTAAAGTGCGATGCGCTCAGAGGGCCCCCTCGCCTGGCGTTTCGCGCGAGGGCCGTGCCGTGCGCATCGTTCACCGACACCAGGGCATCGCCGAGGCCGTCGCGTATTCGCCGGATTCGTCGCTGCTGGCGTCGGCCGGCGAGGATGGCGTTCGTACCTCGCCGTCGCGGAGCGAGCAACCGCTGCGCCTCCAGGGCATCACCGACGTCGAGCGCGTCGCGTCCCTGGCCTTCATGCCTCACGGGCAGCGGTTGGCGGTCCTCGGCGATTTCGGCGCGCTCCAACTCTGGAGCTTTCCCGAGCACTGCGTCCTCGCCACGCACGCGCCGGCCGAGGGGGGCCCCGTGCTCGGCAACGCGTTGGAAGGCGTCCCGACCGAGAGCAACGCCTGGGCCGTCTGGGAGCTCGCCTACCACCCAGAGCGTCGCCTCGCGGCGGGCTCCTACTGCGTAGGCATGTCCAACCCCCGCTACGTCCTCCTCTGGGAGCTCGGCCCCCCGCCGCGCCGGCGGGCCCTCTGGCAACACGACGCCTTCCTCCCTGCCATCGAACTGTCGCCCAGTGGCCGGCTCATCGCCTCCGGCTCGTGGGACCGGACGCTCGTCGTCGGCGACACGACGACCGGCCAGGCCATCGCCCGGTGGAGCGCCCCCGGCCGGGTCAACTGCTTACTCTTCCTCGACGACGACACCCTGCTGGCCGGCGTCGGCTTCTCCATCGTTTGCCTCGACGTTCCCTCCCTCAGCCCGCGCTGGAAGCTCGCCGCCCACCGCAACCGCATCACCGCCCTGGCCGTCTCCGGCGACCGGCGCACCCTCATCAGCGCCAGCGACGACCAGACCGTTGCCACCTGGGACCTCGCCACGCGGCGATCGGTGTTCTGCTTCCACTTTCCCACCTGGACCGACGCCCACCACTGTCTCGCCGTCGCCCCCGATGGGCAGACCGCCGCCGTCGCCGGCCAGAATGGCGACGTGGCCGTCTGGGACCTGGACGATTGAGCGTCCTTTTCCATCCTCCACGCTCCCACCTTCACTCCTTCCTCTTTTTTCTCGCCCTGCCCCTGGCGGACACACGACCTACGCGTTATCCTTATCATTTCACGATGTTGTGAGAGAGGTGCGCTCGCCCAACAGCCAGGAGATGGCTCCCCCGTGAAACGAATCGCTTTCCTCCCGACGCTGCTGACCCTGGGCAATGGCATCTGCGGATTTGCCGCCATCGCCTACGCCAGCAAGATCACCCTCCACGGCGAGATGCAAGGCGCCGACGTCAACTCGCTGTTCCTCTGGAGCGCCGGGCTGATCCTGGCCGCGATGGTCTTCGACGCCCTCGACGGCTATGCCGCTCGCCTGTCGCGCTCCGCCAGCGAGTTCGGCGGGCAGCTCGACAGCCTGTGCGATGCCATCAGCTTCGGCGCCGCCCCCGCGTTCCTCCTGCTCCGCCTCGGCCAGGAGTGGCAGGCGCACAACCCCAACGTCGCCAAGACCGTTGCCGTCATCTCCGCGTTCTACCTCGCCTGCACCATCCTTCGCCTCGCTCGCTTCAACACCGAGAACACGCCCGACCCCTCCAGCCACAAGCGCTTCAAGGGCCTGCCCTCCCCGGCCGCCGCCGGCTGCCTGGCGTCGGTCGTCGTGCTGCGCTCCGCCTGGCCCTCGGAATGGTTCGGCTTCGACGAGGCCCGCATCCACGGGTTCGTCAAGGTCTGGGCGCCTCTCGGGGCCCTCGCTCTCGCGCTGTTGATGGTGTCGCGCCTTCCCTATCCACACTTCACGCGCGCCCTGCTCCGCGGCCGCAAGCAGTTCCAGTTTGTTGTCCAGGCCCTGCTGGTCCTGGCCGTCGTCGCCCTGGCCCCCGAGATCGCGTTCTTCCTGATGTTCTGGCTCTACGCCCTGACGCCCCCGCTGCGCTACCTCCTCCAGCAGGCCCGCCGCCAGCCGGTGCCCGCGCATAGCCCCGGGCTGGATTGACCCCGCATGTTCACCGGGCTTGTCGAGTCCCTCGGCACGGTTGGCCAACTCGCCTTCGACGGGGCGGGCTGCCGCCTCACCCTCACGGCCCCCGTCCTCGCGGCCCAGCTCGTCCTCGGCGAGAGCGTGGCCATCAACGGCGCCTGCCTGACCGTGGTGGCCCACGACGAGCAAACGGCTGCCTTCCAGGTCGGCCCCGAAACGCTCCGCCGCACCAATCTGGGCGCGCTGCAAGTCGGCGAGCGCGTCAACCTCGAGCGCTCCCTGCGCCTGAGCGACCGCCTGGGGGGCCATCTCGTTCAGGGGCACGTGGACGGCGTCGGCCAGATCGCCGATCGCATCTCCCAGCCGGGCGAAGGCGGAGAATGGGTGACGACGTGGTTCGCCTGTGCGGCGGAACTGGCTGCGCAGCTCGTCCCCAAGGGCTCGGTGGCCGTCGACGGCGTCAGCCTCACTGTCGTGGGCTCCGAGGAGGACCGTTTCAGCGTGATGCTGATCCCTCACACCCTCAAACACACAACCCTGGGCTTCAAAGGCATCGGCTCGCCTGTTAATCTGGAAACAGACATGCTGGCGAAGTACGTGTGGAAGTGCCTCTCCCTTCAATGTCGGGGGCCCGGGACGGGAGAGACAAACACGTAGGGTGGGCTGAGTCTTTGGGGGCCACCCCGCGCGAGGTTGGCGTGGGGGGCCCGGGAACCCGCCCCCCCCCCCCCCCCCCCCGCC
>JBBSEZ010000282.1:0-13143 GCA_038239195.1 Gemmatales bacterium
CCTTTGACCGGCACTGGGCGCGGACGCTCCTCGACCGGGGGCGGGCCCGCCCGCGGCCGGGCATTTGGGCGGCAGGGCCGCCAGCGGCCATTCTCCCGGGGTAAAAAATTATTTGCAGAAAACCCCGCCAAGGCGGCCAACCCCCCCCCCGGTCCGCCCACGCGGCGCAAACCGCGCCGCGCGCTCGCCGATTGATCTTGCGGCGTCTTCCCCGTCCGGCTATTCCTCAGCGTGAACCGCCCTGCCCGAGGGAAGTCCCATCATGGCGAACGTGGTCCTTTCCGTTCAGGACGTGACGATCCGCTACGGCGACTTCGTGGCGGTGGACGCCCTCTGCCTCGAGGTCAAGGCCGGGGAAGTCTTCGGCTTGCTCGGCCCCAACGGCTCCGGGAAGTCCTCGACACTCTCCGCCATCGCCGGCGCCCTCACCCCCGCGACGGGGACGATCGCCGTCGCCGGCCGCCACGAGCGCGACGATCCCCTCGCCTATCGGCGCAACGTCGGGCTCGTCCCGCAAGAGCTCGCCCTGTTCGAGGAACTCACCGTCGAGGACAACCTCCTCTTCTTCGGCCGGCTCTACGGCCTCCGAGGGCGCGAGCTTCGCGCGCACGTGGTCGATGCCCTCCGCTTCGTGTACCTGGCGGAGCAAGCGCGCCAGCGGGCCCGCACGCTTTCGGGGGGGATGCAGCGCCGGCTGAACCTCGCCTGTGCGCTCCTCCACGAGCCTGCCCTGTTGCTGCTCGACGAACCGACCGTGGGGCTCGACGTGCAGTCGCGCGCCGCCATCTTCGACAGCCTGCGCGCCCTGCGCGACCAGGGCCGCGCGCTGGTGTTCACCACGCACCACCTCGAAGAGGCCGAACAACTCTGCGACCGCGTCGCCATCGTGGACCGAGGCCGGCTCCTCGCCCTCGGCACGCCCGGCGAGCTCTGTGCCGACTTCGCGGACGAAGGGCCCTGGGGCCCGGCCGAGGCAACAGCGGGGTTGGAGCGCGTCTTTCGCGCCCTGACGGGAAGGAGCGGGTGCGAAGCATGATTCAGCCGCGCCTCGCGTGGGAGCTGGCCCGCAAAGACCTCAAACTGTTCCTCGCCGACCGGCGCGGCGTCGCGCTGTGCTTCGGTGTGCCGATTCTGCTCGCCTCGGCCTTCGGGCTGATCTTTCACCGCCCCGACGCCGACCTGCGCCCGCCCGTGCTCGTCGTGGCCGAGGACGACAGCCCCCTCGCGCGGCGGGTCGTCGCGGGCCTGATCGCCAGCGAGAAGTTGGAGGCTGCCTCCGCCGATCAGGCCTCGGCGCTGCACCGCCTTGCCGACCGCTCCGCCCAGATCGTCGTCGTGCTGCCGGCCGGCTTTGATCGCATCGCCAGCCTGTCGCGCCCGCCCGGGTCGGTCCCGCCCAAAGTCCGGCTGCTGTATCACCCCGGCAGCGCCGTCGAGGGCCGCTGGGCCGAGGGCGTCCTCACGGAGGTCGTGGTGCGCGAGGCGGCCGAGCAGATGCTCGCCCCACTGCGGAAGGTGAATCCGCACCTGACCGCCGAGCGGCCATTCACCGTGGAGCGCGAGCCGGTGGCTGCGGGCGGGGCCCTGTCGGCCAACGCCTACAGCCACAGCTTCTGCGGCATGGCGCTTCAGTACGTCCTGTTCTGGGGCATGGACAGCGGGCTGCTGTTCCTGCGCGAGCGACGCCTGGGCATCTGGCGCCGGCTGCGGGCCGCGCCGGTGACGCGCCTGACGCTCCTGGCCGGCAAGGCGCTGGCGACCGCCCTCATCGCCCTGGCGCAGATCGGCCTCACGCTCGGCTTCGGGGCCGTCGTCTTCGGCGTGACGCTGAACGGCTCGGCACTGGGGCTGGTGGCCGTGGTCCTCGCGGCGGCGCTGCTCTCCGCGGCGACGGGGCTGCTGGTGGCGGGGTTGGGCGGCAACGAGGCGCGAGCGCGCAGCGTCGCGATCCTGATGATCCTGACGCTCTCGTTGCTGGGCGGGCTGTGGCTGCCGGCGTTCCTGCTGCCGCGCTGGGCGCAGCAACTCGCCCTGGCCGTGCCGACAACGTGGGCGGCGCGCGGCCTGGAAGGGGTGACGTGGCAGGGCATGGGCCTGGGCGAGGCGCTGCGGTGCGCCGGCGCTCTGGTCGGCTTCAGTGTGATGTTCCTCGCCGTCGCCTGGTGGGGCCTGGCCCACGCCGAGGCGCGGGCACGCAGAGAAGGAGGCACGACATGACCCGTTGGACCGTTGCCGCGGTGCTGGCCCTGATCGCGGTCTCTGCCGCGGGCGCGCAGCAGCCGGTGGTGCCGAACATCGTCATGGAAGACCAGTTCGAGCGAACGCACAGCGTAGCCGACCACCGCGGCGACGTCGTCGTCCTGATCTACGGCGACCGGGCCAGCGCCAGCGCCAACAAGGCACTGGGCGAGCGCCTCCACGTAACGTTTCACCCGACGGCCCGGGGCCAGCCGCCGGCTCAGGCGCGCCGCGCTCCCGTGCGCCCGGTCCCCGGGCAGGCCGTGAACGCGCGGGCGCCGGACGTGCTGACGATCCCCGTGGCGTCGATCGGGCCCGTACCGGCGCTGGTGCGCAAGCTCCTCCGCGGGCAGATGCGCTCGGCCTCGCCCGAGGTGCCGGTCTGGCTCGACTTCGGCGACGCGATGAAGAAGGGCTTTGGGATGAAGGCGGGCGTCCCCAACGTGGTCGTGCTGGACACCGCCGGGCGCTTCCGCTTCGCCACCGCCGGCGTGCCCACGCTGGAGGGCATCGAGCGCGTGGTCGCTGTCATCGAGGGGCTGCGGCGCGAGGCCTCGCCGGCCCGGTAAATTTAGCCGCCCCGCTTGCGGGGCGCGACGGCGTCGCGCAAGCGGGGCGGCTAAATGGAAACCTATCCCTCCCTCTCCAGCCGCAGCGACTCCTCCACCTCCTTGACCAGGTCGGCGTCGGCAGTGCGCCGACCGGCCAGGAAGGCGCGCGACTCCGCGGTGGCGGGGCACGACAGCGCGTAGCGGAGGATGGCGCGCTGCATCAGGGGAGCGTCGTAGCCCTTCTTGCCGTAGACCGCCAGCACCTCGCGCGTCAGGTCCCACATCTTCCACTGGCACAGGTCCGAGACGGCGATGTCGGCCAGCTCGCCCTGCCGCAACAGGAGCTCCTGTCCCTTGAGGACGTAAACGCGGCTCTCGTTCGGCTGGGCGCCGTGGTAGAAGCGCAGCGTGCGCACCGCGCACAAGCGCAGCCCAAGGGGCTTGCGGCCATCGGCCAGGATTGACAGCACCAGTTCCCACCCCTTCTTCGGCTCGAGGTGGACGTAGCCGGCCAGGATGCCGTCGGCGGCCTTCGCGAAGCGCTGGTCCTTGCGATCGAGCAGGTCGCGCAGAAACGCGGCGTCGGTGCCCTTGCCGCAGGCGCCGAGGAGCATGGCGTAAAGCCCGATGCGCTCGGAGGGCGTGTCAGCGTCCTTGAGCCAGGCCCGCAACTTCTCCGGCGAGAGCTTGCGGGCGGCGCGGGACACCTCGGCGTCGTTGGATTTGGCGAACTCCAGGAAGGCGTCCTGCGCCACCTTCGGGTCGGCATTGTCGAGGTAGCGGAAGAAGAAGGCGAGGCTCGCGGACTTGTCCTTGGCGTCGAGGGCCAGGGCCTTTTTCAGGTAGTCGAAGGCGCCGGGCCCCTTGACCGGCTCGCCGCGATACGGGTCGATCTTGCCGTCGGCGACGTCGCAGAAGACGAGGTACTTTGGCGGGTTTTTCTCGTCGCTGACGGCAAGGTAGTGCTGCAACTCGATGGAGGTTTTCCCCTTGAGGGCGGGATCGGGCCGCAGCACCAGCTTGTCGAGGATCAGGAGGTCGGTGACTCCCTTCGTGCCGACAATGCGCGGCTTGTGGGCAGCGCCGTAGAGGATCATGCGGGCCAGCGGCTTGCTCGCCTCCTGGCGAAAGGTCGGCATCTGCTTGAGCGCATCGCCGCACAGGCTGCACGACCGCGCCGGGCGCGGCCAGGCGAGGGCGGCGACAGCGAGGACGAGCGAGAGGGCGAACGTCCGGCGAAGGGGCATGCGGTATCTCCTTGGCCCGAGGGCCCTGTATTGGGCGAGCCGGGGCGTTAGCCCCCCGAGCACGTCATCTCACGAACGGCGCTTTCTCCGGGGCCCCCACTCACTTCTTCGCCGGCCTCGCCGACTCCACCTCCAGTTTCAGCAACTCCTCCGCCTCCTCCACGCCCTCGGCGTCCGCCTTGCGGCGCTCGGCCACGTACGCCTTCGCCGCGGCGTTGGCCGGGCAGCTCAGACAGTACCGCAGCATGGCCCGCCGAACGATCGGCATCTTGTTGTAGACCGGCGTCCCGCGCAGCGCCAGCACCTGGTTGGCCTTGTCCCAGCACTGCCACTTGCGCAGGTCCTCGATCGCCAGGTCGGCGATGTCGTCCTGGCTCAGCAGCAAGCACGAGCCCGCCACGAGGTCCTTCTTGCTTACCAGGTCGGTGCGGTAGTCGTGCAGAAAGCGCACGGCCCGCAGGGCGGCGTAGCGGACGATGAAGTCCTGCTTGTTGTCCTTGAGCACGTCGGTGAGGTACTTCCAGCCTTCCTTCGGCTTCAGCATCACGTAGGCGGCGAACACCCCATCCACCCCGCTCCCGGCCCGGTGGTCGGGGTCGTCGAGCAGGTGCTTCAGGATGGCCGAGTCCTTCTCCTTGCCGCAATGGCCCAGCATCGAGGCGTACAGCCCGAAGCGCATCGACGGGGTGTTCGGGTCCTTGAGCCAGCGCACCACGCGGTCGGCGGGCAGCGTCTTCGCCACGCCCCGGTAGTCCTTGTAGTCGGTGTTGCCGAACTCCTTGTAGGAGTCGCTGGCCACGTCGAGGTCGTCGCTGTCGAGGTAGTCGAAGAAGAAGCGCAGCCGCTCGGCGAGGGGCTTGTCCTTGACCGCGCGGGCGCGCCGCAGATACTCGGGCAACTTGCTATCCGGCTTGAGGTTTACGCCACGGTAGGCGTCCATCTTCTTTTCGAAGACGTCGAAGAAGACCAGGTACTTGTACTGCTTCCCGTCCTCCGCGGGCGGGATGTACCGCGACAGCTTGATGACCCCGAGCTTCTTGTTGCGGGCCTTGTGGTCCTTGACGACTACCTCGATCTTGAGGTCGGTGGTGTCCTTGGCCAGGTCGGCGTTGCGCGGGTCGCCGAAGATCACCATGCTCGCCAGCGACACCTCCTCGTTCAACGTCTGTCCGCGGTCGGTGCAGAACGGGCACGCCTCGCCCGGGCTCGCCGACAGCCCCACGGCCAGGTAGGCAAGAAGCAACACCGGCACGAAACGTCTCAGCAAGCCGACCATTGGCGCTAGCTCCTCGAGCGGTGGGGACCGGCAGCCGGGCCCATCCCGACAAGACCGCCCCCCGATTTATTATGTCGCGAGCCCCGAGTCGATAGCAAGTCGCCTCCTCCTCCTCGATGGGAAAATGTCAAGACAGGTATGACGAGGTAAGACAATGCGGGTGGTGAGGATCGTAGCGGCGCGGGCCCGAGCCAAACGAGCGAAGGGGCGCTCCGAGGGGCCCTCGCCGTTGTGGGAGAAGGGAGAATTTAGATAGGCTGAGTCGGGAACGCAAGCGGGGCCGGGACGAGGGCGGAAAGATGAGCGCGCGGCGAACGATCCTGGTGGCGCTGGTGCTGACCGTGAGCGTTGCGCCCGCCGGGGCCCAGCGCCGGGCGCCGCGCTACGTGGGCCCGGGGTCGTCGCGGTCGGCCCGGGTGCCGCCGGGCCTACGGCCACTGGGCCCCGGCTTCCACGCGCGGGTGAAGGTGCTGGCCCCCACGCGCTTCGACTGGGCGTTCGCCGTCCCGCCTGGCAACGCGACCTTCCCCAAGGCGATGGCCGACTACGTGCCGACGCGGACGTTCTATCAGGCGTTCGTCCCGGGCGGCTACAACCACCGCACGCCGCAACCACTCGTCCTCTGGCTCTCGGCCGACAACGACCCGGACGACTGGAAGAACTGGGATGCGCTCTGCACCCGGCACGGGGCTCTCTTCGTCGCGCCGTACCAGGCCGGCAAGGACGTTCCCGAGGCCCGGCGGGTGCGCATCGCCCTCGACGTGCTCGACGACGCCCGCCGCCGGTGGAACATCGATGCCGACCGCTGTTACGTCGCGGGCATGGGCACCGGAGGGATCACCGCCAGCGCCCTGGCGTTCGCCTTGCCGGAGGCGTTTGGGGGCGTGATGGCGATCGAAGCGGGCCGGGCGCCCCGCCTGGAGCCAGACCTGCGCGAGCGCGTCAAGGATCGGCTCAGCGTGGCCCTGCTCACCTTGAAGCGATCGCCGGGGCGGCTGGAGCTGGAGCGCTTCCTGGCGCCGCTCCTGCGCGACTGCAAGGTCAACGCTCGACTGTGGGCCCACGCGGGGGAGGACGCGCTACCGAGCCCCCTGGTGCTCGAAGAGGCGTTCGCCTGGCTCGAAGCAGGGCGGGCGCGACGGCAGGCTGTGGCCGTGCTCTTTGTTGCGAGCCGAATCGGGAGCGGAGGCCCGCCCAATGACGAGTCGTGGGCCCAGGCGCTGCTGGACGAGGGGGCACAGCGCCAGATCAACGACGCCACGCGCACCGTCGGGCTGATGCAGTGGCGCGCCGCGACGACGCGCTTCAACGGCACCGCAGCGGCCAAGGAGGCCGACCGCCGGTTGCGGGCCTACAACGCGCGGGCTCGCGTTTCGTGGCAGGAGCTCTATCGCGCCGATTTGCAGCAGTACGCCTATCGGCAGGCGCGCGCCTACGCCGCCTACCTGGACGTGGCCCTGCGGGAGCGCGCGGCCGCGCAGCGCGAGCCCCTGGTCCGAACGGCCATCGCGCACTGGTCGCTCGTGCAAGAGCAGGGCGAGGGGACGAAGATGGGAGCGGAGGCGAAGAAGCGCCTCGAGAAGTTGAAGGCGGAGCTGGCGAGGCTGGCAGGCGGGTGAGTTCGCGCTTGCCTCGCGCTGCCAAACGGGCCACAATGCACCAGCGCACGCCGCACTCCGCAGCGAACGAGGCAATCGTGAAACCCACCGACATCCGCGTCGAAGACGTCTCCTTCTCCTACGAAGACCATCTCTATCGCACGCCCATCAAGTTCGGCGGCATCGCCCTCGACCGCGTCACCCTGCTCAACGTCGAGTGCGCGGTCAGCACGAGGGCCGGAAAGAGGGCGCGCGGCTTCGGTTCGATGCCGCTCGGCAACGTCTGGTCGTTCCCCTCGCGCGTGCTGGGCTACGCCGACACCCTCGCCGCCATGAAGGCACTCGCCGAGCGCGTTTGCGATTCGACGGCCAACTGCAAGGAGGTCGGGCACCCGATCGACCTCGCCCACGCCCTGGAGCCGGAGCACCACAAGGCGGCGAGCGAAGTGACGCAGGCCCTCCACCTGGCCGAGCCCATTCCGCCGCTCTGCACGCTGGTCGTCGCCAGCCCCTTCGACGCGGCCCTGCACGACGCCTTCGGCAAGGCCCACGGGCTGAACTGCTACCACACCTACGGGCCCGATTTCCTGAGCCACGACCTCGGGCATTATCTCGGCGCCGAGTTCGAGGGCGAGGAGTTGGGGAGCTACCTGGCCCGCGAGCCGCAGGAGCGCATGCCGCTCTATCACCTCGTCGGCGCCCTCGACCCGCTGACGCCGGCCGACGTCAAGCAGCCGGTCGGCGATGGCCTACCCGAGGCGCTGGGCGAGTGGATCGCGTTCAACGGGCTCACGCACGTCAAGATCAAGCTCAACGGCGATGACCTCGCCTGGGACGTGGAGCGCATCGTCGGCGTCGAGGCGGTGAGCGTCGAGGCCCAAAGGAAGCGCGGCGTCGAGACGTGGCGCTACTCGCTCGACTTCAACGAGCGCTGCGGTAGCGTCGGCTACTTGATGGAACTGTTGAGCCGCTTGCGGGAGCGTGCCCCGCACGGCTTCGAGCGCATCGCCTACGTGGAGCAGCCGACCGCGCGCGACCTGAAGGCGGACCGGGCCAACGTGATGCACGAGGCGGCGAAGGTGCGCCCCGTGGTGATCGACGAATCGCTGCTCGACCTGGAGAGCTTGCGGCTGGCGCGAGAGATGGGCTACACGGGGGCCGCGCTCAAGGCGTGCAAAGGACAGAGCCAGTCCCTCTTGCTGGCGGCCGCGGCCAGAAAGTACGGGATGTTCCTGTGCGTGCAGGACCTGACTTGCCCGGGGGCGTCGCTGATCCACTCGGCGGGGCTGGCGGCGCACGTGCCGGGGGTGTCGGCGATCGAGTCGAACGCGCGCCAGTATTGCCCTGCGGCCAACCGGCCCTGGGAGGAGCGCTTCCCCGGCACGTTCCGAATCACGGCCGGGACGATGCGGACGGGCGAGCTCACGGGGCCGGGGCTGGGGGCGGTGGCGCCGTGAGCAGCCCGCGCAGGTCGTCGAGGCTGGCCGTCTTGATGGCGTGGAGGAACGCTTCCAGCGCCTTCGGGTCGGTTTGCTGGCGAACCGCAGGCAGCAGAGCCGTGCCTTCCTCGCTAAACTTCAGGTCTAGCGCGACCTCGATCCCTGCCAACAGCCCCTTCTCCAGGCCCTTCTCCAGGCCCTGTTCCAGGCCTTTCTCCATGCCGACGCGCTCAAAACTGGTGACGAATGGCATCTTCCTCTCCTGTTCGAACTGACTCAGTTCCTGCGTGACGAGCCGCTCCAGTTCCTCGGGCAAGTCGAGCAGCCAGTCGATGAAGCGCACGCGGTGGCGAACGTCCTCGGCCTCCCACTTCCGGTCGTGCAGCCCCTTGAGCAGCCGCACCTTCTGGGCCCGCCTTGCCTCCCGGTCCTCCCGCGTCGCCTGCGCTTGCAGGTGCGCCAGCACCAGCAAGGCGAAGGGGTTGTCGCTCGCCTCCAGTTCCGCGAGGCGGCCCGCGTAGGAGAGCAACTTGGCCGTCCCGAACTCGAACTGCTTGGAGCAGCCCCACAACCCGGCCGCGTAGCTCGCCGGCTCCCAGTTCGGGTTGTCGTCGCCGTAGACGACCAGGCTGACCACCGGCTGATTGTAACGATCTTCCGCCCGATAGTTGTAGACGTAAACGCGCCGCTCGAAGCCGGCCTCCTCCTGGCTCTGCACCTCGACGTGCAGGTAGACGGCGTCGCCCGTGTCCTTGCGGTAGACCTTCACGAGCTTGTCCACCCTGCGGCGGCCCACGTCCCCTTCCGGCGCCAACTTCTGCAGTTCCGTGTCCAGCGTCTCGTAGTCCCGCGACCAGTCGATCTGCGCGAAGATCTCGGGGAAGAAGAACGCCAGGAACAGCGGGAAGTAATGGTCCAACGCCTCTTTCCACGGGCTGTCGTAGTCGCTCATCACGCCACCTCGTACCCCTGCCGAATCACTCGGGCAGCGCCTTGCCGCGCGTCTCCGGCGCCAGCCAGATCACGGCCAGCCCCACCAGATAGATGAACGCCAGCGCCGAGCAGGCGCGAGCGAAGTCGGGCGGCTTGCCCATCAGCACGGGCACCTGGAGCACGCCGACCGCGGCCAGGATGCGGCCGAAGTTGAAGCCGAAGCCCTGCCCCGTGGCCCGCACGCGCGTGGGGAACAGTTCGGGCAGGTAGAGCGGCAGCCAGCCGTAGAACGACGCCGAGCAGGCCCCCGCCAGGAAGGCCGTCAAGAGGAACTGCGGGCCGAACGTGGTGTTGCCCTGGTAGAAAAGCAGCACGGCGCCGAGCGACGCGAGACACAGGAAGAAGTAGGCGATCCGTCGCCCCGCCCACCCGGCGAGCAGGGCCCCCCCTAGCGAGCCCAGCACCGCCCCGAATGCCGAGGCGATCTGCGTGTGCTCCTTCCAGTTCCGGACCACGTCCTTCATCCCGGGGTCTTGCCGAACCGCCTGGGCGCCGAGTTGATGGGCCCACACCGACGCCCACTGCACCGCCCCCCACGTCGCCAGCAGCGGCACCCCACTGAGCAGGGCCGCCAGCAGCATCTTCTTCAAGATGTCGTTGCGCGATTCGAGCGCCTCGCCCGAGCGGCGCAGGTAGCCGAAGATCGGGAACAGGTAGCACCCCGCCACCAAGACGAGCGCCACCAGCGTGGCGGGCAGGCGAATGGCGAGGCTGTCTACCTGAAGCCAGACGACGAGCAGGATCGTGCAAACGCCGACGCCGGCGAGGACGGCGAGCAGGTCGAGGCTGGACCACGACGACGTGGCCCCGCGCTTCTGCTCCTTGTCCCAGCTCGCCGATTCGGGCACGAACAGCCGGACGAAGAAGGTCAGCACGGCGGGGAGGGCGCCGCAGACCATGAGCAAGCGCCACTCGACCCAGCCCTCGGAAAGGCCCAGCGAGGCCAGCCCCCCACGCACCGAACCCAGACCAAGACTCAGAACGCCCACCAGCATGTAGCCGACGTTGGCGGCCGCGCCGATCAGGCCCGCGAGGAGGGCGCGCGAGCGCCCGCCCCAGACCTCCATGACCAGGGCCACGCCCAGCGACCACTCGCCGCCCATGCCGAGGGCGGCCAGGAAGCGGATCGGCACCATCTGCCAGGGGGCCGTGGCAAAGCCGGCCAGCCCGCTACAAAGGGCGTAGGTGAGGATGCTCAGGCTCATGGCCCGCACCCGGCCCAGGCGATCGCCCAGCCAGCCGAAAAGCACGCCCCCTGTCGCCGCCCCCACCAGGAAGCTGGCGTTGATCAGGGCGTTCCAGTGGCTGACCAGGTCGTCCATCTGCTCGTGGGTCAGCTCGGCGCCCCCGGCGCGGAGCAGGTCCAGGAGCGCAGGCCGGGCCACCATCGGGAACAGCCCCATCTCGAAGCCGTCGAACAGCCAGCCGAGCAGCGCCGCCGTCAGCGCCAGCCACTTCCCCCGCCCCTCGTTCGTCCGTTCGCTGTCGCCCATGTCGGTATCGTCTCGTCGGTCCACCGCCGTCCACGCTGCCCACACCTCGCCCAGCATAGCCGGTCGGCGAGGGGGGCCCAAACAAAAGGTGCGGCGTAAGGGCCGATTTACCCCACGAACGGTCCCCCCTGGCGTGGCCGCCTTGGCATGGCCTTTGCTCCCGATAGTGGTTTGGCGCGGGCCTTGTGGAACAGGCGCCCTGTTCCACGAGCGCAAGACTACCCGCGGCGCTCGTTCCCTGGACGTGGCGAGACCGCGTCCCGAAGAAATTCAGGCAACGTTTGCGGGACCGCCTTGTGTGCGGCCTCGACGTCGCCGACAATGCAGCCCCCGGGGCCTTGGCTCGCGAGGCCCCCTTGGTCGAGCTCCCCCGGATTGCAGCATGAAGAGGAGGTTGAGTGATGCGCTCCCGATTGTTCCAGATACTCTTCGGCGCGGTCTGCCTCGGCGCATTCGTCGCCGGCACCGTTATTGCCGAGGATGAGGCCCCACCACCCATCCCTGCCGAAGAGGCCGTGGCGCCC
This sequence comes from Gemmatales bacterium, assembly GCA_038239195.1. Lineage (GTDB taxonomy): Bacteria > Planctomycetota > Planctomycetia > Gemmatales > Gemmataceae > JBBSEZ01. Next base: position 11,360 of record JBBSEZ010000282.1, read on the forward strand.
GTGGCGCCGCCCGACGGCATCGACGTGCAGGCCCGGGGCCCGGTCCATGAGGCGTTCGCCGAGCCGACCGATGCCAAGGCCGTGCCCGGCATCGTGGTGGGCAAGGAACCGCCCGCCGCCGTGGAGGAGGTGCCGCCCGACCAGAAGCCCGAGGGCGACAACGTCATCTGGATACCCGGCTACTGGTCGTGGGACGATGAGACCAAGGACTTCTTGTGGATCAGCGGCTTCTGGCGCGTCGCCCCGCCCAGCCGGCAGTGGGTTCCCGGCCACTGGCAGAACGTCGAGGAGGGGTGGCAGTGGACCTCGGGCTACTGGGGCGTGCCCGGCACCGAGGAGGAAGAGTATCTGCCGGCCCCGCCGGAGCCCATCGACGCCGGCCCGTCCATCCCCGCCCCCACACTCACCAGCTCTTACGTCCCCGGCATCTGGACGTTCCAGGAGACGCGCTACGTCTGGCGGCCCGGCTACTGGCTCGGTTTTCGGCCGGGCTGGGTCTGGTCGCCCGCCCGCTACCAGTGGACGCCGGGCGGCTACCTGTTCGTCCAGGGCTTCTGGGACCGCCCCCTTTGCGACCGTGGCATGCTGTTCGCCCCCGTGCGCTTCGAGCGCCGCTTGCTGGCCCCCGGCTTCGTCTACCAGCCCAGTTTCGTCGTCCAGCCCGACTTCCTGATGGGGGCGATGTTCGTCCGGACCGGCAGGCGGCAGTTCTTCTTCGGCGACTATTTCGAGAGGCGCTATCGGACGGCGGGCTACGAGTCGTGGATCGATCGCCGAGTCGGCCGCGTGGGCTACGACCCCAACTACGCCTACTACCGGCACACGTTCGCCAGCCACCCGACCTGGGAGAGGAACCTGCGTTCCTTGTACACCGCCCGCTACGACGGCTCCGTGCCACGCCCGCCGCGCACGCTGATCCAGCAGAACACGGTCATCAACAACATCGTCAACAAGAGGATCACCAACGTCAGGGTCAACAAGACCATCAACATCACCAACATCCAGAACCTCGGCGTGCTGGCGCCGGTGACGAGGATGAACAGGGCGCGGGCGACAGGGCTCGCCTCTCTGGGTGGACTGCGCCCCGCGGAGATCAAGGCCCTGCCCATCGTCCGGCAGGTGCGCACCGAGCGCGTCACCAAGGCGCAGATGGTGCAGGAGAAGAAGGCGATCGCGCACTACAGCGCCGTTTCCCAACAGCGCCGCGTCGTGCAGTCCAAGCTGATCGTGAAAGGCCCGCCCGTCGTCAAAGGCGCCCCGCCCGTGAAAGGGCCGCCGCCTCACATGGGGGTCCGAACGCCGACGAGGGTGCCGGTGCCGGCCCTGAAGACTGTGCCACCGACGGCGATCCGGAACACCGTCAAGGCGCCGCCGCTGCCGGTCCGGCCCAAGGTCAGCGCCAGGCCGGAGCACGTGGTGCCGATCCCCAAGGTGGGCCCGAAACTGCCCCCGCCGAAGCCCCGGCTGGCACCGGCCCCGCACCCGGCGCCGACGCCCCGGCCGACGCCTCCCAAGGTCGGGCTTCCGCCCGCCCCGCACCCGGCGCCCGGGTCTCCGCCCAAGGTGGGCCTGCCACCCAGGCCGGCGCCCGCCCCACACCCGGCGCCCCCGCTGCCCGCTCCGCGCCCGGTGGCCCCCGCCCCGCGCCCGGCGCCGGCCCCGCACCCGGCGCCCGGGTCTCCGCCCAAGGTGGGCCTGCCACCCAGGCCGGCGCCCGCCCCACACCCGGCGCCCCCGCTGCCCGCTCCGCGCCCGGTGGCCCCCGCCCCGCGCCCGGCGCCCCG
>JBBSEZ010000283.1:0-13092 GCA_038239195.1 Gemmatales bacterium
AGGATAACAACTTGAAGTCTGGTTGCGGCATTGATTTCGCCTTACCCGACTCGGTGAAGCAGCATTTGCCACAACCTCTGACTGGAACTCACGTTACGCGGGATGCCGAGGCATTCGCGGGAGGGATGAGCGCGAAGTGTCGATTTACTCGGTGGTCTGGGGCCCCAACGGCCGCCTCGCCCTCTCGGCGAGCGGAGACACGGCGCTTCGGCTTTGGGATGTACCGAGCGGGAAGTGTCTCCGCATCTTCGAGGGACATACGGATGCGGTGAAATCGGTGTCGTGGAGCCTCGATGGCCGCCGCGCGATCTCGGGGGGCTTTGACAACACTCTGCGACTATGGGATGTGTCGAGCGGGAAGTGCCTCCGCGTCTTCGAGGAGTACATCACCGCTATTTACTCGGTGGCCTGGGGCCCCGACGGCTGTTACATTCTTTCGGGGAACAGTGACAAGACTCTACGGCTGTGGGGAGCGTCCAGTGGGAAGTGCCTCCGCACCTTTGAGGGGCACGGGAGTTGGGTTCTTTCGGTGTCGTGGAACCCCGACGGCCGATGCGTCCTCTCGGGGAGTTGGGACGAGACGCTGCGCCTTTGGGAAGTGTCCAGCGGTAAGTGCCTCCGCTCCTTCCAGGGGCATACGAACGGCATGTCCTCGGTGGCGTGGAGCCCCGATGGCCGATTCGCACTCTCGGGGAGTTGGGACTGTACGCTGCGCCTTTGGGAGGTGTCCAGCGGGAAGTGCCTGCGCATCTTCGAGGGGCACACTACTATGTCAAATCATTATCGTGGAGTCCCGATGGCCGCTACGCCCTCTCCGCAGGCGGTGGCACGATACGGCTTTGGGAGCTGGACTGGGAGTTTGAACTGAACCAACCGGCGGACTGGGACGAAGGCGCTCGCCCCTTCCTCACCACGTTCCTGACCATTCATACGCCTACGCCGAAGGTCTGTTTTCTGGAAGCAAACCGACCTGGACCGAGGACAACTTCCGCCGTTTGCTCGACAAACTCGGCTGCGCCGGCTTCGGCTGGCTCCGTCCCGAAGGCGTCCGCCGCGAACTGGAGAAGATGGGCGCCACCGGGCAAGGCCCGCCGCCGCTCGGCTGATAATGCCGTTCACTTTCTGGAGACCCGCTCATGCGTCCGCTCGCGTTTCTCAAGTGCTTCGGCAAGGCGGCCCTCAAGCACGCCGCCAACCTCGCCGGCCTCGGCCTCGGCGACGCCGTCGAAGACTTCTGGAACGACTGGAAGCATGACCGCGACGCCTCCGCGCGCCAGGCCGAGTTGCAGGCCGTCGTCCTGATGGCCGCCGACCAGTTTGGCAAACAGATCGAGGCCGTCCTCCGCGAGGTCGCCGCCGGCCAGCCGGAAGGCGTCCGCCAGCATGTCTCCGACTGCCTCCAGCAACTGCCCGATCAACTCCGCAGCTCCTTCCGCCGCCCGGACGACCCGCAGGGCGCCAGCGTTCCCCCTGGCTTCAGCGGCAAGCAGATGGTCAGCGAACTCGTCTCCCGCCTGCCATCCCGCCCGGCCGAGCCGCCTCCGCCGGCCCCGCCCGACCGCGGGTAACCCTCGAATTCACGCAGGGCCAACTCCAGGGCCAGACGCGAGCTTTCACGGAGCCGACCACGCTCGTCCTTGGCCGGCACAAGGACTGCGAGCCGCGCTTTGCGCGCGAAGGCCATCAAAACCTCTCCCGCCACCACGCCCTCGTCGAGATCAATCCGCCCGACGTCTGCCTGCGCGACCTCGGCAGCCGCAACGGCACCTTCGTCAACGGCGAGCTCGTCGGCAAACGCCCGCCCGGCACGGGCCCCAGCGCCCAGCACACCTCGGCCGAAAAGGACCTCGCCGACGGCGCCGAGGTGGTGCTGGCCAAGCAAGGCGGCGTGGCGTTCCGCGTCCACGTCGTGGTCCCGGCCCGGTGCGCGGCCTGCGGGGCGGAGATCGTGGAACACCAGAAGTCGGCGTGCGCCCAGCCCGCCGGCGGCTCCCTCTGCCTGACCTGTCAGCGCCGCGCCGACGACGCGGCGGCGCCTGTGGTCAAGCCGTGCGCCTGGTGCCAGCGCGAGGTGCGGGCGGAGCGCGGGGCCAACCGGCCGGGGCTGTTCGTCTGCGCCGACTGCCGCAACGACGTGCAGGGCATGATGCAAAGCCTGCTCGGCCAGGCCCAGGCCGGCGCCGCCGACCTGCGCGTCCTGCGCGGCTACGACGTCTTCGAAGAGCTGGGCGCCGGCGGCATGGGGGCGGTCTACCTCGCCCGCCATCAGCGCACCGCCGCCCCCGCGGCCATCAAGCTGTTGCTGCCGAAGGTCGCCGCCGACGAATTGGCCATCGCGCTGTTCCAGCGCGAGATCCGCAACACGATGGCCCTGAGCCATCGCCACGTCGTTCGCCTGCTCGACCACGGGTTTGCCCGCGGCGCCCTCTTCATGGTGTTGGAGTATTGCGACGGCGGCTCCGCCGAGGACCTGCGCGTCCAGCGCGGCGGCACCCTGCCGGTGGAGGAGGCGGTCGAGATTGCGGTGCAGGCGCTGGAGGGGCTTATGTACTGCCATACGGCCGACATCCCGTTCGTGAAGCAGAAGGGCGGCGGTTACGGGCCGGGCAAGGGCCTGGTCCACCGCGACGTCAAGCCGGCGAACCTGTTCCTGACCGGCTGGGGCAGCGGCCGCGTCGTCAAGGTCGGCGACTTCGGCCTGGCGAAGGCATTCGCGGAGTCCGGCCTGAGCGGCGGCACGCGCACCGGCGACGTGGGCGGGACGTACGAGTTCATGTGCCGGCAGCAGGTCGCCTTTTACAAGGACGCCGGCCCGGAGGTAGACGTCTGGTCGCTGGCGGCGTCGCTGTACTACCTGCTGACCGGCTGCACGCCGCGCGACTTCGGCGACGGCGACAGGTGTCTGGCAGTGCTGGAGGCAAGCCCGGTGCCGATCCGCCAGCGGCGGTCGGACCTGCCAGCGCGGTTGGCGGCGGCGATCGACGCGGCGCTGGTGGAAGAGCCAGCGATGACGTTCCAGACGGCCGGCGCGTTCAAGAAGGCGCTGGAGGAGGCGGTGTGAGGTCTTTGCGGAGGCGGCCCGGTATCACAAGAGCTTCCGAACCTCCTCCTCCACGTCCACGTCCGCGCCCACCTGGTCGCGGACCTCCTGGCGCACCAGCCGCTCCCAGCGCTTGCGCACCTGTTCCAGGGCGTAGCGCACCTGATCGCGGCTGACGCCGAAGCGCTCGGCGAGGGCTTCCTCCGTCGGCTGGTCTTCGCGGCGCTCCACGAAGTGGGTCGCGGCGAAGATCGCAAAGCGCTGCCGCTCCGCGGCGTCCGACGCGGCCGCGTAGAGCGCCCCGAGGTTGTCGCGGACGGTGCGCAGCAGGGCGACTTTCCATTCCTTGTCGAACGCGTCTTCCGGCGTTTCACCCGCGGGGGGCTCGTAGGTGCGATCTCTGTCGTCCATCAGGCTGCGGATGGACACGAAGGCCTGCTCGAACCTGGCCTGCTCGGGGGCGCGGACGACCTGGTCGTAGGTGAAGCGCTTGACGACCGTCTTCAGGAAGTCCCGGAAGCGCCCGCGCGTCGGGTCTGCCCGCGCGAGCCAGCCCCTGGTGACGAGGCTGAGGAAGAACTGTTGCGTCAGCCCCTCGGGGTCTGGGGCAGCGGGATATTTCTTGCGCAAGAAGTGGAACGCCGGCCGCCAGTAGGTCGTGAGGAGACGGTTGACGGCGGAGACGTACTTCGGGTGTTGCGGATCGCGGGCGGCCTCGATGCAACTCCAGGCCGTCGCCGGAAAGCGAGCCGAGGGGGTCGCGGGCATCTAAACCCTCCTGCGATGGGGTTGCATTCGGCGGATGCTGGTGGCCAAAGGTATGCTCAGGTGGCGCTCGCGGTGAGCGAACGCTCGAAGTCGGCGGGCGAGGCGGTCAGGGCCGCATCGCGCAACCAGGCGGTGAGCTGCCGGACGTCGGCGTTCTTCTCCAGGGCGGAGCGGACGCCTTCCGGCAGGGGCGCCTCCGGGAAGCGCGCCTGCAGCACGTTCACCACCGCTGCTCGTGCCGTCGTCAGTGAGCCTTTCTCCATGGCTTCCTCGCGCCATTCGCGCATGATCGTGGATTCCTGCATGCTGAAGCCCTCCAACCCGGTTTGCCAGAGTTGCTTGCGGCCGGCCATGTCAGCGAACACCCGCGCGAGGACGCCGTAATTCGCCCGCAGGACCAACTCCACCTGCCGCATCGCCAGATCGCGCCAGCGGCGGACGACATCCGGCTCGTCCGCCCCCGCCATTAGAGGAACCCACACCAGAATGCACAAGCCGAGTTCGCGGCGGTCGATTCGGTCCATGGTCTTCTCGGCGCTCTCCTTGCGCACGTCCTTGATGATGAACGCGCAAGAAACGCCTGGCGCCACCGGGGGAGACGTTGCAGAGGCGGCTTGCGCGGGGCCGGACGGCGCCTCGGGGGCCTTCTTCCTGAGGGGGACGCGCCAGTCGACGGCATGGCTCAGTTCGCCCTCGCTGAGGTTGAGAATCGCGCCCATCATCCGGAAGCGGTCGCGGCCCTCGAAGCGCAGGAGGTTGTGAAGCAGCCCGAGGTAGATCGTCATCCAGACCGCCATGCCGGCCAAGGGCTGGCCCTGCGCCTCGATCAGGCAGGCCCACGGCGGCTGCGTCCCGCTGGCCGAGCGCAGCCCCGCCACGCAGTCGCAGCGCAACTGCGGCACGCCCGGCGGCGGCGCCATCTGCGTTTGCAGCCAGCCGAAGAATGTCAAGTCCTCGTCCACCTCCTCCAGCAGCCATTTCAACTGGTCCTCCGGCTCAACTTCCTGAATGGCGTGCCGTTCCGCATCGTCGTAATCCGCCATTGCTTTCCTCCCGGCGCCGGGTGAGATCGTTGCGGCATCACCTTGCGACAAACGCGATAGCCGCCGGGACACAAGGGCAAAGCCGCTCGCCGTTGTGTTCTCGATTCCCCACCAAGTATACCGAGGGCCCCGCGTGCGCCTGCACCGGATCGCGTCGTGGGAGAATGGCCCACCGGACTCATTGCGGCCCGCGAGCGACTCGCTTATGCTGGGGGAATCGCCCCTTCTCTCCCGGAGGCACTTCATGGTCCCACGATGGCTCCCCCTCTGCGGCTGTTTCGCTCTCGCCGTCCTCGCGCCGGCTCACGCGGCGGAGGCCGAAGCGGCCAAAGAGCTCGCCGCCGCCACTCGCAAGGCAACTGCTGTGAAAAGCTACTCGTTCCAGGTGCGGGAGGGCCCCGGCCCCGTCCGCCCGGTCGTGGGCAAGTACCAGAGCGGCCAGCCCCTCTCCCTCGAGGCGGAAGGGATCAGCTTTTACCGCAAAGGCGACGTCCTCGTCTACCTGGACGCCGGCAAGTGGCAGCGCACGCGGCGCGGCACCCTCTCCGACCCGCTGCGCATCCTGGGCGCCTCGTACAAGGTGACGCGAACCGTTCCGCCGCACGTGGAGCTCGCGGGGCTTGGGAAAGACCTCACGGGCGTCAAGAAGGCCGTCGAGAAGGGCGAGACCGTTTACACCGGCACGCTCTCCGCCGCGGCCGCGAAGAAGTGGGCGCCGACCGAGTCGCGCGACGTTGCCCAGGGCGGGACCGTTCGCGCCTGGGTGCGCGGCGGGAACGTCGTCAAGTATGAGGTGAGCGTGCGGCTCAAGGGGAAGCGCGGCAACGCCGAGGTCGATGGCACGTTCGCGCGGATTGTGGAGGTGAGTGCGGTCGGGACCACCAAGGTCGAGCCGCCCGCGGCAGCGCGAAAGGCGCTGGAATGATCCGGCGAGGACCGCCCTCCACAGGCTCAACCCCGCGGCCGACCTTTTTCCCCCGAGAAGGACAGCCCCTCATGCCCCCCCACCGCCGCCATTTCCTCGCTGCCTCTGTCCTCGCCCTCGGCGACAGGCTCACCCACGCCGCCGCCCCCAAAACTTCGCCCGCCAGTCCCTTCCTCGCCGGCAACTACGCTCCGGTGCGCGAGGAGATCGCCGCGGACAACCTCCGCGTGGTCGGCCGGCTCCCGTCCGACCTCGAAGGCATGTTCGTGCGCAACGGCCCCAACCCCCAGTTCGAGCCCCGCAACGCCTACCACTGGTTCGACGGCGACGGCATGCTGCACGGCGTTCTCGTCCGCGACGGCAGGGCCAGCTACCGCAACCGCTACGTCCGCACCGAGGGCTGGCAGGAGGAGCGCAAGGCCAGCAAGGCGCTCTACGACGGGCTCCTCGGCATGCCAAACCTCAAGAAGCTCGCGCGCGGCAAGGACGGCTTCAAGAACTCCGCCAACACCGCCCTCATCTGGCACAACGGCCAGCTCCTCGCCCTCTGGGAAGGCGGCGCCCCCCACGCCGTCCGCGTGCCCGACCTCGCCACCCTCGGCCGGCATACCTTCGGCGGCAAGCTCAAGCACGCCTGCACCGCCCATCCCAAGATCGACCCCGCCACCGGCGAGATGATGTTCTTCGGCTACCAGCCGGTGCGGCCCTACGTTCAGTACAGCGTCGCCAACGCCAGGGGCGTTCTCGTCCGCACCACGCCCATCGACGTCCCGCGCCCCGTGATGATGCACGACTTCGCCGTCACGGCCCGCCACACCATCTTCATGGACCTGCCCGTCACGTTCCACTTCGGCCGTGCCCTGCGCGGCCGACCGGCCTTCGCCTACGAGCCGCAACACGGCGCCCGCTTCGGCGTGTTGCCCCGGCACGGCAAGGGCAGCGACGTGAAGTGGTTCGCCTCTCCGGCCTGCTACGTTTTCCACACGCTCAACGCCTGCGACGACGGCGACGAGGTGGTGTTGCTGGCCAGCCGGATGAAGGCCTTCCCCGCGACCATCGTCCCGCCCGACAGCATGACCGACCGCCAGCTCGAGCGCGAGGGCGCGTCGCTCTACCGCTGGCGCTTCAATCTGAAAACCGGCAAGGTGCGCGAGGGCCCCGTCGATGACGTGGCCGCCGACTTCCCCCGCCTCCACGACGGCTACCTGGGCCGCAAGGCGCGCCACGGCTACTTGATGCGCCTCAAGATGGACGGCTTCCTCAAGTACGACCTCGACCGCGGGACCAGCGAGGCGCACGCCCTGGGCAAGGGCCGTTTCGCCAGCGAGGGCGTCTTCGTGCCGAGACCGGGCGCCCGCCGCGAGGACGACGGCTGGCTGGTGGCCTACGTCTACGACGCGGCGGCGGGCAAGAGCGAGATGGTCGTGATCGAGGCCGGGGACTTCCGGGCCCGGCCCGTGGCGCGCGTGCTGCTGCCGGCGCGGGTGCCGTACGGGTTTCATGGGACGTGGCTGCCGGTCGCCGTGCTGCGCGAGCCGAAGGCGGGGAGGAAAGGCCCCGGTTGAACTTGACCGTGCTGCGCAGATGTGGAAACTGGGCCCTTCACCTCGGCTGTAGGGAATGCCCTCCGTGGCGTTCCGCCAGGCCGCCCCGTTCAGAAGGACCGAGCATGACCGTCCCGAAGGCAAGTGACATCCGCGTCGGCGATCATCTCCACCTCACGGACGCCCCCCTCGGGATCGAGTTCACGATCCTGGCCGAGGGGGAACTGGGCCGCGAAGTCGTCGTGGTCGCCCACGACTTCATCGTCCTCCTGGGCGAGGGGGCGCACCTCTCCACGCGCGTCCCGAAGTACCTGCTCTCCGCCCCGCGGGCCGCCTTCGAGCCGCGCCCTGGCGCGGCGTGAAAAGGCCCTCGTCCCGTCAGCCACAGTCAATGGGGCCCGGGCCCCGCCGAGGAGCGGCGGGCCACATTGGCCTCAGGCGAGCGGCAGGGAAAGGCATGCTTGTAGGACGGCCCTCCCGAGCCGTCCGGACAGCTCAGGAGGGCCGTCCTACAGCAAACCAACTCCTGCCCGTCTCCTCGGCCCCGGCCACGACGTCGAGGACCGACGGCGGTCATTTCTTCTTCCCCGCCTCCTCGCGAAAGGCGTCGTAGAAGCCGCGCGTCATGGCCCGCGCCGATGGCGGCAAGCGCTGCCGGTCGAGGGCGGCCGGCGCCTCCTGCGCCGCCTTCTGGATCTCGCCCTTCATCTCTCCGTGCTTGCGCGGCCCATCGAGCTTGAACCCGCCGTCGAAGCCCCCCGTGCCGACGACGTCCAGCTTGCCCTTGTCGAGCTCGCCGCCGGCCCACTTGTCCTCCGAGCCTGTCGGCCCGTCCTTGCCCTCTGGCCGGCGACCCGCGCCGATGCCGCCCTGGTTGGACGCCGCCCGGGCCAGCGCGCGCCGCAACTCCCGCACGCGCGCCGCCTCCTGCTGCAACTGCCGCTGCTCGTCGCTGCGGTCCATCTCGCCCAGTTTCTTGCCCGCCTCCGCCAGCTTTTTGGCCGCCTCTCCGTCCTTGCCCTCCTTCATCAACTCCTTGCTCTCCTTCAGCGCGTCGGCCGCCCCCTTGAGCGCCTTTTTGTCGCCGTCCAGTTTGTCGCCGTTCTTCTTCAACTCGTCCTGCTCGCGCTGGAGCTCCTCGCGCTCCTTCTGCGTCTCCTCCTTGTTGATCTTCGCTTCCTTTTCCTTCTTCTCGATCTCGTCCTGCTTCTCCTTCAGCTCCTTCTCCTTGAGGGCCTTCTTCTCGTCGTCCAGCTTTTCTTCGTTCTTCTTCAACTGGTCTTGCTCGCGCTGCAGCTGCTCGCGCTCCTTCTGCGCCTTCTCCGTGTTGCTCTCCGCCTCCTTTTCCTTCTTCTCGATCTCGTCCTGCTTCTCCTTCAGCTCCTTCTCCTGTTCCTCCTTCTTGCGCGACAGTCTCTCCGCGGTGTCCTGCAAGTCGTCGAGCTGCTTTTTCAGCTCTTCCTTCTCCTTCTTGCTCGCCGCCTCCTGTTCGCGGTCGAGCTGGTCTTCCTTCTTCTCCAGCTTCTTCTTCAGCCGGTCCTGCTCTTTTTCGCGTTTCTCCTTCTCCCGGCTGAGCCGCTCCAGTTCGCCCTCCGCCTCCTTGCGCTGTTCGTCGTCGAGCTTCTCGTCCTTGTTCTTGAGCTTCTTCTTCAGTCGATCGGCCTTGTCTTCGTCCTTCTTCTTCTCTTCCTCGAGCTTATTGAGCTTCTCCTCGGCTGCCTTGCGGTCCTCGTCCTTCTTGACCTTCTTCTTCAGCCGGTCCTTCTCTTCTTTCTCCAGTTGCCGGCTCAGTCGCTCGGCGGCCTCCTGGGCGGCCTTGAAATCGCCCTCCCGGAAGGCCTTGACGAGGTCCTTGGCGGGGCCGTCCTTCTGCACCTGCTTCTTGCGGAGCCGATCGATCTGCTTGACCTGCTCCTTGAAGGCGTCGATGCGGTCGGCCTCGGCCTTGATCTCCTTGCGGATGTCGTCATCGAGCTTGGTGGCCTTCTTGAGCCCCTCGCGCAGGTCGTCCGTGGTATCGCGCGGCGCGGCGACCACTTCCTCCACCCCGCTCTGAATTCGCCTCACCTTGCTGGAAGGCGGCCGGTCGGTCGGCTTCTGGGCGGGGCGCTTGGCAATCTGCTGGAACTTCTTGGCGAGCTCCGCCTTGGCCTCGGGCGACAACTTCGCGTCGTCCTGCGCGTTCGCCTCGCTCGGCGGCCCGGTCGGTTGCCACAGCAACCCCAGTAGCACCAGCGCCAGCACGCCGACCGGCACCAGGGCGGCGGGCCGCCACGGCACGCGCACCGGAAAGCGGTCGGCCAAGCGCAAGGGGGCGAGGCGCGCATGGGCGTCGGCCAGCAGCGCTTGTCCGGCCGAGGTGACCGCCTGCTCCGGAGCGAGCATCAGGCTGGTGGTCACGCGCTCCTTCAGGCCGAAGCGCTCGTCGAGCGACAGCGCCACGTCCACCGGGGAGGGGGCCCGGCGCAGCGCCGCGGCCAGCGCGGTGAGGGTGGCGATGCCCAGCAATCCGCCCACCACGGCCCAGCGCGCCCACGGCGGGGCGCTGGCCCAGACGTAAGGCTGGGCGACGAACCACCCGACCGCGAGCACCAGCGCGATGGCCCACGCCCAGGCGAGCGCGGCCAACAGAAGGCCCAGGACCAGGCGGCGGCGCGCCCGGGCGATTTGCTGCGTCAGCGCGGAAGAGCTCTCGGCCATGACGATACCTCTGGGTGGGGCCTTGCGAAGAATGCGGCCCCCCAGAAAAGTATATCCGCCTCGGCGCGGGGGCGACAACGACAATCGCCCAGAACGGCGCGGAGGGGGCGATCAGTTGCAGCAGCTCGGCTGGCAGCTCGGCTTGCAGCTCTTGTGATGGCCGCCGAAGCCCTTGAACTTGCTCATCAGGCTACAGCGGTGGCTGGTCGTGCAGCTGACGCTGCAGCAGTCCACCGCCACCTGCTTCTGGACGGTGCGGCACACCATCCGGCAGGCCGTGTACTTCTCGACCACCGGGACGCAGCGATTGCAGGTCCGGGTGGCCTCATAGGGGACCTTGCGGGGGACCAGGACACAGTAGCTCTCGGTCTTGCACTCGGGGACGCACTTGCAGACCGCGACCTTGCGCACCTGGGTCGTGCAGACCCGCTTCATGACCGTCACCTGGCAGGTCTCCTGGACCGTCTGGCAGGTGCGCACCATCTTGGTGCAGGGCACTTCGATCCACACCTTGCAGGGCACCCACACCTTGACGGTCTTGGTCGGCTGGCAGACCGGGGCGCACGGGTCGCACGGGTCGGTCTTGTGCTTCTTGAAGCACCCGAAGAGGGAGTGGGCCGGCACTTCGCGGCACTCGTAGTGGCCCTGATCGACGCACTTGCGGGTGCACGTGGTCACCGGGTTGCACGTCCACACCTTCTTGCACACGGTGCGCGTCTCGACCGTCGGGACGCAGGTCCAGGTGGTGTACGGCTTGTCCACGTACTCGGTGACGTAGCGGTTGCACGTCACCTGTCGGGTGCGCGTCTCCGAGACGCACTCGGTGCGGTACGCAGTGTACTTCTCCGTGTAACACTGGTTGCGGTAAACGGTGCGGGTGGCCTCGTAGTTCTCGGGCACCCACTCGTTGACCGTCACCGTCTGCGTGGTCGGGCCGCAGCAGCCCGCCGCGCTCGAGCTGGCTGCCCCATCGCAGCAGGAGCTGCCGGCCCCGTGGCTGGCCTGGGCGGGCAGGCCCAGCGTGGCGAGAACGACGCCCGCCAACGCGGCAGCGCGAACGCTGGTCATAGACATTCCTACTTCTCCTATCCGGTTCCGCTGGAGCCTCGCTCGGGCAAACCCAATTTGCTTCGCTGAGGTTCAGCACAGTCACCGACTGCACTCACAATATGCCCCATCTCCGTAGTCTGGGAAAGGAACTGGGGATTGTTGAGTGAAGAAAAAGGACAGAAGTGCGGCCCTCTTTGCCGGCGCCGCCGAGGATGTGCCCCCTGCCGGATTGGAGGAGAGAGGGCGCGCGAAAAAAGCCCCCGAGCGGGAGCTTTTTCTGAAGTCCGGGGCAAGAAACGCCGCAGGGCGCCGAAGCTCCTGGCTTCGGCGCCCTGCCGAGGTCGTTTCAACGGGGCCGCGAATCAATCGCAGCAGCTGGCCTTGTGCCCGTGGCCGTGGCCCTTGCCGCCCATCTTGCCGAACAGGCGGTGCCCGCCGGAGCTGGAGGTCGGGACGGAGCTGTAGGTCGGGACGGCACAGGAGCTCTCGGCAACCTGGCGCTCGACCGTGCGGGCGACCATGCGGGTGGCCGTCACTTCGGTCTGGTAGGGCACGCTGCGAGCGACCTGGCGGGTCGCCTGGTAGGGGACCGTCCGGCAGACGATCCGGCTGGCCTCGTAGGCGACCTGGCGGGGCACCTGGACGGTGTAGGTCTCGGTCTTGACCACGGGAACGCACTTCTGGGTCGTGACCTTGCGCACTTCCTTGCTCTCGACCATCCGGTTGACCGTCACGTCGATCGTCTCGTTGACGGTGGTGCAGACCGCCTTGTTGTAGGTGCAGGGCACTTCGATCCACACCTTGTTGGGCACCCACACCTTGACCGTCTTGGTCGGGACGCACGGCTCGCAGCAGTCGCTCTTCTTGTGGAAGCACTTCTTGATGCGGCTGTGCATCGTGGGGGCGGGCACCTCGCGGCACTCCCAGTGACCCTGATCGACGCACTTGCGCGTGACCGTGGTGACCGGCTGGTAGGAAACGACCGTCCGGCAGACGGTGCGCTTCTCGATCGAGGGCACGCAGTTCCAGACCGACACGGTCACGTCGCTCGTCACGGCAACGTAGCTGTTGACCGTGAACTGCCGGGTGCGCGTCTCGGAGACGCAGTCGGTCCGGTAGGCCGTGAACTTCTCCGTGACGTTCTCGCTCTTGTAGGCCGTGTACGCCTCGCTGACGTACTCGGTCTTGTAGGCGGTGGCCATCGTCTTGTAGGTCTCGGGCACCCACTCGGTGAAGCGCACGGTGCGCATCGCGGGGGCACACGGGCTGCCGCAGTCGCTGGCGCACGGGGCGGCGCACGGCGTGTCGCAACCGCTGTTGTGACTGGCCTGGGCGGGGAGGCCCAGCGCGGCGAGCACCAGGCTGGCCAGCGCCCCGGCGCGGACGTTGGACGTGAACATGCCGACTTCTCCTCGGGTGCAGGACACATCGACCCCGGGCTCGTCAAAACCACTCTGAGAGGCGGGATCGACTTCAGACGTGAACTGTACCCACACTATGCCCGATCTGGAGAGTTTTGATAAGCCAAATAGGTTAGATAAGATCGAAAAGACAAGGGGACAGGGTCGACTGTAGGGAAGTGCGCGAAGGGGCGTGGCGTAGCGGGGATAGAGGGGGGAAAGGCAGAGAACCAAAGAAAACGGGCCCGCCCGAGGTTTTCGCCTTGAGCGGGCCTTTCCGCGCTCAACTCGGCCTGGTGTCCTTCGGCGGGGGCGGCGGGGGCCGGCGAGGGGGCGGCGGGATTGGCTGCCTCGACGGCACGGGCCCCGGCCGCATGCTGCCGGGCGGGGCTGTCCCGGGGCGAGCGCCTCCCGGCCCAGGGTAAGCCCCTGGGCGAACCGGCCCGGTGGGGCCGGTGGGTGCGCGCGGGGCGCTTCCGGGCGCCGGGCCGCCGGGCCGCCCAGGCGCGCCCGGCGCGAGCGAGCCGGGACGGCCAGCCCCGGGGCGCCCCGGCGCGAGCGGGCCCGTGGGTGCGCGCGGGGCGCTTCCGGGCGCCGGCCCGCCCGGGCGCACCGGTGCGCC
>JBBSEZ010000284.1:0-13085 GCA_038239195.1 Gemmatales bacterium
CGTCTGTCGGTGACTGGCGCCCATTTCGCTTCCCCGAGAGCTGGGGACGGCTGTGCGCTAGTGGACGAATGCTATTTACGAAGCCATCCCCTCAACTCACCCCTATTCTACTGCTGCGCACGCGGGGCGGGAACTGCTGCCGGGTGCGTTCTTCTTCTTCGCCGAGCGTTGGGAGCCACTGACCCTCCCGAACGTGCCCGCTCTGTTCTGCCCGGGCGAATCGGTGCCGGCGTCGGTCGTGACCGCCGTGGAGTCGGCCAGCCCGGACTGCCCCCGGGTGCTGTGGGCGGGGGTAGACGCCCGCGACCCGCGCAAGCCCCACTGCCGACTCCGCGACACCCTGCGCTGCCCGTGCTACCCCCTTGAGGAACTGCTCGCGAGGACCGGCCTATGAGCGTGCTGAGCGAAGCCTACGCCGTCCCGAGCCGCGTGATCGGGGCCTACCGCTACCTCCTCCAGGCCCGCAACCGGAGCGAAAGCCGGGAGGCACTGGAGGCCGCCCTTGCCCCCGAATCGTTGCGCCGGGCCGCCGCCGAGGAGGATCGCGAAGGCGGCGGGCTGAAGATGGCCCAGGCCACCGTGCGCGAGTGCCTGGCGATGCGTTTGTTTGAGGAAGACGGCGGCGACGTGCGGCTGCACCCGGACCTGCCGGAAACCGCGCGGGAAGCCGGCGGAGAGCAGGCGTTGCCGCTTCTTCTCAGCGACCTGTTCTTCGGCCCCCGCCGGGAGAACAACCACGATCTCGGTCTCGTGATCGCCTGGTATCTCACCCTCGACGCGGACGATGCTCCGGGGACGTGGGACGCCGTCGATAAGGCCCTGCGTGAACGGGTCGGTGGGGCACGCTTCGGGGTGACCAACACGACCCCCTACGGCATGTTCGAGGACTGGGCGTGTTACCTCGGCTTCGCCTGGAAACATGCCCTCAAGGTGCGGGATGCCAGCCGCGACGCGATGACCCCGGACCCGACGGCGCAGTTACGCTGGCGACTCCCCGTTTTGTTCCAAGGTCGCCGGAACGAGCGGCACGGGCTGCCGGAGTTGACGGCCCGCCTCGGATCGGCCTGCCCGGTCCTGGAGGGCGGGTTCCTACGGCAGCGCGTCGAGGAGCAGGTGGGTGCCGGTGAGCCGGGGTCGCTGTCGAGCGCGACCGCCAGAGCCTGGCTACGCCTGGAAGAAGAGGGAGCGGTCGAACTCGTGCGGGAGTCGGACGCCCCGGCGCTGACGCTGGCGGACGGCGAGGACCGCCGGGCCGTGTCGCACGCCGTCTGGCTCCAAGGGAACTGAGGGGAGGCGGGTATGGGGTTCCAGAACGTCGTGTGCTGGTCGGTCGATCGCGCGGAGCGCGTCATGGACACGGAGGCGCTGCAGCCGCCGGACGACGTGTTCCTGGCCACGCACCACCCCGTCCCGATGTTCCGGACGACGCTGACCTCTCTCTACAGCGGCAATCGGGCCGACCTCACGACCCGCACGCTCTACGCCGAGGACGACCTGTTGCGCGACTTCCTCGCGCCCAAGGAGTTCGCGTTCATCCCCGTCCTCGGCGAGGCGGGCACCGGCAAGTCCCACCTCATCCGCTGGCTCGCCGCGAACATCCCGTCGTCCCCGACCCGCCACGTCCTGCTGATCCCCAAGGTGGACACCAACCTCCGGGACGTCCTGGCGCGCGTCCTGGCCCTGCCCGACACCGAGGGGGCGGGGTTCGACGACTACCGCGCCCGGCTCCGCCGGGCCACGAGCGAATTGCGGTCGGAGCGAGAGGCCCGCGAGAAGCTCCTCAACAACCTGGCCGTCGCCTGTGGCAAGAACGGCGCCCACCAGATGCGCAGCCTCTCGGAGGCTCAGCAATACCTCGTCGAGTCGCTCCCCAGCCTCCTGTACGACCCGTTCTTCCGGGAGCACCTGCTGCGGGACGACGGCATCGTCCACCGCCTCGTCGCGCACGCCATCGGCGACACCGGTCGGGTGGAGCGCCTCCAGGAGAGGCGCGAGTTCAAGACGGACGACCTGCCCCTCCGCGTCGAACACATCAAAAAGGCCAGTGAAGCCGCGCGCGAGTTCTTCAGCGTCCTGCTCGGCGACACGGCCTTCCAGCAAGACACGGTTCAGTGGCTCAACCTGAACCTCAGCGCGGCCATCTCGGAATTGCTGGAGCTCAAGGGCGAGGCCCTGTTCCGGCTCATGCTGGAGGTGCGCGAGGCGCTCGGCACCAAGGGAGTCGAACTGGTCCTGCTCATCGAGGACTTCGCCAAGCTCCAGGGCATCGACATGCAGCTCCTGGAGGCCGTCATCGCCAAGCCCCAGCAGCAGGGCCGGGGCCGCCTCTGCCCGCTGCGCACCGCCCTGGCCTGCACGACGGGCTACTTCCGCAACCTCGTCCAGACCGTGCAGACCCGCGTCGATTTCTGCGTCACTCTGGACTTGACCCCCGCCGACTCGGGTGCCCTGGGTCCGCGCGAGATCGAACGATTCGTCGCCCGCTACCTCAACATCGCCCGCCTCGGTGAAGAACCGCTCGCCCGCTGGTTCGCCGCGGCGCAGGGGTCGCCCGACGGCGAAGTTGTACCCGTCCCCAGCGCCTGCGAGGCGTGCCCGCACCGTCCCGGCTGCCACGACGCCTTCGGTGCCGCCGACGGGGTAGGGCTCTATCCGTTCTCGCCCGTCGCCATCCCGCGCATGTTGGCGCGGGCCAGCCCGGAGGGGTTCAACCCGCGACTGCTCCTCAAGGACGTGCTCAAGCACGTCCTGTCCGCCTACGCGACCGACCTGCGCGAGGGGACGTTCCCGCCGCCCGCGCTCCTGGAGCACTTCAAGGGCTCCAAGCTGCCCGGCGTGGTGAGAGACGACCTGGGCCGCACCGACGCCGCCACGAGGGCCCGGCGCTCGGTGCTGCTCGACCTCTGGACAGACGGCACGCGCCTGATCGACCTGGCCTCCGGCATCCACGAGGCATTCGCCCTCGCCCCCCTGGGCACGCTGGCCGCCGCCCCCGCCCCGGCTGATCGGCCGACTGTCGTGACCACCCCGACGACGAACGACGCGCCCACGGGGAAGCTGGCCGAATACCTCGCCGTCCTCGACGCCTGGCCCGGCGGCGGGGCGTTGCCGCAGGGCCTCGTCAACGACCTGCGCGAGGTGCTGTTCGACGCCGTCCGCGAACACATCAACTGGGACGCGGAACTGTTGTTGCGGGGCCAGTTCTCGGAGGCCACGGGCAACCGCCCGTTCCGGCGCACCAGCATCGCCTTCGTGCGCCAGGCCGTCCGGGCGGGGCAGAAACCGGCAATCCTGCTCTCGGTTCCCGCCGACCCGGCCGATCCGACGGCCTTCACCGACGCCTCGCTGGCCCTCCAGGGGCTGCTGCTCTTCCGCCAGCACGGCAGTTGGAAGTTCCGCCACGCCGGCCGGCCCGGCGGCTACTACTTCCGGAAATACGCGAGGCTGCTCGACCTGTGGAGCGCCGACGTCCTGCGGCAGGCTCGCGCGCCCCGGGCGTCGGGCGAGGCGTGGGATCCCGTGCCGGCCGCGGTCGAGCTGCTGGCGGTGGCCGCCCGCATGGCGGGGCGCCCGCCGTCGAGCCGCACGGGACTCCAGGACCAGATCAGCGCGCTCTTCGAGAAGATCGACGGGGTGGACACGAGCCACCGGGGACCGGCCTGGCAGGAGTTGATGAAGGCCCTGCGCGACCACCACCAATCCCTCATCGAAATGGTGCTGGCGCGTGTGCCCTGCACCAAGGGCGGCTCACGGGCGGTCCAGGTGATCGACGCGGCGCGGCTCGTGGAGCCCCTCCGCCAGATTCGCAGAACCTGGGTTCCCGCCGCCGAATTGCCCGCCGACGCGTGGGGGGAGTACGCGCCCCTGCGGAAGGCCCGCGAGAAGGCGGACGCTTCGCTGGCCCGCGCGATCGACGAGGAGAAGGCCCGTTTCGTCGCCTGGCACGACGCCGCCCTCGGCGCGATCGGGCAGGGCACGGCCCGCAACGACGTGGTGGAGGCGGTGCGGTCGGCCGTCGAGGCGGCAACGAGGGAGGGCGTCTTCCCCGCCGGGATGAGGGAGCGGCTCGACGGCGCGCTGGACGCCTTCGCCCGCTGCCGGTTCGACCACGCCCTGCAGGCCGCGCAGCGCGTCCGCGACGAGAACGACCCAGGCGTCCTTCTGGGAGAACTCGGCCGGGCGGACCTGCACACCCCGATGGCGGCGACGGCGAACTTCATCGAGGTGACGCGGCAGTGCCTGGAGGCCAGCGGCCGGCGCGTCGAGCAGGAGATCGAGCAGTCACAAGGGGCCGGCGAACTGCGGGCCGTCCAGCAAGACATCGACCGCTCGCTGGAGCGTCTGGAGCAACACCTGGGTTTGCTATGCGGGGAGGAGCCGTGCTCATCGACGACTGCCGACGCCTGACGGCGCGGATCTCGGAAAAGGAACGGCTCCGCCGACACCTGGAACTCCTCAACAAGTTCGAGGCGGTCCGCAACCAACTCGCCCAGCGCGCGATCGCGCGGCTCTCGCCCCTCGTGGCTTGCTGGGAGGCCCTGCAGGCTGCGACCATCCCCACGGCCTCGGTGGCCGAGGCGGCACGGCCGCTGCTCGCCGAGGTGACGGCCCTGCTCGGCGCGGTCCGGGCGGACCCCGAAGCGGCCCTCGACCAGCGGCGTTTCCGCCCCCGAGCCTTCTTCGACGCGGTCGAGGACGTCGCCTCGCGCCTACAGGCCGAACTCACCCGGTCCTGGCAGGATCACACCGCCGCCCAGGCGATCACGACCAACCGCGAACTGCTCGACGTGCTCGACCGCCTGCCCCGCTTCCGGCCGACGATCCAGCGCATCCGCGCCCTGGTGGAGCGCGTGCGGCAGGCGCAGGCGACGCTGCCGGCGAACGAGGCTCAGATCACCGCGTACCGTCAACTCGTCGGCCAGGCCCAGGCCGAATGGCAACAACTCGGCGGCGGCCAGGTGCCGGCCGAGGTCCTGGTGTTCTTGCGCGGCGCGGTGGGGCCGACGGGGGCGCGACTGGAGCATCTGACCGACGGGGTGCGGCACTGGCTGTCGGAGCATCAACTCGAAGGATCATTCGCGATCCGGGCGGGCAACTGAGGGAGCGAACGACCGTGGATGAATGGGAAATGCTGCTGCGCGATCTGTTGGACCGACTGGAGCGCGAGGAGTGCCGCCTCCTGGCCTGGGGCGTCACCGACGGTGGCTTCCTCGCCGAGGAGATCGACGAGTTGGCCTCGGCGGCCATCGATGCGGCCGGCTTGGCGACCTCGCCGCAGGAGGTCCGGCAGGCCCTCGCCGACCGCAAGCTCCTGTTCTCGTTCCGGCAGGAGGGGCGCGAGACCTACCGCACCCGCATGGCCGAGGCTGTGCGCCTCTTCGCGCGGCTGCGGCAACTGTTTCCTTCCCGGAAGTGGCAACTGGCACCGACCCTCGTGTCGGACTACCGCTTCGACCGCCGCGCGCGTCGGTACCCCTGTCGGAACCTGGAACCCGACGAGGCCCTCCGGTCGGTGGCGACGGAGGTCCGCCTCGCCCCTCAGCAGCGGCAGGCGCTGGCGGCCCTCCTGCGAATCGGTGAAGCCCAACCCTTGCGCCTCTCCGAGTTCCAGCTACGAGCGACACGGCGGATGCTCCTCGACCTCGACTCCCGGGCGAGCCGCGGGCTGATCGTCAGCGCCGGCACGGGGACGGGCAAGACACTCGCCTTCTACCTCCCCGCGCTGACCCACCTGGCCACGCTGGTGGCCGGCGGCGCGTACTGGACCAAGGCGATCGCGATCTACCCGCGCAACGAACTCCTCAAGGACCAGTTCTCCGAAACGTACCTCGAAGCGCGCCGGCTGGACGGCACCCTCCGACACGCGGCGGGGCGCAAGCTCCTGCTGGGGGCGTTCTTCGGCCCCACTCCCCGCACGGCGCGGGACATCCTGGGCCGCTTTGAACCGTGGGGCAGGGAGCGAAGTGGCGGCTTCGAGTGCCCCTATCTCCGCTGCCCCCGCTGTGGGGGGACGCTCCTCTGGGCGAGGCCCGACGTCGAGCGCGGCGTCGAGCGCCTGGGTTGCGTGAGGACGGGGTGCGGGGCCGTCGAGCCCGACGAGGTCGTCCTGACGCGCGAGCGGATGGCCCAGTCACCCCCGGACGTCCTGTTCGCCACGACCGAGATGCTCAACCGGCAGATGACCAACCAGCAGTTCCGCCACGTCTTCGGCGTGGGCGACCGCGTGCGCCGACCGAAGATTCTGCTCCTCGACGAGGTCCACACTTACGAGGGGACCTCGGGCGCGCAGGTGGCCCTCCTCCTGAGGCGCTGGCACCACGCGGTGGGTGGCCGCGTCCACTTCACCGGCCTGTCCGCCACCCTCCCCGGGGCCGCGGAGTTCTTCGGCCAACTGGTCGGCCTGCGGCCCGGCTCGGTCGAGGAAGTCTCCCCCCGCGCCGAGGATCTCGATCCCGCGCCGGAGGCGGCCGAGTACCTGCTCGCCTTACGGGGAGACCCGGCGTCCGGAACCAGCCTCCTGTCCACGAGCATCCAGGCGGCGATGCTCCTGCGCCGGTTCCTCGACCCGCGCGACGGCGACCCCAGCGGGGGGCTGTTCGGCAAGCGGGTGTTCGTCTTCACCGACGACCTCGACGTGACCAACCGCCTCTACAACAACCTCCAGGACGCCGAGGGCCTCGACAGTTGGGGCCGAGTCGTTCCCGGCCAGGCCCCCCTCGCCGCCCTGCGCTCCTTCACCGCCCCGGAGCATTCGGGAAGGCTGCGGGACGGGCAGTCCTGGCAGTTCTGCGAGGAGATCGGCCACCCACTCGGACTGGGGGTGCCGCTGCGCGTCTCGCGGACGAGTTCCCAGGACGCCGGCGTGGACCGCGCCAGCGACGTGGTCGTGGCGACGGCGGCGCTCGAAGTCGGCTACAACGACCCGGAAGTCGGCGCGGTCCTCCAGCACAAGGCACCCCGCGACTGGGCGGCCTACCTCCAGCGCAAGGGCCGCGCGGGGCGGCGGCGGTCGATGCGCCCCTGGACGGTCGTCGTCCTGTCCGACTACGGCCGCGACCGCCTGGCCTTCCAGGCCTACGAGCAGCTCTTCGACCCCGAACTGCCCCACCGCACCCTGCCGATCGCCAACCGCTACGTCCTGCGGATGCAGGCCGCCTTCGCCTTCATGGACTGGGTGGCGGCGCGCGTCCCGCACGATGTGCCCACGGGCAGCGTGTGGACCGACTTCAGCGGCCCGGTGTCGGGATCGGCCGCGTGGGTGACGGCGATCCGGCGTCGCCAGGAGTGGGAGGGAGACCTCGTCCGCGCGCTGCTCGCGGGCGACGAGGAGCAATGTCGGGCGCTGGAGTCGCACCTCCAGGCCGCCCTGGCGGTGTCCCCCGAAGTGGTGCGTTCGCTGCTGTGGGAGACCCCCCGCCCGCTCTACACCTCGGTCCTGCCCACCCTGCTCCGCCGACTGGAGTCCGGATGGAGGCGCGTCCCCGCCCACGCCGGCGAGACCGCGAGGGATTACCAGGTGAACGACCACCCGCTGCCGGATTTCGTGCCTCAGCAACTCTTCGGCGACTTGAACCTGCCAGAGGTCGAGGTGGTCATCCCGCCCCAGATCAAGGGCCAAGACCCGAGTACCCACTTCTTGGCACTCCTCCAGGCGATGCGGACGCTCGCACCCGGCCGGGTGACCCGGCGCTTCGGGGTGGAGCATGCCTTCGCCAACCACTGGGTCGCGCCGCCCAGCCTCGTCGATCCGGTGCAGCAATTGCCGGTCGAGACGCTCTGCGCCGAGTTCGAGGAAGCGGGAGCCTTCGAGGTGCGCGATGCCGGGGGCGTGCGGGCGATCCGCTGCGTTCGGCCGTGGCGGATCGAAGCGGCCAAGCCCCCCGGCCAGGTGCTGACGACCTCGAACGCCCAACTCGTTTGGCGAAGCCAGATCATCCCGCGCGGCGAGGACGCCCGGCTGCGGTTCGAGCCCCCGCGCGGCTGGGCGTGGGCCGACTTCCTCCAGGAAGTGCGTTTCTTCACCCACAGTTACCACACGCACGTCGAGGCCCGGCGCTTCGCGGTGGGAGCGAGAGCCGGCCTACGCTTCCAGAACGGCACGAGCCTCGACGCCGAGATCCGCTACACGGAACGGGACGGCGGGGGGCCGGCAGCCGTCGGATTCACGCAGGAGGTGGACGGGGTCGTCTTCCGCTACCGCCCGCCCGACGACATCGGGCTCTCCGCCGACCACCCCAACCGGGCGAAAGTCCGCAGTTTCCGGACCGCCTACTTTCGGCAGCGAGTCCAGACTGACCCGACGCTGGCGACGATGGCGAATGGTTTCCAACGCGATTGGCTCGTGCAGATCTACCTCTCGGCCCTGACCGTCCAAGCGGTGGGCGGGAATGTGCCGTTGGGCGAGGCCCACGCCGCGTTGGGGCGCGGGGACATGGCCGCGCGGTTCGGGCACGTTCTCAACGTCATTTTCCAGTCGCTGACCCCCGACGACGACCCCGCCGGGCGCCAGCGCGTCCACGACACGCTGCTTTCCCTCTGTCACGAACCCACCGTCCAGGGTTCCCTGCACGGCCTCGCCCCCCTCCTCTGGGCCGCGCCCGACGACAGGTGGCATCGGTGGGCTGCCGAGCGGTTCAAATCCACCCTGGGATGCGCGTTGCTGGAGGCGTGTCAGCAACTCTGCCCCGACATGGACGTGGCTGACCTTCTGCTCGACCTCGATCCGGGGCCGCGGCCGGCCGAGGTGTCGCCTCCTGAAGCAGGCGTCGAGGAGATCTGGATTACCGAAGCGATGCTCGGCGGCGGCGGGGTGGTCGAAGAGATCCTGCGCCAGTTCGCCGCCGACCCCCGGCGTTTCTTCCGGCTCGCGGAAAGCGCATTGGCACCGAGCGACTACGAATTGATCGATCGCGAATTGACCTGCGTCCTGGAGCGCTCGGCTGCCGACGTTGACGTCGCATCCGCTCTTGCGGGCGTCCGGGGGGCCGAAGGCAACGCCCCGCTCCAGGCGGCGGCCGCGCGGCTACGCCGCCTGCTCTCCGACCGCGGCCTGGTCGTCAACCATGCCGTTTCCGCCGCGCTGCACGCGCGGCTGCTGCGGCCGGGCACCTCGCCCACGACCGACGGGCTCCTCCGCTCGCTCGTGCGGGACTGGCGAGAGCAGGAGGAGCGACTGGGGATCGAGATCGATGCGCGGGTCTACGCCTTCCTCGCCGCCGAGCGGCCCGAGTCCGCGACCGCGTTGGCCTCCCTCGGCCCCGTCCCCCACCACGACCCGTACTGGCGGTTCCAGACGCTCTACGGGCTGTTCTGGCCCAGGGGCCACCTGGTCCGCGCCCAGGCCCTCGCGTCCTACAACCCGTACGCCGACGCGCCCGCCCCGGACCGCGAGATCCTCCTCGACCTGCTCCGCGCGGGCGAGCCATCGGTGCGCCTGGAGGGGGACTGGCAGCCTCGGGTCCACGCGGCGCTCGCCGAACACGGGGCGGTCCGGCTGGAAGCGTCGTTCGATGATCGCGACCGCCTCAAGGAGGCCCTCCTACACGCGGCCGCGACAGCGGTCGAGGCGGGCTTCCTGCACCTTCACCCGCACCTGGCGTCCTTGACCCTGGAGCCGGGAGGGGCCGAGGCCACGCTGGACATCCGGGAGGTGCTGCCGTGAGTACCTCCCCGCGAACCATCCACACCCGGGCCAGCGCCCGCCAGGTGCCCGACCTGCTGCAGATCGTCATGGTGGCCGAGTTGCTCTGCCCCAGCCGCTGCCTCTGGCTCGTCTCTCCGTGGGTGTCCGACATCCCGGTCATCGACAACCGCACCAACGGCTTCCTCACCCTGGAGCCGCTGTGGGCCCGCGCGCGGGTCCGCCTGAGCCAGGTCCTCACGAGGCTGATGGAGGCGGGCACGACCGTCCACGTCGCCACGCGCCCGGTGGAACACAACGCGGCATTCCTGGAGCGCCTGCGCCGCTCGGCGGAGCCCTGCGGTCTGCCGCTGGTGGTCCACGCGGTCGAGGATCTCCACGAGAAGGGCATCCTCGCGGACGGCTTCTACCTGAGCGGGTCGATGAACTTCACCCACAGCGGCATCTCCCTCAACGAGGAGGCCGTCCACTACTTCATCGATGCCGCGGTCGTGGCCCAGCACCGCATCTTGTTCGCGCAGCGCTGGGGAGGAGAGCAAACATGACGCCACCGACACACGCGCACGACACCGGCGGCTTCCTGTCGCGCTTCTTCGGCCCGCCCAACCAGATCAACGAAGAGAAGGACCCGCGCCTCACCCCCTGGATCGATCGCTTGCGCAGGGCCGAACCCCTGCCGAGCGTCCTGCCCTGCTTTCGGGGCGGCCAGGTCGTCGATTGGTACGGCGTGGCCTTCGACGATCGCCAGTGGCGGTCGCTCGGGGAAGACCTGACGGCCTTCGTCGGCCCGACCTTCACCACGTTCCGGGGCCAACGCGCGGCCCTGGACGACTCCGACCCGATCGACGCCGCCGTGAGCGCACTCACCGGCGGTCTGGCCTACAAGTTCCGGGGCGAGCCTTCGGCGGGAGGCGCCCGCGCGGTCTGGGCGGCGCTGGAGCGGCTCCGCGGGGTCTGGTCGAGACGCCCGTCCGGCGCGTCCACCCGCTCCTGGGCGGTCGGGCGGATTTTGCGTGAGTTTCACATGGCGGTCCTCGCCGGCTCGGAGGACGGCGCCAGGACGCAACTCGATGAACTCCGGGACCACCCGCAGTTCGACGGGCTCAACTGGGTCTACCTGAGCGTCCAGCTGCTCTCCGCCTTCGGCCGCTGGCAAGACATCCTCCGGCTGCCCGCGCTGGCCGACCTGCTGCGCCTGCGCCGTCCCGCGGCGGTGACGGAGGCCATCATCGGGGCGGTCTACCACGAGGAACTGCGGCGCTTCGAGGATGAAGCCGCCCCCCACGGCGCCCTGTCGCATTTCCGTTCCTCCGTCCTGCCCCGCTACGCCGGCCTGTACGTCGGGCGCGACGCGATGCGATCGCCGGCGGCCCGGAAGTCCTTCATGCTGCTGGCGGCGGCGTCCAGGCCGCCGCAGCCCGATGTCCGCGATGCGTTGCTGGGCGCGGGGGGGCTCGGTGACGAGGACGCCGCGTACCTCGCTTTACTGGCGGGATTGGTCCCGGCAACGCCGGCCCCGCCTCCGAGCGATCCCCTCGCCGAGGCGCGGAACAAGGCAACGCGCGGCGACTATGACCGGGCCTTGCCCCTCGCGCTGGCCGCCCCGGCGAGCTTGCCGCGGGCCAGGCTCCTGTGCGAGTGCGCCCTCGAACTCGGAACGCTCGGGAGCAATCGGCTTGCCCACGAGGCGGTGCTTGGGCTTGGCGACGCGGACCGCGCGACCTTCCTCCAGGGGCGCGTCAACCGCGAACTCTGGGAACGATTGCAGCCGGGGCAGCCCGAGGAGGCGGCCGCTGCTCCGGCCGATCCCCTTCCGGGCGACCTCGCCGAGTGGCTGGCGCATCTGGACCGGCACGACGGAAAGCGCGGCAGCCGCGAACTCATTCGCGAAGGGGCCGGGCAGTGGGACTTCGCTGCGCTCTTGGGGCAACCAGACGGCGCCGCCCGCCTGGACGCCCGGTTTCGCCAGGGTCGATCCCAGGAGGCGGAGCGGGTCCTTCGCGACAGCCTGCCCCACATCCTCGCCCACATGCAGCAGGACCCGCTCTGGCCGAACCCCGCTTTGCGGGGGACCTACCGCTTCCTGACCGAACTGTTGCTGGTCAGCACGGAAGGCGGGCTGGCCGATTTCGCGGTGTTCAACGATCTCGCGGAGGCCCTCCTGCGACTTGGCGGGTCGCGCGGAGAGGACTACGCCGAGCTGGTCGGCTGGGGACTCGATCTGTGGCGGGCACACATCGCCCCCGCGCTCCTGGACTGGCTCGTGGACTTTTTCGAGTTGCTGACCGCGTTCCCGTGCCCGGACGAAGGCCGTCGGCAGGACCTGTGTCGGATCGCGATCGAAGGACTCCAGCGCTTCGAGCGGAGGGCCGGCCCCGAGATCCGGGACGTGCTTCGCCGCCTGTGTGCGGACCTCGGGCAGGCGGAACTCTACGACCTGCACCTGCCTGCCCCGGCGACCGCTCAGGCGGAAGGAGAAGACCCCCTGGCGGTCTTGGCGGGAATGACGGTCGCCATCTACACCCTGACCGAGAGCGCCGCGCGACAGGCCCAAAGCGTCCTGGAGTCGCGCTATCCGGGGGTCCGTGTCTCGCGGTGCCACGATCAAGCGGCGAGCCGGCGACTCATCCAGCTCGCGCGGCAGAGCGACCTCTTCGTGGTGGCGATCGGGAGTGCGACGCATGCGGCGACTGACTGCATTCAACGCTCGCGGCCTCGCGAGTTGCCAACGTTGCGCCCGACCGGCAAGGGCAGCGCCAGCATCCTGCGTGCGATTCGTGAGGGCTTGCGGGGTTAGGGTCGGCCTGATCGAGGGCACCCCCTCGAACAGGGCGTGGGGAGTATCGATACCGTTGCGACGCCCACGCGGACGATGACAGCAGTGGGTCGCGCCGGAGGCCGCGCCGGCCGGCCTGCACGCAGGCGTCTGTCGCACAGGCATCATGCCATTCGACTTCGGTGCGCACCTGGAGTAACCTGAGTGGCCTCGACCCTCACTCCCTCCCCTCATGAAGCCTCTCGACCGAACAGCAATGGCTTCCCGGCATTCCGGACAGTGGGTCGCCCTCAAAACCGACCGGCGGACGGTGGTCGGCACGGGCCGCAGCGTCGATCAGGCGCTGAGAAGTGCCCGGAAGAACGGCGTCGAACACCCCGTCATCACGCGGATGCCGAAGCAGATCCGGAGCTTTGTTGGCGGATACCGTCAGACGGCGTGAAGTTCCCCTACGCGCGGTTTGACGACTACTACATGCCGGTCATCCCGGTCACGTTGAGCCTGGGCGACCGCTGCATCGTCACCGAGGCAGGGCAAACGCACGACTATTTCAAGCTGGCGGCGCGGTTTTCCAGGTATCCAACGGAGTGTCCAAGTCTGTTAATCCGAGGAGAACGCCGACCAAATAGTTTGGATCGCGGGCCGCCTTCTTCCGTCTGCCTTTGATGC
>JBBSEZ010000285.1:0-13077 GCA_038239195.1 Gemmatales bacterium
GACACCCTGGGCGCGGGCCCGCGCTCGCCGCCTGTTCGAAGCGGTGTGGGGTCGACGGGGTTACTCCGACCCGCCGCTAACCGGGGAGGAATAGGAGGGCGTTGACGATGTTTGCCCTGCGCACAACCTTGCTGGTGGCGCTCTTGCTCGGCGGCCTGGGGCTGGCGGCCTCGGCCGTGCCGGCCCAAAAAGCCGAGGAGAAGCCCCCCGCCAAGAAGGAGGCGAAGAATCTTCTCCCCAACGGCGACTTCGAGCGAGGCACCGACACGCCGACGGGCTGGCAGGTCGTCGATGGGCTTACCACGTTCTGGGTCGGGGACGCCGACCCGAAGCGCGGCAAGGTCCTCAAGATCGACACCGACGTCTACCAGTCGCAAGGCTACGAGTGGTGGGCCAAGATCGTCAAGGGCGCCAAGGCCAAGGACGCGCCCAAGAAGAAACCGACCGTGGGCGACAAGTACGACACCCTGGCGGGGCTGGATGGCGTGTGGTACTGGAGCGACTTCGTGCCCGTCGAGAAGGGCAAGGCCTACTGGCTGACGATGGACGTCAAGGGCGACGGCGTGATGGCCTGGCTGGTCGGCTACAACGAGAAGGAGAGCAACGCCTTCGGGGCCGACGCCAACGCTTTTCAGGAGTTTTTGATCGAGAAGAAGCTCGGCAAGCCGCGCGACGTCAAGCGCGGCTTCGCCGGCATCATCAACAAGTACTCGTTCCGCGGGCAGCTCAACGGCCGTTACGCCAAGCCGCTGCCCAACGGCTGGAAGCGCTACGAGCGCGACACGCTGGTGTTCCGGCCCACCTCGAAGCACACGCCGAAGGTGCGCTGGATGCGCGTGCTGATCTTGCCGACCTGGCCCCCTGCCACGTATTACGTCGATAACGTCCGGCTCACCGAGGTCGCGGGCAAGTGAGCGCCGCCTGATCCGCGAAGCCGCAAGGGGCACCTCGCCGGGCCGCTTGCGGCTTCGCGCGTTTTCCTCCGAGGGCCAACCATGTTCAAATGGGCCTGTCTCCTGGTCGCCACCGCGTTTCTCGGGTTCGTCGCCTGGGTGCTCAACGACGTCCGCCTGGAGGTCCGCCGGACGAGCAACAACCTCAACGCCACGAGCGAATCGATCAACGAGAACCTGCCGCCCATCCTCGAGAAGACGCGCAAGGCGACCGACGCGCTGGGCGACGACATCCCCCAGATCGTGACCCGGACGCGCGACGTCAGCGAGACGGTGGGCGAACTGGCCGCCGACCTGCGCAAGATGAAGACCGCGATGGCACGGCTGAAGACCGAGCGCGACCCCGACCTGACCGACTACGCCGACAGCATCCTCGACTTCGTGGGCCAGACGGACGCCCTCGTCGGGGCCAAACCGCTCGTCAGCCTGGGCAGCGCGCTGCAAAACCCGGTGCCGGCGAAGGCGTGGGCGGCGAGCGCGCGCAACGAGGCGGTCCTGGCGACGATCATCAACAAGTCGAAGCTCGGCGTACTGACGAGCATGACGAGCAACGCCGTCGGGCAGCCGTGGTACGTGCAGTTCGGCAATCGGCGCGAACTGATGCTCGACTGGCTCAAGGCGCAGCACCCCGAGACGAAGGCGCTCTTCGCCAAGGAAGGGACGTGAGTCGCGCTCCCCGGTTAGCGACGCTTCGCAGAAGCGTTGCCGCCCCCACGCTTCTTTGAAGCGTCGCTAACCGATCTTCACTCCTGAAGCACCGGCACCGTGTCGAGGAGGTCGCGGACGACGTCGGTGGCGCGTTTGCCCTCGACCTCGGCTTCTGGCCGCACAATCAGCCGGTGCGCCAG
Organism: Gemmatales bacterium; assembly: GCA_038239195.1. GTDB lineage: Bacteria > Planctomycetota > Planctomycetia > Gemmatales > Gemmataceae > JBBSEZ01. The sequence goes on from JBBSEZ010000285.1 coordinate 1,802, forward strand.
CACGCCGCGGGCGATGGCGGCCACGTCCTCGTGCGTGAAGTAGTGTCGGCCATCGAGCAGGGCCCGGGCCCGGGCACAGCGCAGCAAGCACAGCGAGGCGCGCGGGCTGGCCCCCAGGGCCACGTCGGGATGCTGCCGGCTCGCCTCGGCCAGGTCGATGATGTAGTCGAGCAGCCCGTCGGAGCCGTGGACCTCCGCCAGCCGCCACTGGACGTCGAGGATCTCCTCCGCCGTGAAGAGCTGTTCGGCCAGGGCCGTCGGGGCGCTGTGTAGGCGCAGCATGGCGAGCTCGCCCTTGCGGCTGGGGTAGCCCATCTCGACGCGCAGCAGGAAGCGGTCGAGCTGGGCCTCGGGCAGGCGATACACCCCCTCCTGCTCGACGGGGTTTTGCGTCGCGAGGACCATGAACGGCTGCGGCAGCGGCAGGGTGGTGCCTTCGATGGTCACCTGGTTTTCCTGCATCGCCTCCAGCAGCGCCGACTGCGTCTTGGCAGGGGCCCGGTTGATCTCGTCGGCCAGCAGCACCTGGCAAAAGATCGGCCCTTTGCGCAGCACGAACTCGTTTTGCTTGCGGTCGAAGACGTAGGTGCCCGTGACGTCGGCTGGCAGCAGGTCGGGCGTGAACTGGATGCGCTGATACTGCGTCCCCAGCACGCGGGCAAACGTCTTGGAGAGGGTCGTCTTCGCCACCCCTGGCACGCCCTCCAGCAGGACGTGCCCGCCGGCGACGAGGGCGATGAGGAACTGGTGGGTGACCTTGTCCATGCCCACCACCACGCGCCCCACTTCGCTCAGCACGCGCTCGCGCAGGCCCCGCAGGCGCTGCGCCAACTCGCGCAAAGGCCCCGCGACCGCCGGAGGGCCCTCCCCTCCGACCTCCTGCACGTCCCTTGGGCCCTTCCCTATCATGCCGCCTCCCGAAGGACGAGTTTCCCGCTCGCCACCTCTTCGCCCAGGTCTTCCAGGTCGGCGAGCAACCTCTTGTAGGCGCCGGCAGAAACAGCCACCGGCGCTGCCCCGTAAGCCAGCGCCCACAGCCGCTCGATTAGCCGTCGCACGCGCCGGCGCTGCCACCACCCGCCCTGGACCACGATACGAGGAAGAGGCCCCGGCGGCAGGCCCCCGTTGCCGAACCACTGCCTTGCGATCTGCCGGGCCGAGTCGTAGAGGTTGCCCGCGCGCAAGAGCGCCTGGTGCCGCTGCTCCTGGAGGGCCCCTGCCGACAGGTTCATCCCCACCGCCTGCGCCATCAGGGGCACGGCCGTGTCGCGCCGATACCGCCCGCGGGTGACGATGCGGTAGGCGCCGTAGAGCAGCAGCAGGACGCTCCCCACGAGCACGGCGACGCGCGCCAGGTCCGCCGGGGCAAGCCCGCGTCGCGCCAGCCAGGCGAGCAGCCGGGTGTTGTGTTCGTCGTTCGCCTCGCGCCGGGCGATCTCCTTGTCGATTGCGACGGCGACCTTCTGCCGGTTGGCCCAGAGCTGCCCGAGCACCTCGCGCACCGGCAGCTTGAGGCTCTTGAGCGGCACGTCGAAGTCGGTGCGCGGCAGGCCGTCCTCGACGAACAGCACCCGCTTGCGCTGCCGGCCTTCCCCGCTCAGGTAGTTCAGGCAGTTGTCGGTGAACTCGACGTTGTTGTTGTCGGACGGCAGCATCATCTGGTTGATGAAAAGGCTGTGGTCGGCCAGCAGGAGGACGCGGCCCTTTTCCAGGTCTCCGCCAACGGCGAACAGGAGGGGCACCCGGAAGAGATGCAGCCCCTCCGCCTTCCGCCGATCGCGCCCGGGGTCGATGGCACACAAGTCCGGCAGGATCGCCAGGGGCTGCACCCGCCCCGGCAGTCGTTGGCGCGGCCGGAGGAAAGAGGGAAGGTTCGTCGCGACCCCTCGGGGCAGGGGCTCGCCCTCCCCCGGGACGACGAACAGGTTCGGCCCCCCCCCGGCGACGGGGAAGACGAACGGGCAGAAGTCGTGGCCCTGGTAGCGCCGACGAGGCTCTCCGTTGAGGCAAATCACGGTGCCGTCGTTGATCGTGGCCCCCGCCGTGGCAAGCAACTGCTGGCTAACGTCAGCGTGCGTTGCTTCGTTCACGGCGCGATCGCTGGCGAGCAGGACGGCGCCCCCCCGCTCCACGAACGAGCGCAGCCCCCCAGGCACCTCGCGCAGGCAGCGGAGGTCGCCCAGCACGATCAGGATCGTCTCGTGGGGCCGGTCCTTCAGTTCCGCGAAGCTACCCACGCCGGTGAATTGCTTGTCGAACAGCATGCGCCGGAAGACGTGCGTCCCCTCGCGCATCGCCGCGCGCAGGGCGGCCTCGTTGGCGGGGTCGCCCTTCTGCCCTCGCCCCTCGGCGGGGAGCCCGAAGACCAGCAGCCCCGCCGCGAGGAACAAGCCCGAAACCCGACGCCAGCCGGGAGCGCGCGAGCAAGAGGTGGAGGTCATGCTCCCGTCGCCCCCGCCAGGTAGCACAGCTCGCGCCGGGCCGTGGCCAGGTCGCGCTCCGACAGCGGCGCCTCTTCGGGCGCGTAGCGCGCCTGTTCGTAAAGGTGGGCTAGCTGGTCGGCCGCCTGGCGGCGCCGATCCGTCCCCTCGCCCGACGGGCCCGCCTGCTCGCCCAGCCGATCCGCAAGCTCAAGGTGATGACAGGGGCGAGCCCGCGGCCCCAGCCTCAACAGGGCCAGGTATTCGAACGCCCGCACCAGGTCGCCGCGCGTCGCCACCTCTCCCGGGCGCACCGGCCAGGGCCCCAGCCGCCAGCCGCGCCCGGCCCCCTCCTGCCGGTCGCGATACCACCCACGCATCCGCCAGAGCACGAAGGCGGCGATCAACACCACCATCCCCCACAGCAACACGACGCCAGCGCCTTTGCCGAGCGAGCCCGAGGGCAGGGAGGTGCGCACGCGCGGCAGGACGGGCCCGCGGGCCTTGGGGAACGGCGAGCCCACGTTTCTCGGCAGCGCGCGGTCGAGGCGGGGCAAAAAGCGCGACAGGGTGCGCGCGCGCGCGGCCAGCTTGCCTTCGGCCTGCCCACTCGGGAGGCGGGTGGCGGCCTTGCGAAAGGCGTCGCGCCAGGAATCGCCGGCCGGAGAGGCGATCCAGCGATCGGCCCGGTTCGCCCACCCGTCGAGGTTCTTCTCGGTCCAGCGGGAGAAGTTCTCTTCGAGGCGCTCGACCGGCGAGCGCTCGGGCGGGGGCGGCGGGGGGCCGGTCGGGCCAGGAGGCGGCGGGCCGGGGCCCTGGGGCCCCGCGCCCTTGTCAGGGCCTCCCTGCTTCCCGTTGGGGCCGTCCTTGCGGGCGAGGTCCTCGGCCCACTTCTTGAGTTCCTTCTTCTTCTCGTCCGGCAACTTCCCGTTGGCGATGCCTTCGTCGAGCAGTTTCCGGAACTCGGGGTCTTTGCGAAGTTTCCCCTCCCGATTGCCGAGCATCTTGCGCAAGCGGGCGATCTCTTCCGGGCTAAACTTCTGTTCCTGGAGCTTCTTGCGGAAGGCCTCGTCCTTGAGCAGGCTTTTCGCCAGGGCAACGAGTTCGGGCGGGAGCTCTTCCTGCTCGGCCCCCTTGCCGCGCTGACGGACGCCGCTCAGTCGAGCAGCGAGGCTGTCTTCGGGGGAAGTGAGGTCGGTAAAATCGTTGCGGAGCGGGCGATGGGAAGGGCGCTCGCCGGGGGGAGGTTGGGCCACGGCCCCGGTGGCCCCCAGGCAAACGAGAACGACCGCGGGCAACCCCAGCCGATACCGTTCGCTCATGGTGGGCCCCTTGCCCCGATTCCGTTTCAAAGGCGGACGAACGACTTGCATTCTAAGGCGGTAGTGCGGCGATTGCAAGCAAGTGCGAGCAGGGTAGGCCCCTGCGAGTGGCCGTGGAAACAAGCCGGCACTCTTGGGCAGTCGGCCCCCCCAGAGACAGCGCCATACATTGCGGCGAGTTCCGAGAACGCCTCGTTGAGCATGCCGGGAACCGACTCACTCCGACCTCAGTTGAGACAGAACGCGAGCTAACGCCTCGGGGATGGGCTCGCGGAGAGTGATCGTATAGCTGATTCCATCGCCGACCTCGTCAATCGGGAAATGAAGACTGAGACCGTCTTTCCTCTCAAGAACATCGACGGCACACCTGACAGAACGCCCGGTCGATAGTCGCGCGGTCATGGAGTAAATGTTCCCCCCCGCCTCCGTGCTACCGCGCTCGCAGGACCGGATCATTGCGGAAAGGTAGCCGAGCGACGCGGCATCAGTCAGGGGCACCCGTTGTTCGTGCCCGTGAAACTCCACCGCGACGAGGGCAGTGTCCTCGTCCCCCGCGAGGAGGCGCTCGAAATCGCGGTTGGCTGCGTGAGACCTCCAGCCCCACCATCCGCACGCGCCGCAGAGCCCGAGGGCCCCGAGGGCGAGCAGCAGGACGAGGGACCGGAGCACGGTCATGGCCCGCATCAACTTTGTAACTCCTAGCAAAGGATCGGGTAGAATTTAGCGGCTGCGGATTGGCCTGTCCCTGTGGAAGGCGAACCCATGAATTTGATCGCTCCTCAGACCACGATAAACTTTCGTAAATGTCACGGTGTTGTTGAAACGCTTGTAAGGAGAGGGCTTCAGTTTCTCCTGGAGATAATGGGCAGCCGCGTACTCGTTGATCCAGAGACGGCTCCCCAAGGGGCCTTCCGGTGCAAATGTGTAGTTATCGCTGATGGTGACTTTTGCCTCGACATCGAACTGGATGTAGACACGCCCAGGCCTGGTCATCATAGGGGTCGCCTTGATTATCTTCCCTTCGATTTTCAGGTCGGCACCGGCATAAGCGTAAAACATCGCGTCGTTGGCGTCTTGGACCCGCTCACTCGCAACCGCACCGTGCCCGGTCCCCAAGGCGCTTTCGGCGAGTCCTGTCGGGACCCACCTCACGTGTTCATTGAAACGGATCGAGGAACCTTGCAGGTTCCCGCAATTGATGTCCTTATTATCCCAGATGGCCTCACAGATCGCGCTCTTTACTAATTTCTCCGACTCTCTCATCACTTCCGTTTTATCGGCCGCGGTCAAGGTATATCCGGTAGGCCCCTTTTTATCGACGAAGTGCTGGAGCAAATTTGCGGCGAACTTCCATCCCCTCCCTTTAAATCTCGCGATCTCCTTGTTCAGGATCGCGCGTGAGCCAGCTTCTGTCCTCGGCGCTAGGCCTGTCGGGTCGGCGGCGTTCGTAGAGTCGTTGCCGACGTACCGACGCAGGTTCGCGTCCCCGGCCTTGAACCCCCTTGCTTCTTGCGCCGGCAACTGTAGCCCCTGCGTCGTGTCGCAATTGGTCTTCGTCGCATCTTCCGAGAAGTTGGCGCCGAAGGTGATCGAGTTCGACGCGAAGAGATGGTCCGCCGCCTTGCCTGGGGCTCTCGGCTCGAACGGCATCGTTTGCAAGGTGATGCTTGCGCCATCGTAGAGGTCGCACTGCCGGAGCATGTGGCGGTAGACCCGGCTCTGCGGATAGAGGGTGAGCGCCAACTCGAAGTCCTTCCGCGCTTCCTGAATTTTCATGGTATCCCACAGGTGGCGGCCCCGGCTGCCGACGAACACGCCCAGAACCTGTCGCGGCGTCAGCGTGTTCAGGTCCGAGCCACTACGAACGTGTTCCGGGTCGATGTCGTCGCGCTGCATGATGTAGGCGTCGGTCTGGCAGGAGAATGCGCCCCGGCCCGTGTCCGTAGTTTCCAGGTTCCAGACCACTTGCCCGTTGTCGAAACGCAACAAGCAGTGCCACCAGGACTTCGTCAATGTCACCGGCCAGCCCAGCCGCCAACCCAGGGCGAGGTGCAGTTCGGCGATGGTGCCGCAGGTCCCTCGACGCGTGTCTATTACGCCCGTCAGGAAGAGATCGTTGGGGTCGGTGTACGAAACTTTCTTCAGTTCGCGGTGACTCTCCTTGTAGGCGATTCCGAGGGCTTGGTCGAGAAACTGTGACAGCATGCCCAGCCTGAACATGTGAATGTCGTTGTCCCAGTCCTCGGGCGTCTTGCGGAACTCCGCCTCGACGGAGGACAACCAGCGGGAAGCACCCTCGGCAACTCGGTCGGCCCACCGGCAGTAGCGGTCAATTTCAATGTGGGCTAGCGACGGGATCGCTTTCGCAACGACCAAGTTCATCACCATCGGGTCGATCCGGGCCAACTCTTCGTTGGTCCTACAGAGGAGATCGGTGAAGTTGTGCATAGGGAGCGCCTCCGTAGCACAGATATGAGAATAGGAGAAACTGCCTGCCATGGGCGCCCACGCCGAACCCCGCAACGGGAATGCGCCCCACCAAGACGAGTGTAAGCAGACAAGGAGCGTGCCGGCAAGCAAAAAACCTGGGAATGTGAGATTTGAAGTAGGGCCCTGATCGCGGATTTTGCCTGTCTCGAATCATCCTCCGCGGCCCCGGTTGCCCCTCCGCTTCCGGTCATCCGATTGCTCGCCCGCGAGTCCCAGATCGGCCAACTTGATGATCGCCGCCCCGCGTTCCCTCCACCCTCGCGAACCTTCGCCCGTCTCTCTCCCTTGCCCCTCCTCCCTCCCACCCGCTATACTCACGTTGCTGCCCGTCTCGCCCGCTCCCGCCCCCCGCCGAACCATCCCACCCCCAAGGAGCCTCGTTCCATGTCCCGCCTCTTTGCGCTCGCCGTTGCCGGCGCGTTCGCTTGTCTTGCCCCCGCTGCGCCCCTTCCGGCGGCCGACAAACACGACTGGCCCCAGTTCCGAGGCCCCCGGCGCGACGACGTCTCGACCGAAACCGGCCTCCTCAATGCCTGGCCCGAGAAAGGCCCCCGGCTCGTCTGGCAAGGCACCGGGGTCGGCAGCGAAGGCTTGTCCAGCGTCGCCGTCGTCGGCGACAAGGTCTTCACCATGGGCGACAAGGCCGGCTCCTGCTACGTCGTCGCCCTCAGCCGCAAGACGGGCAAGCGCCTCTGGGAGCACGCGGTCGGCAAAGCGGGCGGAAGCACCTCCCCAGGCCCGCGCGGCACCCCCACCGTGGACGGCTCGCTGCTCTACGCCCTCGGCCAGTTTGGCGACCTCGTCTGTCTCGAAACGGCCACCGGCAAGGAGAAGTGGCGCAAGAACTTCGCCAAGGACTTCAAGGGCAACTCGGGCGGCTGGAACTACACCGAGTCCCCCCTCATCGACGGCGACAAGCTCGTCTGCACCCCCGGCGGCCGCGACGCCACCCTCGTCGCCCTCGACAAGCGGAGCGGAAACGTCATCTGGAAGTCCGCCCTCGATGCTACCGCCGGCTACTCCTCCATCGTCGTCTCCGAGGCCGCCGGCGTTCGGCAGTACGTGCAACTGACGGCCAAGGACGTCGTCGGCGTGAGGGCCAGCAACGGCAAGCTCCTCTGGCGCTACAACAAGTTCGCCGACAACACCGCCAACATCCCCACCCCCATCGTGCTGGGCAATCAGGTGTGGTGCTGCGCCGGCTACGGCAAGGGCGGGGCCCTGCTCACGCTGAGCCCCAGCGCCGACGGGGGAGTCAGCGTCAAGGAGGAATATTACAGCGGCGACCTTCGCAACAAGCACGGCGGGACCGTGATCGTCGGCGATTACGTCTACGGCGACACGGACGATAGCGGTCACGTGTACTGCGCCAACTGGAAGACGGGCAAGGTCGCGTGGAAGGGCCGCAGCCCCAGGGGCACCGGGTCGGCCTCGCTGACCTACGCCGACGGGCACCTCTACGTCCGCTATTCCAACGGCTGGGTGGCGCTCGTCGAGGCAAGCCCGACCGCCTACAAGGAGAAGGGAGCGTTCAAGGTGAAGAACGGCACCGGCAACACCTGGGCCCACCCCGTCGTCGTCGGGGGCAAGCTCTACGTGCGCGAGAAAGACGTCGTGTGGTGCTACGACGTGCAGGCCAAGTAGGGAAACGGCCCGAAGGTCGAGCTCCGAGAGCTCGACCTTCGGGCCGTTCTTGGGGGGCGACGTCAACGCCGCCCGCCAACCACGAACCCGACGCCCACGCCCACAGGCGGCGGAGGCGGGTAGACGTAGACCGGCGGCGGCGCCGGCGCGTAGACGTAGCGCGGCTGGCGCACCGCCGTCGCCTGCATCTCCTGAATGACCGGCTCGCGCACGCCGTTGGCGATCAACCAGTTCACCTGCTCGCCGGTCAGGTAGTACACCGACCCCGAGACGCGGACCTGGTTGACGATGAGCGTGTCGCTTGCGCCGCTGCCCGTCAGGCGCACCACCTCTTCCAGGCTGAGGGGCGGCCGTTGCGCGGCGATGGCCGCGGCCTCCGCCCTGCGCTCGCTGCGGTCGGCGCTGCTGCCGGCCAGCCCGCCCACGAGGGCGCCGGTTGCCCCGCCGATCAGGGCGCCGACGCCGGCGTGACGCGGGCCGCCGGCCAGGGCGCCGATCCCCGCGCCCAGGGCGCCGCCGCCCAGCACCCCTTTGTCGGTGTTCGACATCGACTCGCAACTGCTCAGGACGACCGGCAGCACGGCGCTGGCCGTCAGGGCCCACCAGCGGGCCCTCCCCACGCCTCGGTTCTGGCTGTTCATGCCCATTCCCTCGTTCCTGCCCCGCTCGGGCCTGAGCGAAACCGCCTGTTGCAGGCCAGTGCGATAGCGTTTCGCCCCGCTCCTGTCAACTGCGGCCCCAAAGGGGCCATTTCCAAAAGATCGGCCGGCGCCTGGCGCGCCCTTGAGGTTTTCCAGCCCCGGCCGACGCTTCCTCGATCAACTCTCCCCTCAACCCGCGCAAATGGCACGAGGCGGGCCCCTGGCAGGGGCCCGCCTCGTGCCTTGTGGCCGCCTTCACGGAAAGATCGCCACGAGCGCCAGGATCACGCCCGCTTCCGCAACGGTCCCCGTCAGGCTCAACTCGGGCGGATAGAGCAAATAGGGCACCGGGTCGCCCGGGAGACATTTCCCGGTGTTGCATTCGTGGCAGCGGCAGACGTCGGTCGCCAGGTGATACGGCAACAGCGCCACGTCCTTGTAGAAATAGGCCGTGGACACCACCGGCTGTAGAACGCCGAAGTCCCACCCGTAGCGCTCGGCGTTCAGTTCCTCGAACAGTAGCCGCTTGTGGCACACGAAACAGGGCTCGACCGTCAGTTGTCGCACGTTCCAGAGATTGCCGCGACCCCCGTAGGTGCCTTTCGAGAGCGTCGGCTCTTCGGGGAAGGGAACGCTTTCCTTGGGATCGACCCGCCTGCTCTCCTGGCGAATCCGCTCCTGGAGCGCCCGATCGTTCTCCACGCGCGAGATGCGCTCGAGCCCGGGCGGATCGACCTGGATCTGGTACGTCCCGTCTTCGGGCGCGGAGCTGGGGCGATCCGCCGTCGGCTGGAAGTAGGTCCGCTGCACCGTGGGCCCATCGCTCGGCCGGACGGGTGCGGCCGGCGCCCTGGCACCCGTCGCCGGCAACGCCAGGAACACCTGGCCCGCCGGGAGGGCCTGTCCGGAGGAGGGAAGCGTCGCGCCGCTCGTCTGAATGGGTTGCGGGCGGGCCGGGGAGACCGTCACCGCCCGCCCGGATGCGTAAGGCGTAAACTGCGCGGCGGAGGGCCCGGCCATCGCCAGCCCCGACAGGCAGGCCAGGCCGAGGGCCCACCGCGCCCTAGCCGTTGTCCGAGTTGGGGTGCTCCGCGCGGGAGCTGTAGTTGGGCGCTTCCTGCGTAATGGCGATGTCATGCGGATGGCTCTCCTGCACCGTCGCCGCGCTCACCTGGATGAAGCGCGTGCGCGTGCGCAACTCCTCTATGTTCCGCGTGCCGCAATAGCCCATCCCCGCCCGCAGCCCACCCACCAGTTGGTAGACGAACGGCGCCAGAGGCCCCTTGTACGGCACCCGTCCCTCGACTCCTTCGGGCACCAACTTGTCTCGCCCGCTCCCCCCGTCCTGCCGGTAGCGATCCTTCGACCCCGACATCATGGCGCCGATCGAGCCCATCCCGCGGTACGTCTTGAAGCTGCGCCCCTTGTAGATGATCGTCTGCCCCGGGCTCTCCGCCAGCCCCGCCAGCAGGCTACCCAGCATCACGCTGTGCGCCCCCGCCGCCAGGGCCTTGGTGACGTCGCCCGAGTAGCGGATGCCCCCGTCGGCGATGATCGGCGCCCCGGTCCCCGCGACCCCCTTGGCCGCCTGCTGGATGGCGGTGATCTGCGGCACTCCCACCCCGGAAATGATGCGCGTCGTGCAGATCGACCCGGGGCCGATGCCCACCTTGACGGCGTCCGCCCCCGCCTCGACCAGGGCTCGCGCCCCCTCCGCCGTGGCCACGTTCCCCGCGATCACGTCGATCGCGAAGCGCCGCTTGATCTCCGTCACCGTGTCCAGCACGTTGGCGGAGTGCCCGTGCGCCGAGTCCACCACCAGCACGTCCACCCCGGCCTTGATCAGCGACTCGGCCCGCTCGTAGTCGTGGACCCCCACCGCCGCCCCCACTCGCAGTCGGCCCCGCGCGTCCTTGCAGGCTTGAGGGAAACTGGTGAGCTTGTCGATGTCCTTGATGGTGATCAGCCCCTTCAGTCGGTGTTTATCGTCCACCAGGAGCAACTTCTCCACCTTGTTTTTCGTGAGGATGCGCTCTGCCTCTTCCAGCGTGGTGCTCTCCGACGCCGTCACCAGGTTGTCCCGCGTCATCACCTCCGCCAGCCGCTGGTTGTTGTCCGCCAGAAAGCGCAGGTCGCGCCGCGTCAGGATCCCCTTCAAATAGCCGTTGACCGCGATCGGCACGCCGCTGATCTTGTGCTGCTCCATGATGCGCCGCGCCGTCCCCACCGATTCGTCCGGCGGCAGCGTGATCGGGTCGGTGATGATGCCGTTCTCGCTGCGCTTGGCCTTGTCCACCTCGCGCGTCTGGTCGGCGATCGGCATGTTCTTGTGGATGATCCCGATCCCCCCCTCCTGTGCCAGCGCGATGGCCAGGTCGCTCTCCGTGACCGTGTCCATTGGCGACGAGAGGATCGGCAGGTTGAGGCGAATGGTGCGCGTGAGAAGAGTGCGCACGTCCACGTCGCGCGGCACCACGTCGCTGAAACCGGGCTCGAGGAGAACGTCGTCGAACGTGATGCCCTGATACGCGATCCGATCCTGCTGCATGAGGGGGCTCCTTGCGCGGAGGAAGGCGGGCTTGTTTCGGCATTATAGGTCGTCGGGGGAGGACTGTGGAATAGCAGGTCGTGGGCCCTGGCGAGTGACGGGGGGGGGCCAAGGGTTGGGGGGCCCCCGGGGCAGGCAGCCGCGCCGGCCCTTGGGCCCCCGGATTTGTGTTACCCCATTCAACCCGTCACCCCCCCACCCCCAGACCCCC
>JBBSEZ010000286.1:0-13036 GCA_038239195.1 Gemmatales bacterium
GGGGCGCGGTTGTCGCGCCCCGCGAGCGGGGCGGCTAAATGGGCGTCATGCCCGCGACGGCGCCAGCCCCCCCAACGCCATCGGAAAGACCGGCGGCCGCACCGACTCGCGACGCCACCCGAACAGCACCTCCGTCGCCGCCCCACAGATGCGCCCCTGGCACGGCCCCATGCCACAGCGCGTGAGCAACTTCGCCTCCGTCCACCCGCCGAAGGGCGCCAGCTTGTCAAACCGCACGTCCTCGCAGCGGCAGACGATCGTGTCGGGACGCGCAAGCCCGCGCAACTCCTCCCGCAGTTGAAACGCCTGCTCCAGCCGCGATGCGAAACCGCGCGCGTCTCGCCGGGCCGGGAAGAGGACGCGGGCGCTGTCCCGAGAGCCCGCGACGACGTGCCCGGCGATCTGCCCCTCGACGAGGGCCACGTCCAGCCCGCCGACCCCCGCCGCCTCGCCGACTGCATAGGTTCCGGGCACCGACGTCTGCTGCCACTCGTCCACCCGCACACGGCCCTGCCCCACGTCGCAGCTCAGCACGGCTGGGAGCTCCAGGTTGGGGACCAGCCCGAACCCGCAGGCGAGGTAGTCGCAGCGCTCCTTCCAGGTACGCCCGCCGTCCGTCAGCGACACCGCCGACAGCGCGCCGTCGCCTTCCGCCGCCGTCGGCCAGCAATCGGCGAGATACCGGGCCCCGCGCAAGCGGAATCGCAGCGCCAGCCCTTGCAGCAACTTGCCCGGCTCGCGCCACAGCCCCAGCCCGAAGCGCAACACCCGGCGGCGCGGGGCCTGTTCCGCGATCAGCGGCACGTCGGCGCCGTGCTTGACGAGGTACGCCGCCACCGCCAGGAGCAGCGGGCCCGACCCGGCCACGAGCACGCGTTTGCCGCGCACCGACAGCCCGGACTTCACCAGTGCCTGGAGCCCGCCCGCCCCCACCACGCCCGGCAAGCACCAGCCCGGAAAGGGCAGGAACAACTCGCGCGCCCCCGTCGCCAGGATGAGGCGGTGGTAGCGCAGCTCGACCGCCGTGCCCGCCGTCTCCGCGAGAAGCGCTCCCGGCCCCGCCGCCCCGACGACCTGCGTCCCCGCCAACCTCTCCACCCTCGCCCGGCGCACGCGCCGCAGCCAGACGCGAGTCTCGCCTCTCGCCCGGTGGCCTCGCTCCCTGCGCCAGATTTGCCCGCCGAGGTTGGGGTTGTCATCGACGACGGCCACGGAGCGACCGCCCTCCGCGGCGCGGCACGCGGCCGCCAGCCCCGCCGGGCCCGCGCCGACGACCAGCACGTCGAACGAGCGGCTAGCGCGCATCCGTCTGGACCTCCATGCCCGGCCGGCACAGCACCTGACAGCTCCGCTGGTGGGGCAGGCCATCGATCGTCAGCCGGCACTCGAAGCAAATGCCCATGCCACACAACGGGCCCCGCAACTCACCCGTGACCGAGCGCCGAAAGCCGCCCCCGCCCGCCTGGAGCACGGCGACGGCCACCGTGCAGCCGCGCGCCACGCGCACCGGCCTTTCGTCGATCGTCAGCGCAACCTCATCCGGCATGGCGCGCCACCTCGAACCGAGAGGGGGAGTAGGGCGCGGAGGGGATGGCTGTCGGCCGGCCCAGCACGAGGTCGGCAAGCAGCTCGGCCGTGCCGAGCGACGTGGTGATGCCCAGCCCCTCGTGCCCGGTCGCCAGGTAGGGCCCCGGCTCGCCGGCGTGACGGCCGATCAGCGGCAGCGAGTCGGGCGTGGCGGCGCGCAGCCCCGTCCAGGCGCGGATGGCCGACAGCCGCGCCAGGCCCGGCACGTACTCCAGCGCCCGCTCGACCATCCTTCCCAGAATGCCGTGGTCGATGGCGCTGGTGTCGCAGTCGAACTGCCGCGACGAGCCGAGCAGCAGTTGCCCCGTCAAGCGCGGCTGCACGTTGAACGCGACCGAATCGGCCTCCGAGTGGTGGGCGTTCTTCAGGTAGCCCAGCTCGATGATTTGATGCCGCATGAAGGCCGGGTAGCGGTCCGTGATGACCAGGTGCCCCTTGCGCGGCCGCACGGGCAGCCCCGGCGTGAGGGCAGGCGCCATGGCCCCCGCCGCGTTCACCGTCACGTCGCCCTCCACGCGCGTCCCATCCGCCAGCGTCGCCCGGCGCCCGTCCAGGGCCGTCACCGGCACGCCCAGGCGGACCTCCGCGCCGTGGCGCACGGCCTCGTCGAGCAGGAAGCGCGCGGCCACCGGCGGGTAGATCACGCTGTCGGTGGGCAGGACCAGGCCCCCCGCCAGTCCTCGCCGCAAGTTCGGCTCCTCCTCGGCCAGCCCGCGCTCGTCCAGCACGTGCGCCGCGATGCCGCGCTCGGCGTAAAACGCCCTTTTCCGCTCCACTTCGGCCATCTCCTCCTCGTCGGCAGCGACCCAGAGCGTCCCGCAGCGGAGAAACTCGCCCTCGGCCGGGAGCGACGTGGCCAGTTCGTCCCACAGCCCTTGCGAGTAGCGGCACAGTGCGAACTGCGCCTCCGAATCGTCCATGACGACGAGGTGCCCCATCCCCGCCGCCGTCGCGCCGCCGGCGACCGACTTCGCGCAGACGACCACCCGGGCGCCCGCCAGCGCCAGCGCGCGGGCGCAGGCCGCGCCGACGATGCCCGCGCCGACGACCACCACCCGAGGCGCGCTCATGGCCGAGCCCCCAGGCGCAGGGGGTCATCCTCGTCGAAGATCAGCGTCGCCTCGCTCGTCACGAACGCGCTGCCCTGGATGAGGGGGACGATCTTGCCACCTTCCAGAGTGGCGAAGGCGTCGAAGGTGCTGCCGAGGATGCCCTCTTGCCGCCAGCGCTGGCCCTCGCGCAACTTTCCGTCGGCCATCAGGCAGGCGACCTTGGCGCTCGTCCCGGTGCCGCACGGCGAGCGGTCGTAGGCCTTGCCGGGGCAGAGCACGAAGTTCTTGCCGTGCGCCCCTGGCGCCGTCGGCGGGCCGAACAGCTCGACGTGGTCGATCTCGTGCCCATCGTCCCCGGTAATCCCCTGGGCCGCGAGCGCCTGGCGGATGCGCCAGGCGAGGTCGGTGAGGCGCTCGGCGTTGGCCGGCGCGATCTCGGGCGCGGGATCGTGGACCAGGAAGAACCAGTTGCCGCCCCACGCCACGTCGCCCGTTATGGGGCCAATGCCCTCGACCTCCACGCGCACGCCGGCGCGGGTGCGGTAGCTGGGCACGTTGCGGACGGTGACGAGGTTCTGTCCTTCGAGCGTGGCCTCGACGACGCCGACGGGCGTGTCGAGCCGATGGGTGCCGGGGCCGACAAGCCCGAGGTGGGCCAGCGTGACCACGACGCCGATGGTGCCGTGCCCGCACATCCCCAGGTAGCCGACGTTGTTGAAGAAGATCGCACCGGCGACGCAGTCCGGCGCGCCCGGCTCGCACAGGAGAGCGCCCACCAGCACGTCGGAGCCGCGCGGCTCGTTGACGACGGCGGAGCGGAAGTGGTCGTGCTTCTCCCGGAAGGCGCGCAGGCGCGCGGCCAGGTCGCCCGGGCCCAGGTCGGGCCCGCCGACGACCACCACGCGCGTCGGCTCGCCGCCGGTGTGCGAGTCGATGACCGAGACGCGCGGAGGAAGCGGATGCATCATGACCCCAGCTCGTTCATCTGGAGCGGCAGCGTCGGGCGGGTGCGGATCGCCTGGCGGATGACGGCGAGCACCTCGTCGCGCTCGGCGCCCTCGAGCGGCAGGCGCGGGGCGCGCACCGTTTCGGTGCCGTAGCCGCACTGCGCCATCGCCAGTTTGATGTACTGCACGAGCTTGACGTGCGTGTCGAGGTGGAGCAGCGGCGTGTACCAGCGGTAGACGCTGAGCGCCTCCTCGGCGCGGCCCGCGAGGAGCATGTCCCAGAGCAGCCGGTTCTCGTGCGGGAAGGCGTTGACGAGGCCCGACACCCAGCCAACGGCGCCGAGCGTCACGCATTCGAGGACGAGGTCATCGACGCCGCAGAAGAGGACGTAGCGGTCGCCGACGAGGTTCTTGAGGTCGGTGATGCGCCGCGGGTTCTCCGACGATTCCTTGATCGCCACCAGCGTCGGCTCGTCGGCCAACTCGGCGAACATGGGAGGAGTAATGTCCACGCGATAAGAGACGGGGTTGTTGTAGCACATGATCGGCAGGTCGCTGGCCCGCGCCACGGCCCGGTAATGGGCGATCGTCTCGCGGGCGTCGGACTTGTAGACCATGCCCGGCAGCACCATCAGGCCATCGCACCCCGCCTTCTGGGCCGCGGCGGCGAACTGGCAGGCGCCGCGCGTCGTCGTCTCGGCCACCCCGCTCAGGACGGGGACGCGCCCCCCGACGTGCTTCACGGTCGCGTCGAGGACGGCGCGCTTCTCCTCGGGGGAGAGGGAGCAGTTCTCGCCGACGGTGCCGAGCATGATGAGGCCGTCGATTCCCGCGTCGAGGAGGATTTCGAGGTGGCGCAGGGTGGCGGGGAGGTCGAGGGACTCGTCGTCCTCGAACTGCGTGGTCGCCGCGGGATAGACGCCTTGCCAGGTCACGTTCATCGGTCGGTCCTCTTGGGGGCACGAAAGTTCACGGTTCCGGCCGCAGAAAAGAGACTGCGCCAGTCGCCGGGCCACCGGGCGCAAAGGCAGCTTACTCGCACGGCTCGATCAGGAGGCCTTGACCGCGATCTGACTGAAAAAAGCGTCGTACCAGCGGTCCACTTTCCCCACGATCTCGTCGAGTGCTGCCCTGTCCAACTTGCGGAAGTGGGGGGCGTCGTGCATCAGGAGTCGCGGGCCCTCGTCCGCGACGGTCGGCTCCGCAACCCAGGTGTAATGGCCCTGGTCGTCATCCATGCTGAAGTGAAACAGACAAACGGGGTAGGGGAACTGGCCGATCCGGGAAAAAGCCTGCATCGCGGGGCGCAGCACCTTGTCGAGGTGGGCCTCCGTCGCGGGGCTTTTCGTCCCCCGGAGGAAGACGCCAAACTGTCGGGCGGACGGCCCCCCGTTCTCCCTGGCGATGGAGACGAGGAACTCGAGCCCGACGCCGGGCCCCGCCTTCGCGACAACCAGGTCGTCGCGGCGGGTGAGGTGGACCATGGCCAGGACCCGCGCCCGCTCCGCCACGAACCACTCCTGCTTCTCTTCGCTCATGGCCCGCCCTCCTCGACGGAAAAGACCGAAGTGTGCCTCTTCATGTCGCGGCTCGACCAGAACTGTTCCACCTCGTCGTAAAGCCTCGCGAGGTTCAGGCAGTCGAGCGGGTATGTCGTCGGGATGCTCGAAACGGTCTTCGTCATCCCTTCGAGGATCGGTACGATGTAGGCCGCCTCCCCCGGCTCGTCGATGCCTACCAAATAAGTCGGCGCCGGAACCAGAGAGGCCCGCTGCACGTCCGCCCCGGACATCTCGACCTTGAGTCGTTTGCTCTTCCTGGTCAGCCCCTTCCTCGTCGCCTTGACCTGGGCAAAGAAGAAGTGCGTGCGGTCTCCTGTGCCCACCAGTTCGACCAGGAAGTCGAGCGTTCGCGCCTTTTCGCCCAAAAACCGGGGGCGAAAGTACGGGAGGGGCCGGCCGCAGGAACTCATGATCCGGTAGTTGAAGAGGTACTCGCCCCGGCTGCCGAGGTCGTCCTGCGCGGCCATCTCGGCTTCCCGCCCTCGTGACGCTCCCGAAATCCCCAAAGGGGATTCTACCGCGTCGGGAACGGCCTCGGAAGCAGGAACCGAACTCTGGGCTGCCCTCACCGCGAACGAGGATCGCCTCGCTCGCCCCTACCCCGGCCCCTCCACCGTCACCGCCACCACCACCGGCGCCGTCCCGTCCGCCCCCTTCACGAAGTCGATCTTGTCGATCTTCACCGTCCGCTTCGGCACGACGCTCAGATAGCGCACCTGCTGCCCGCGCACCCGGAACGCCAGCTTCGACTCCGGGACGTCCACCACCCGGATGTAGTCGGCCACGTGGACGCCGTTGAGCAGCTCGTGGTCCTCCGTCTTGCCGTCGGCGTAGTGCAGTCGGACGATCATCGACACGCTGCCCTTCTTGCCGAACGGGTGGGCCCACCCGGCCACGCCGCCGAGCACGTGGATCGCCTTCGCCGGGGAGTTGCACGGCACGCTCACCGACTTCGGCATCTCCCGCGCGAGCGGCCCGCTCTTGCTGTACAACAGCACGACGTTGGGGATCGAGCCGCCGCGGGGGTCGATCACCTGGAACGGCACTCCGAACGCCGTTTGCGGGCCCCACTTGGGGAAGACCAGCCGCTCCACGTCGCTGTCCCGGCTGTTGAACATGCCGCGCACGCTCGTTATCGTCGCCGCCTTGGCCAGCGACAGCGGGAAATACTTGCCGCGCGCCGCCAGATACTCCAGCAGCGAGGTCAGCTCGCTCTCTCCCAGCTTCTCGAAGCCCTCCGGCATCAGCGACATCTTGTTGCTGCTCAGCGACTCGATGTTCTCGCGCAACACCACGTGCTTCTTCGCCTCGGCGTCGAGCAGTTCCACCGACGTCTTCGTCTCGTTGACCAGCAGCCCCGTCAGCAGCAGGCCGCGTTTCGTCTCGATGGTGTACTGCCGATAGTTCCCCTCCACCGAGCGGTTCGGGTCGAGAACGTCGATCAGGACGTCGCCCCGGTCGCGCGCCCCGATGCCTGTCAGGTCGGGGCCGACCGTCTGGCCCACGTCGCCGAACCGATGACACTTGGCGCAGTTCTTCTCGAAGACGAGCTTGCCCACGGCCGGGTCCCCCCGCTTCTTGGCCAGCGGCATCAGCTTGTCGAGCACCTTCTGGCGGTCGGGGCTGGGCAGCCGGCCACCGCTCGCCAGCACCTTCTTCGCCAGGGTTGCGATGCCGTCGTTGGGGTGGCGGGTCAGTTGCTGCACGTGGTCGAGGCTGAGGTCGGCCTTGTCGATCTCGCCCTTTTCGAGCCCGGCAAGGAGGGCCCGTGTCCACGCCGGGCGGCGCAGCAGCGCGACCAGCGCCACCGGCCGGGCCGACGGCGCCAGCTCGGCCCAGCGCTTCACCAGGGCCGTGCCGACCTCCTCCGCGCTGGCCTGCGACAGCACGTCCAGGAGCCCCTTCGTCAGGGCCGGGCTGGCGCGCGGCGTCATCTGCTCCAATAGTGCCGTCGCCGTCGGGCCATCGGCGCCCAGCACGATCAGGTCGCGCGCGGCGGCCAGGCGCGCCTCGTCGCCGAGCTTCGCATCCCCCACCCGGGCCAGCAGCGACTTCTTCACGCCCGCCGTGATCCCCGCCAGCTTCGCCTGCTGGCCCCAGCGTTGCACCAAGGCGGCGAGCTGGAGCAGGCCGCCCGGCGAGAGCTTCCCGGGCAGGGCCTGGAGCGCCGCGTCGGCGCGCGCGTCGAGCGTCGCGTGCTTGCCCGCCGGCCAGCCCTCGACCAGCCCCGTCAGCAGTGCCTCGGCCACCTTCGGTTGCGCCTTCCCCAGAGAGGTCAGCACGTCGCCCGTCGCCTCGGTCGGGGCGCGCCGGGCCAGGTGCCCCGCCACCGCGCGAACCGCGTCGATCAGCGCCGTCTCGGTCTTCGGTTTGGCCTCGGCCGCCGCTTGCAGAAAGGCCAGGTCGCTCTTCGCCGCGGCGCTCACGGCCGCCTTCGGTATCCACTGGTCCTTCGCGTTCACCGGGTCGCTTAGCACCGCCACGACCGCCGCGGCCGCGGCCTTCGAGCCCGGCATCTCGCCCAGCGCCAGCAGCGCCGCCAGGCGCACCTCGGCGTCCTCGTCGGCCAGCGACTTCGCCGCGAGGATCGCCGCCACCGACGCAGCCGTGCGCGGCAGCACCGCCAGGGCGGCGCGGCGCGCGCCGGCGTCGGGGTGTTTCAGCCCTGCCGCGGCCGCGTCGAGCCATTTGGCGTCGCTCGCCTTGAACGCGCCCAGGCCGTGCATCGTCCACAGGGCATGCGTGGCCGCGGGACCGCCCTTGGCGGCGCGTACCTGCTCGGCCAGCGCCGGCAGCACGTCGTCCTTGCCGCGCTCCACCAGCAGGCGCTGAGCCGTCTGGCGCCACCACAGGCTGTCGTGATTCAGGGTGGCGACAAGCGCTTTCGGCGCGGCGCGGTCGAGGGCGGGCGCGACGGCCTTTGTGCCGCCCTTCTTGCCGGTGTACACGATGCGGTAGATCCGGCCGCGCGTCTTGTCGCGGAGGGGGGTGACGTAGGCGCCGCCCTTGCCGGTCTTGAAGCCGGCCGGCGTCGGGTTGTGCTGCACGATGAAGTTGTACCAATCGATCACCCAGAGCGCCCCGTCGGGGCCGACCTCCGCCGCGATGGGCGCTGTCCACTCGTCGTCGCTGGCCAGGATGTTCCACCCGTCGCGGGCGACGTACCCGCTCCCCTTCTTCGCCAGCCGGTTGACGTGGATGAGGTGGCCCGTCGGCTCGCACACGAAGGCCGCCTTGTTCCAGTACTCCTCGGGGAACGACCGCGCCGTGTAGAGCGCGTGCCCCGCCGCGGCGGTGAACCCGCCGTGGTGATCGACCTGGCGGACGTGCGACGTGATGGGGTGGATCTTCTTGTGATCGGCGATGCCGACGGCCCCCTGGCCCGACCAGCCGCGCACGCCCTCGAAGACGCGGTTGGGCAGGGCCAGGTGGACGCTGTGCTGCCCGTTGGCGGTCGAGGCGAAAACCTCGCCCTTCTCGCCCAGCCCGAGGCCCCAGGTGTTGTTGCTCGTGGACGCCAGGAACTCCATCTGCGAGCCATCGGGCTTGAAGCGGAAGATGCCCTGGCGGAACTGCTGAGAGCGCCCGCCAACCTTGCCCTTGAAGCCCGCATAGCCGACCGTCCCCCACACCCAGTTGTCCAGTCCGGGGCGCAGGTTGCTGGGGCCGGCGTGCGTGTCGTAGGTGCCCCAGCCGCGGAACAGCACCTCGCGCACGTCCGCCTTGTCGCCGCCCTTCGAGTCCTTGAGGAACAGCGTGTTGGGCGCCTGGGCCACGATCGCGCCCCCGTTGGCGAAGGTCAGGCTCGTCGGGATGCTGAGCTTGTCGGCGAAGACGGTGAACTTGTCGGCCCGGCCGGTGCCCTTGATGTCCTCGCAGATCTTGATGCGGTCGCGCCCCTTGCCGGGCGGTTGCATGTCGTTGGGGTAATCGACCGATTCGGCGATCCACAGCCGCCCGCGCGCGTCCCAGGCCATCGCGAGCGGCCGGGCGATGTCGGGCTCGGCGGCGTAGAGCTGCGCCTCGAAGCCCTCGGGGAGGTGCAGGTGCTTCATCGACTCCTCGGGGGAGAGCGGGAGCTGCATGCGGCGGATCGGCTCGCCGAGCGCGCCCCAACTTTTCCCGGGGAGGTAGTTCGGCACGTCGGCCTTGACGTACTTGAACGGCCCCACGTCCTTGCGGTCCGGCACCTTCCCCGCCGACCAGCGCAGCCCTTGCTCGACGAGGCGCTGGAAGCCGGCGCGCTTCCAGGTGCGCTCGTCGTGGCCCAGCGCGGTGTAGAAAACGCGCCCCTTGCCCTGCCTGCGCACCCAGGTGTAAGGCTCGGCGCTGCCGTCCTCGTCGCGCACCATCAAGACGCGAATGTCCTCCGCGACCTGGTTGTGGACGTAGGTCTCATCGACGGTCTCGAAGCTCCTCACGCCTTTCATGGCGGGGTGCTGCGCATCGACGATGCGCGGCCGGAAGGAGCGCAGCCCGTGCTTCCAGAACCGCCCGCCGACCAGTGCCGTGTAGCGGTCGCTGTTGCGGAAGCAGTGCGAGGCGCAGTGCAGCGCGAATAGCCCCTTGCCGCCCTCGACGAACTCTAGCAGGGCGGACTCGTTGCGCGCCGGCAGAGAGCCGGTGTCGCGGAAGATGAGCAGGGCGTCGTACTTCGCGAGCTTGGCGGGAACGAGGTCGCCAACCTCGATAGTGAAGTCGAGCCGGATGCCGGACTTCGTCAGCACGGGCGCCAAAACCTTGTGCAGGTCGGCGGGGCGGTGGTGGCCCTTGTCGCCCAGCATCAGCACCTTGAGGGTTGGCGCCTCGGCGCCGCGCGAGGGGAGGCCGAGCAGCATCGCCACCGCGAAAGCGGAGCCGACCTTGCCGAGCAACGAGAGGGAGAGCTTCATCGGGACGGCTCCTTGGCGCTGGGCGGCGAAGTGGAAGACCAGGCATCAACAATTTGAACAGAAGGCAACGAAGAAAGAAGAGGAAGCGTACCTGATAAGGAGGCAGGGGTGCAGAAAGGCGGTGCCTCCCCACGTTCGTCGCCGTTGCTCATCGGCTCGTCCCTCTTCCTTTTCTTTCTTCGTTGCCTTCGTTACCTTCTGTTCGAGTTCTTACTTTCTTTCTGATTGAAATTAAGTAGTCGGCGGCCGCGCGTCAATGGTAAAATCGGAGAAAGTGCAAGGTCGCGTCCGGTCATCATACGGGAGGAGAGCATGGAAACCACGCGGCCGCGGGCCCGGGCGGGGCTGTTGCGGCAGCTCAACGAGCGCCGAATCCTGGCAACGCTCCAGGAGCACGGCCCGCTGTCGCGCGCCGAGATCGCCCGGCACGCGGGGGTCAGCGGTCCGACGGTGACGCGCGCGGTGGCGACGCTCCTCGAAGACAATCTCCTCGAAGAGGGCGACGCGCGCCAGGCCGCCGTGGGGAGGCCCGGCAAGGTGCTGCGCCTGGCGAGCCGGACGGCCACGGTCCTGGGCATCGTGGTCGGCGCCCGCTGCTGCGAGGTGGTGTCGGCGGGGCTGGACGGCGAGCTCCACCCGGACGGCGTGCGCTCCTTTCAGACGCCGGCGCGCTACGGCGACCTGGTGAAGGGGCTCGTCCGGCTGGCGCGGGCGGCGATGGGGCAGGGCGTGCCGGTGCTGGGGCTGGGCATCAGCATGCCGGGGTTGCTGCACCGGCGCGACCGGAGGACTGTCGTGTCGCCCAACCTCCACCAGACCGACGGGCAGCGCCTGGGCGACGACCTCGCGGAGCGCCTGGGGCTGGAGACGGCCATCGTGCAGGAGTCGCACGCCCTTTGCCTGGCCGAGATGACCTACGGAGCGGCGCGCGGGGCGACCGACTTCGCCATGCTCGACGTCAGCGAGGGGCTCGGCGTCGGCGTCGTCAACGGCGGGATCGTTCTCGCCGGACACAGCGGCCTGGCAGGGGAGTTGGGCCACGTCACCGTCGAGCTCGACGGCAAGACGTGCGGGTGCGGCAACCGCGGCTGCCTGGAGACGGTCGCCACCGACACGGCGCTGGCCGCGGCGGTGTCGGAGCGGCTGGGGCGGTCCTTGTCGATGGACGCGGTCCTTGCCGCCGTGCGCGCCGGCGAGCTCGACGCCAGCCCCGAGGTCGAGCGCGTCTTGCAGTACCTGGCGGTCGGGGTCGCGGCGGTCATCAACCTCTTCAACCCGAGCATGGTGATCGTCCACGGGCGCCTGTTCGACCTGGGGCCCAGCCTGTTCGATCGGCTGCTGGCGCTGACGGGCGAACGGGCGCTGGCCCCGTCGATGGCGGACTGCGCCATCGTGCGGGCGCGCGGCAACAAGCGACTGGGGGCGGTGGCGGGGATCATCAGGCGGCTGACGACGGGGCGCGAGGAGCCGCTGGGGTAGGGGCCGCCTTGGGGCCGTCCGCCGCGCTCGTGGAGGCGCCCGGGCGCCCCGTCGTATATCATGAAGGAAGGAGGCGCGCGGCGGAGCGCGTGCCCCGAGCTCGACCTTCCGCCCGGAGCGCTTCGCATGTCAGTCCCCGTCCCGCCGCCCGCCGACTCCGTCCCGCTGCCGCCCGCGGAGAAGGTCAAGCAGTTCCCCGCTTCCCCGGGCGTCTACCTGATGAAGGACGCTCAGGGCGTCGTCCTCTACGTCGGCAAGGCCAAGAACCTGCGCAGCCGCGCCGGCCACTACTTCACCAAGGCCGCCGCCGAGGACGAACGTACCGCCGACCTCGTGAAGCTGATCGCCGACGTCGATTACCTCCCCGCCGACAGCGAGGTGGACGCTCTGCTGCTCGAATCGCGCCTGGTCAAGGACGTCCAGCCGCGCTTCAACGTCAAGCTACAGGACGACAAGAGCTTCCCCTACTTGCAGATCCGCGTCCGCGAGGACTTCCCGCGCGTCGAGTTCACGCGCAAGCCGAGGCGGCGCGGCGTCAAGCTGTACGGCCCGTTCACCAGCGCCAAGAGCCTGCGCCACGCCATGGCCGTGCTCCAGCGCATCTTCCAGTTCCGCACCTGCACGCTCGACATCGACGCCGACGACAGCCGCTGGCGCTGGTTCCGCCCGTGTCTGTTGCACAGCATCCGCCGCTGCACCGCGCCGTGCAACCTCCGGGTCAGCAAGGAGGACTATCGCAAGCAGATTCGTGCCCTGCGCCTGGTTATGGAGGGCAAGAAGGCCCGGCTCATCAAGGAGATGGAGCGCGAGATGAAGGAAGCCAGCGCCGCGCTCCTCTTCGAGAAGGCGGCCCGGCTGCGCGACGACGTGGTTGCGCTTCAGTCGCTCAGCCAGCGCGGCGACGCGGAGCAGGACGTGCAAAAGGGCGTGATGCCGATCGACCCGAAGAAGGGGCTGGTGGGCCTGCGCAAGGCGCTGGGGCTGAACAAGACTCCGCGCACCGTCGAGGGCGTGGACGTCGCCCATCTGAGCGGGCAGGAGACGGTGGCCTCGCTGGTGAGCTTCATCGACGGCCTGCCGTTCAAGCCGGGCTACCGGCGTTACAAGATCCAGAGCGTCGAGGGCGTGGACGACTTCGCCTCGATCCGCGAGGTGGTGACGCGCCGCTTCCGCCGCCTCCAGGCCGAGAGCGCCGATCGCGGGGAAGACGTCTATCCCGACGTCCTGCTCATCGACGGCGGCAAGGGCCAGTTGAGCGCCGCCCTGGAGGCGTTCGCCGTCTTGGGGCTCGAACCGCCGATCCTGCTGTCGCTGGCCAAGCGCGAGGAAGAGATTTATCGTCCCGGGCAGGAAGAGCCCCTGCGCCTGAGCCGGCACGCGCCGGCCCTGCGACTGCTCCAGTACGTGCGCGACGAGGCCCATCGGTTCGCGCAGCACTATCACCACGTCTTGCGGCGCAAGAAGTTCCAGGGCGATTGAGGCGAGCGGCGCGGCGTGGGCCCGCCGGTGCAGCGCAC
>JBBSEZ010000287.1:0-12968 GCA_038239195.1 Gemmatales bacterium
CTCACGCCCGCGGGGCCCTCGAACACCCGCCCCACCCTACGAGCGACACAAGGAGTTTATTTCCATGTCCACACTTCCCAGCCTGTCGCGCCGCGACTTGCTGAAGCTGTCGGCCGCCGGCATCGTCGGGGGCTCGGTGTCGGGGTGGATGGAGAACCTGGCCCACGCGGCCGCGGCGCACCCGATGCGCAAGCGGTCGTGCATCCTCCTGTGGATGAACGGCGGGCCGGCCACCATCGACCTGTGGGACCTCAAGCCCGGCCACGCCAACGGCGGGCCGTCGAATGAGATCGCCACCAACGTCCCCGGCATCAAGATCGGCGAACACCTGCCCAAGGTCGCGAGGCACATGGACCGCATGGCGATCGTGCGCTCGATGAGCACCAAGGAGGCCGACCATGGCCGGGCCACCTACCTGATGCGCACCGGCCGCCTGCCGGGCGGCCCGATCCAGTACCCGGCGCTCGGCTCGCTCGTCGCCAAGGAACTGGAGAGCGCCGACGCCGAGCTCCCCAGCTTCGTCAGCATCGCGCCGTCGCGCTTCCTCAACGTCGCCGCCTACGGGCCCGGCTTCCTCGGGCCGCGCTACGCCCCGCTGATCGTCGGCGAAAACGCCCGCTTCCTGGGCGGGGCGCCCGGCAACGCCGCGGACCGCGCGCTGCGGGTGCAGGACCTCGACCTGCCCCCCGAGGTCGATGCCCGCCGCTCGGCGGCGCGCGTCCGCCTGCTCGAAGAGGCCGAGCAGGACTTCCTCGCCGAGCGCTCCGGCGCTGCCTCGCTCAGCCACCGCACCGCCTACCAGCGCGCCGTCACCCTCATGCGCTCGTCGGCGGTCCGGGCGTTCAACCTCGAAGAGGAGCCGGCGAAGTTGCGCGACGCCTACGGGCGCAACCTGTTCGGGCAGGGCTGCCTGCTGGCCCGGCGCCTCGTCGAACGCGGCGTGCCCTTTGTCGAGGTCACGCTCGACGGCTGGGATACGCACCAGAACAACTTCGACGCCGTCAAGCGCCAGTGCGGAACGCTCGACCCGGCCTGGGCGACGCTGATGACCGACCTCAAGAGCAAGGGGCTGCTCGACTCGACGCTCATCGTGTGGATGGGCGAGTTCGGGCGCACCCCGCGCGTCAACGGCCAGAAGGGTCGCGACCACTGGGCCAGTTCGTGGTCCACGGTGCTGGCCGGCGGCGGCATCCGGGGCGGTCAGGTGATCGGCAAGACCAGCGCCGACGGCATGACGGTGACGGAGCGCCCGACCACGACGGCGGACCTGCTGGCCACGGCGGGCTCGGCGCTGGGGCTGGACGTCACCAAGCAGAACAACTCGAACGTCGGACGGCCCATCCGCTTCGTCGATCCGGGCTCGCGGCCCATCAAGGAGGTGCTGGCGTGAAGAGGTTCATCCAGGTGGGCGCCCTCGGCGCCCTGCTCCTCGGCTGGGCCTTCCTCGGCGACAGCCAGGGCGCCGCCCCCAAGGCGCCGCTCGGGCCGCCGCGGGTGGAGCGGCCCGGCGACGACGTGCAGGACGTCGTCTTCTTCAGCGAATCGCGGCCCGTCCTGCTGCGCCTGCACCTGCGCGTGGACGGCAAGGCGTTCCGGGTCGTCTGGGAAGAGTTCATGGACAAGCTCTTCCGCTACCTCGACGTCGATGGCGATGGCGTGCTGAGCAAGGCCGAGGCCGAGCGCGCCCCGCCCGTCCAGGCGCTGTTCAACACCGGCTTCGGAGGAGGAGGCCCGCCGAAGCTGGCCGCGATGGACACCAACCGCGACGGCAAGGTGAGCCGGGCCGAACTGGCCGACTACTATCGCCGCAACGGCGCTGCACCGTTCCAGTTCGGGGGAAGGAGCCAAGGCTGGAACAGCAATGTCCAATCGGTCCTGTCGGACGGCCGCCTGAGCGGCGGGGGCGCCCCATCCGCCGACGATCTGAACGAGCGGCTGTTCAAGTTGCTCGACAAGAACAAGGACGGCAAGCTCTCGCGTGCCGAGTTGTCGGCGGCGCCGGCCGTCCTGGCCCGGCTCGACGCCGACGACGACGAGATGCTGACCCCCGCCGAGTTGATGGGCAACCTGCTCGCGGGCGGCAGCGACAACGAACTGTTCGTGGTCTACGCCTACAGTGGGCTCCAGATGGGCACCCCCACCGGCGGGCCATTCCACCTCGTGAGCTCCGACCGGGGCGATTCCGCCCTGGCGCGGCGGCTGCTGACCCAGTACGGGGGCAAAGGCGCCCGGAAGCTGACGGCGAAGGCGCTGGGCCTCGACAAGGCCACCTTCGACCGCCTCGACGCCGACGGCGACGGCGAGCTCGACGCCGAGGAATTGGCCCGCTTTGCCCGGCGCGCGCCGGACCTGGAGTTCGTCCTGCGGCTCGGCGAGCGCGGCACGGCGGCCTTCGTCGAGCACGTCAAGGGGCGCCGGCCCTCGCCGATGGACCGCTACGTGGTCCAGGGCAAGGACGGTCAACTCGTCCTCGACGTCAACAACACCCGCCTCGACCTCGGCGCGGTGTGGGGGGCGGTTGGGAGTGGCGGCGGAGGGATCGTCCACACGTTCGACGTCCGGCAGCAGTACGCCGCCCAGTTCAAGGCGGCGGACAAGGACAACAACGGCTACCTCGACGAGGCGGAGGCACGGCAGAGCCCGTTCTTCCGCAACACGTTCAAGTTGATGGACCGCGACGGCGACGGCATGCTCTACCTCAAGGAGGTGCTCGCTTACGCCGAGACGATGAAGGGCCTGAGCGAGGCGGGGACGAAGAGCATCGTCTCGCTGAGCGTCTCCGATGAGGGCAAGGGGCTGTTCGAGCTGCTCGACACGGACAAGGACGGCCGGCTGAGCGTGCGCGAGCTGCGCCAGTTGCCCAAGTTGTTGGAGCGCCTGGACCGCGAAGGCAAGGGCTACCTGACGAAGGCCGACGTCCCGCGCAACTACAGGGCCACCTTCGAGCAAGGAACGTCGAACGGCAACCAGTACCTCGTCCAGAAGTTGGCGTTCACGACCGTGGGGAACATGGCCCCGGCGGCCCCGCCGCGCACGGCGGGCCCGCTGTGGTTCCGCAAGATGGACCGCAACCGCGACGGCGACGTATCGCGCCGCGAGTTCCTCGGCACTGACGAGGAGTTTCGCCGCATCGACACCGACGGAGACGGGCTCATCGGGCTGGAGGAGGCGGTCCGCTACGACAAGCTGCGCCGAGAACGCCGAAAAGAGTGAGCGCGACGCCCTTCCCCCCAACGTCGCGCTGCCCTCTCCCCGGGCCGGACGCACTATCCGGGCCGGGGTTTTTCGCGCGCCGTGGGGGCAGGTTTCCCAACCTGCCGGGGCGGCTTGCAGGTTGGAAGCCTGCCCCTCGCGGGGTCGCCGCGCGTTTTTCCACTGGCAGGGCGGGCGCCGTCTGCGCACAATGAACACAGACGTGGACGCGACGCTCTATCCCCATCCTTGCGAGGACACGAACTCATGTGGGCACCCCTTGCCTTGGCAGCCGCGCTCGGTTTCGCCCCTGCTCAGGCCGACACTCTGGAGGTGAAGGGCGCACGCTTCACCAACGGCCTGTTCGGCCAGGAACGCGCCGACAGCAAGTTCTTGCCCGGCGACGTGGTGTTTCTCATGTTCGACGTCGAAGGGCTGAAGGTCGATAAAAACGGGCGCGTCCTTTACAGCGTGGCCACGGAGTTGACCCTCAAGGGCAAGGCCAAGGCGATCCACAAGCGCGACCCCGAAGACCTCCAGGCGCTGCTCCATCTAGGCGGCTCGCGCCTGCCGTCGTGGCACCGCTCGGTCCTCAACCCGGACACCCAGCCCGGGTCCTACACGCTCAAGATCACCCTCACCGACCGCGTCGCCAAGAAGACCGTGCTGCTGACGCGCACCTTCGAGGTCGTGCCCAAAAAGTTCGGTTTCGTGCGGGTGGGCCTGAGCGCGGCCTCCGGAGACCCGACGCCGCCCATCGCCGTGCCGGGCCAACTCATCGGGGTCAACTTCGCCATCACCGGCTACGCGCTGAACAAGAAGGGCCAGCCGGACGTCACCATCGAACTGCGCGTCCTCGATTCGGCCGGGCAACCGACGCTGCGCAGGCCCTACACCGGAGAGCTGAAGTCGATCGGGGCAACGCCGCCGGCGATCGTCCCGTTCGACGCGATCCCGCTGCCCATCAACCAGTCGGGGCGCTTCAAGATCGAGCTCAAGGCCATCGACAACGTCGCCAAGAAAACGGTCGAGCAGGTGCTCGACCTGAACGTGATCGAACCGAAGAAATGATCGCGCCAGCTCGCCCGCGGCCTTTCCGGCGGGCGAGCTCGCTGCCGTTTGCGTGAGATCGCGGAATCGTCCTCGGAGCCAAGCCGATGAGTCAACTGCCGGACCGCATCGCCCAGTTTCGCAAGATGGCCGGGGACGACCCCGACAACGAACTGGCGCACTACCGCCTGGGGCAGTTGCTCGCGGAGGACGGCCAGCACGCCGAGGCCTGCAAGTCGTTCCGCCGGGCGCTGGAACTGAGCCCGCACTTCTCGAAGGTCTATCAGCTCCTCGCCCAGTCGTTGCTCCAGGTGCCGGCAAAGGAAGAGGCCATCCAGGTCTTGCGCCAGGGCTACGACGTCGCCGACGAGCGCGGCGACAACATGCCGCGCGACGAGATGGCGCGGATGCTGGTCGAACTGGGCGATCCGGCGCCGGTCTCGAAGCGCGTTGCCGCGCCGGCCGGCGCTGGAGCGGGCGAAGGGGGCGGGACGGGCTTTCGCTGCGAACGGCCGACGTGCATGTTCGGCTCCCGCGCACGCCAGCTCCCCGCGCCGCCCTACAAGGACGCGCTGGGCCAGCGAATCTACGAGACGGTGTGTGCCGACTGCTGGGCCGACTGGATGAAGAACTACAGCGTGAAGGTCATCAACGAGCTGCGCCTCAACCTGAGCACCGAGCGCGGGCAGGAAGAGTACGACAAGTACATGCGCGAGTTCCTCGGCATCGAGGGGTGACGGCCCGAAGGGAGCGAATGGACGATCTGGAATATCTCGTGAGCTACGGCCTCGTCGGCGACTTCGGCCGGTTTCGCGCCGCCCGCCCCCTGGGAGGCCGGCGCGGCGACCGGGCGGTCGTGCGCAGCCACCGCGGCCTCGAGCTCGGCGAGGTGCTGCGCCAGGCCGCGCCGGGCCACGCGACCTTCCTCCCCAACACGACCGTCGGCCAGCTCCTGCGCCTGGCGACGCCCGACGACGAGCGCCTCGCCGCCCAGATGCGCCAGCGCGGCCAGCAGCTCTTCGAGCGGGCCGCTTCTCTCCTCGCGGAACTGGCGCTGCCGTTCGACCTCCTCGACGCCGAGGTGCTGCTCGACGGTCAGCACGGCGTCGTGCATCTCTTGCGCTGGGGCGAGGCCGATGTCCGGCCCTTCGTCAGCGCCCTGTCGCGCGCGACCGAACTGCACGTGGCCCTCGCCGACCTGACGGCCACGCAGAGCGAGCCCGAGGCCGCCGGTTGCGGGGCCGAGGGCTGTGGGGGCGGAAACTGCGGCAGTTGCGGCAGCGGGGGTGGGGGCGGCTGCGGGACGTGCGGGACCGCGAAGCCGGAAGAGGTCCAAACGTACTTCGCCGGGCTGCGCGAGCAGATGGAAGGGCGCGTGCCGCTACTGTAGTGGAAGGAAGAGGCACGGCCCCTTCGCGAGCGCTATTTCTTCAGCACGTCCATGAACTGCTGGAAGGTATCTGCCCGGACAGCGGTGGCGAACCAGCCCCGCAACAGCTCGAGTGCTTCCTGCTCGTTGATGAGCCGGGCCACGTCCACAGGCACGCCACCGGGGAACTTCATGTTCAGAAGTGTCAGAAGGTTCAGCCGCTGGTTCTTCAACTCTCCCTTAACCTCGCCCTGGCCGATCCACTCGTTCACTACTTGCGACTCAGTCATCTCAAAGCCCTCCAGTCCTCGTTTCCACTCCGGCCTTCGGCCGACCAGTTCTGCGAACACGAGCGCGACGCCAGCCAGGTTGCCCCGCGTTCCGCGATCTTCCACAACGAGGGCGACGACGCCCCTCCAGCGGGCGATGACAGCGGCCTCCCGGCCACCGGCCATCAGCGGCACCCAGAACAGCAGGCCCCAGTGCTCCCGGTCGCCTGCCACCGCCTCCAGGGCCCCCACCGCGTCGTCCTCGCAGACGTTCCAGACGAAGGGGGAGTGCCAGGTGCCGTGCCCTCCCAGCGTCATGTCGAGGATGTCCTCGGGGCAGAGGCCCCGGAGGTAGACCAGCCCTGTCAGCACCTTGTACTTGCCCTTGCGGTCCTCCCCGTGCCGCGCCCGGCAGCGCAGCATCGCCGCCTCTTCCAGGGTCCCGTCCAGTTTGTCCGGGTCGTGCTGGCTCTGGAGCTCCAGGAGCAGCAGCGTCGGCTCGCCTCCGACGCCCTCCAGCAAGGCGACCAGGTCCGCGGTCCGGTCGGGGCCTCCCGGCAGCGGGATGGTCCGCGTGTCGAGCCACTCGCGGAACGGCAGCGACAGGCCCGACGGCGCCAGCACCCGGCGCACCACCGGATCGGGCGCGGCCTGGGAAGCGAACCTCGCCGCCTGGTCGAACGCGCCCATGCGATGCCTCCCGGCTCGCCCCTCTCAACGACACCGCCGCGGGCCGGTTGGGATTGTACCCTCCCGGCCCGCGGCGGAGAAATAGGAACTGTCGGCAAGCAACCGTCCGGCGAGTCACTTCTTCGCCGGCGCCTCGACGTACGCATAGTCCACGAACCCAATCATCATCTCGTGCCACGTCTGATCGCCCCAGCGCACCGACGTCTTGGGGTCGGGGTTGTTGGGGTTGTCGGCCGAGTTGTCGAAGTGGGCCGTGCAGCGAATGGTTGTCCCCGCCTTCAGGCGCAGCGGCGTCGCCAGGCGATAATTGCTCTGCCAGTTGAAGTCGTAGTGCGGCACCGACAGCAGCACCTCCTTGCGCCCGCCGGGATGTTCGACCTCGTACTTGAAGTCCTTGCCGCGCAGGTGCATGTGCGGCATCAGGCTCAGCAGGTCCACGTCCTTGTCGAACGTCGTGGCCGACTTCACCTCGTAATTGGCGTCGCCGGCCGGGATCAAGAAGCGCCCCTGCGCGATGGCGCGCGTGCGCACCTCGGCCTTCGGCGGTTGCTTGGCGAAGATCAGGGCGACCGAGGAGCGGTCCTTGTGCTCGACGCCGTTGGGCGTGTAGTGCATCTGGAAGACCAGGGCCGCCCCCTTGGGCAACTTCTTGGCCTGCCCGGGCCTCAGCACGAGCGGCATGTCGCCCGGCGCGTAGGCCACCAGCAGCCCGTCGCCGATGCCGTCGCGCCCGCGCCCCTTCAAGCCCTTTTTGCCGTCGAAAATATAGACGATGATGTGATGCACCACGGCGACGGCGCCCGGCTTGGCTTCCGCCGCCTGGATCCAGCGGTCCTCGGCGAACCTGGTGCGCACCACCAGGTACTTGTACGGCATCCCGCGCGCTCCCGCCTTGGCCGGCACCTCTTGCTCGTCGGGCAGCTCGAAGACGGCGTCGGGCTTGCCGATCCGCCAGCCCTTCGCGTGTTCCTTCGGCGCCGGCTCGTCCTCGAGCTCGCCCCGCGGACAGCCTTCCTTGATCCACGTGAGCAGCGCCTCGCGGTCTTCCTTCGACAGCGAGCGGTCGTTGCGGAACTTGCCGTGCTTCCGGTCGGCGTGCCAGGGCGGCATGCGCCGCTCGCTCACCACTTCCTGGATCATTTCCGACCACGAGCGGGCGTCGTCGTAGGTGAGCAGCGACATCGGGCCAACCTGACCGGGACGATGGCACTCCTGGCAGTTGTTCTGGAGGATGCGGCTCACGTGTTTGGCGTAGGTGTAGGTGCCTTTCTCCTTCGCGGGCCGGGCGCGGGCGATGAGGCACCCCGCCACAGGCGTCGCCGGCACCGACACCGTCTTCCCAGCCAGCACCTCGTCGAGGGCACACGCCAGGTCGCGCCGCGTCGGCACCTTGCGCATGAAGCCGATGCCGAACTGGTCGTCGATGCGGCCCTGGTAGATCACCTTCCCGGCCGGATCGAGGACGAACGCCTCGGGCGTGCGCCGGGCGCCGAACTTGTCGGCGACGACGTTGCCGGCGTCCTTCAGCACGGGGAAGGGCAGCTTGTGTTCCTTCGCGTGGGCGGCGATGCGCACGGCGGTGTCGTGGCAGTTGGCGTTGATGGCCACGAAGGCGACGTCCTTGCCGGCATAGTCCTTGTGCAGTTCGGCCAGGCGCGGCGAGTAGGCGTTGTTGACCGGGCACTCCGTGCCGAGGAAGAGAACGACGACGGCCTTCTTGCCGGAGCTGAGGGCCTTCAGCGCCACGGCCTTGCCGCTGACGTCGGGGAGACTGAACGGGCCAACCGTCCGGCCGACCTTCCCCTCCGCGGGCGGGGCCTTGGTATCGGCGCGGAACGACCCCGAGCCGAGCAGCCCGAGCAGGGCCAGGAACAACAGCAGGCTCGCGGTGGAAAGAGCGGCACGGCGCATGCGACCTCCTCACTAGGTGAACCAAGGCCCGCAGGAGGGGCCGGCGCACATACCTCGCCCGAGGGCCGCAGGTTTCAGATGAGGAAGGACGCGCATCGCTCTAGCTCGAAGGCCGCCCCCTCCGGTGTACGCTCAGCACGGCGCCCGCGTCGAGGGCGAGGATGGCGCCGAGGCCCGTGAGCCCCGGCAGGCCCACCACGATCGCGAACAGCAACGCGACGGCCCCGAAGTCCCCCTCGAGGGCGAGGGCCACCCCTCCGGCGACGGCAAGGCCGGTCAGCGCCCCCGCCAGCCCGCCCCAACCCGCCCATTGCCTCTCTGTCATGGTCCCCTCCCGTCGGGACGACCCGACCTTCCCGGGCGATTGAGCTTATCATACCCCGCGAGCGAGCCGCTCAGCAAGGGCCGCGCGCTGGCGTGGGCCCTGGCGTCCTCAACCGGGTCGGGGATGGGGTCGCCAAGCCATACGCCCTTAGGCGGCCGGCAGGAGAAAGCCTCCCTGTAGGACGGCTCAGGAGAGCCGTCCTACAGCAAACCAAGTCCTGCCGCTCGCCTTACGAACCGCTCTGCCCCGCCAGCAGCAGGCGCTCGGCCAGCTCCAGCACGTCCACGGGCCAGTATTCGCGGGCCCGTGGGTGGTGCGTCGGCGTGCCGGGCAGGGCGCGACAGCAGCGCACGGCGCGAGCCCAGTTCGCCGGCACCGCCGCGCGTCCGTGGACGGCGCCGAGCAGGGCACCGGCGATGGCGCCGTTGGTGTCGGTGTCGCCGCCTGCCATCACCGTCGCCACCACGCCCTCCTCGAACGTCGGGGCACGCAGCAGTTGATAGAAGGCGTTTTGCAGGGCGATCAGCACCCAGCCCTGTTGATGGTGATAGTTCGCCGGCGGGGCCGTCGCCGCGTCGAGCAGCGCCTGCACCACCGGCGCCGGGGCGAACGAGCCGCGGGCGCAGGCGAGGGCCGCCTCGTGGCATTCGCGCGCCCCCGCCCTTCTGCCGATTGCAGTCGCAAGGGCCGTCACGAACGCGGCGCAGCAACTCTGGCAGACGGGGTGCGGGTGAGTGAGCCGGCTTTCCGCCCTGGCCCACTCGGCGGCCTGCGCCGGCTGGCCGGCGGCGAAGATGCCCAGGGGGCTGATGCGCATCAGCGAGCCGTTGGCCTGGCTCTCTCGGCTGGCGTGCTGCTCGACCTGGAGCAGCCGGCGCGGGCGCTCCTCGACCTCGCCCGCCGCGCGCAGGGCCTGCGCCACGGTCCCGCCGCAGTCGTAGGTTTCCGGGTCGCGATACCAGTCCACGTACGCCTCCAGCACGGCGCCGGGCACGTACGCGCCGGCCTGGACCAGGGTGCGCGCGAGCATCAGCGCCATCTCCGAATCGTCGGTCGGCTGGCCGGCGAGGTTGTGCCACGTCCCGCCGTCCGCCAGTTCGCGGCAGCCGTCGGGGTAGCGAGCCCGGATCGCGGCGGCGGTCGAGAACTCCACCAGCCCGCCCAGCGCGTCGCCGGCGAACTGGCCGAGCAGGCAACCCTGCGCCCGCGCCAGCAGCCCCGCGTCGGCGATCGCCTTGCCTGGCGCCAGCCGTGCCGGCGCGTACCGCGCGGGCCGCACCAGCGGGAACGCGGGCGGCGGCTCGTGGGAAGGCACCGGGGTCGCCCAGGGGCGTTGCCGCAGCGCCGCGACCGCGTTCGGCGCGCCGCCGAAGCAGGCCGTCGTGGCGCTCCAGCCGTCCAGCGTGTAGGTGACGGGCTGCCCGTCGGCGTGGACGAACACCCCCCCCGCCGCGCGCAGCAGCGCATGCCCCGCGGCATAGTCCCACCCCACCGGGCTGGCAAACGACAGCGTCGCCACGCCTTCGCCGACGGCCACCAGCGCCAGCCGGTAGGCGATGCTCGGCATGGCGACGTAGCGCGCCGGCGCCATGCGCGTCGTCGTCAGTTCGGGGGCCTGCTCCGCGCTGGGCGGCAGGTAGACGACCGCGTGGGGGGCCCACGGCAAGCTCGGATCGTCGAGGTCGGCATCGACGAGGGGCGTCGCGATCGGCTTGCCGTTGCGCACGATCGGGCCACAGCCCTCGGCCCAGGCGATCAGGTCGCCTTCGTCGTCGGGATGCGCGAAGGCATAGACGACTCCCAGCACGGGGACGCCGTCGCGCAGCGCCGCGATGGCCACGGCGGGCCCGCGCTCGCCGCGCTCGAACGCATCGGTGCCGTCGAGCGGATCGACGAGCCAGAGATGGGCCCCGTCCCCATTGTCCTGCTCGCCGAGCTCCTCGCCGCGCGAGCTCCAGCCGGCGACGGCCAGCAGGCGCTCGCGCAGCACCTCCTCCACTTCGCGGTCGATGGCCCGCGGGCCTTCGGGGCGGTGAAACTCGGCCCGGAACAGGGCCCCCGCCTCGCGGGCGGCGGCGATGGCCCCTTCCAGGATGGCACGATAGTCGATCATGCGAGGGCTCCGGTTTTCCCTCACCCCCCAACCCCCTCTCCCAGAACGGGAGAGGGGGAGAGGAAATGTGGACGGTCTTGAGAAAAGATTGCGCTTCCCTTCTGGCTCCCCCTCTCCCTCCTTGGGAGAGGGGGTTGGGGGGTGAGGGAACCGCCTCACGCGATCGTCACCCGCCCGTCCTCCCCGAGGTCGATCCTCACGTTCTGGTCACGCACCTCCGGGTGGTCCAGAAGATACCGCGCCAGCGGCGTCGCCACCAGCGCCTCCAGCGTGCGCTGTAGCGGCCGGGCCCCATACCGAGCGTCGAAGCCTTCGCGGGCCAGGTACGCGACCACGCCCTCCGACCACTCCAACTTCACGCCCAGGCGCGTCAGCCCTTCGCGCCCGGCCAGCTCGCCCAGCTCCTTCCCCGCGATCTGCCGGACCACTTCGCTCGACAGCGGCTGAAACGTCACCACGCCATCGATGCGGTTGAAGAACTCCGGCCGGAAGAACCGCAGGGCCTCGCTCTCGTAGGCGACCCCGACCGGCGGGCCGAAGCCGAACGTCTCCTGCTTCTCCGCGCCCAGGTTCGAGGTCATCACGAGCACGGCGCTGCGGAACGTCGTTGCCCGGCCATAGCGGTCCGTCAGGCGCCCCTCGTCGAACGCGCCCAGCAGGACGTCGAAGACCTCCGGGTCGGCCTTCTCGATCTCGTCGAGCAGCACCAGCGCGAAGGGCTGCTGGCGCAGTTTCTCGATCAGCACGCTCGGCTGGCCATCGGGGCGCGTCAGCAAGCGCTCGCCCGCATAGAAGCCAGTGTACTCGCTCATGTCCAGCCGCACCATCCGCTCGCCCTGTTCGCCGTGCCCGAAAAAGTAGCGGGCCAGCGCCCGGGCCATCTCCGTCTTGCCGACGCCCGTCGGGCCACAGAAGAGCAGAACGCCCACGGGCCGGCCCGGGTCGTTCAGCCCCGCCTTGAAGGTCGTCACCAGGTCGGCCGCCGCCTGGCAGGCGTCCTCCTGGCCGATGACCTGGCGGCGAAAGGTCGCGAGCGCCTCGTCGCGCTTCAGGGGCAGGTCGTCGCGCAGGAACAACTCGGGCAGGCCCGTCTGGCGAATGAAGTGCTTCAGCACCAACTCGGTATCGACCTGCGGGAGCCTGTCCTGCCGGGCCGTCTCGAAGACCTGTGCGAGGAAGCGCACCACCGGGCCGGGGAAGCCGGCGTAGGGCATGAAGCGGCGGAACAGGCGATCGACCTGATCGACCACCCCGCGGCCGACCTCGACGTGATGGTTCTGCTTCAAGGCGGAGGTGAGATGATCGAGAACGCCGATCGCCTCGGTGCGACCGAACGGCGCCAGCGACAGCACCTGAAACACGTCGGCGAAGCCCGGCAGCAGGCGCCGGCAGGCGTCGAGCTCGGCGGGGGTGGCCTCGGCGACCATGCGCAGTTCGCCGCGCTGCAAGTAGGGCAAGAAGAAAGCGGCGAGGCTGTTGCCGGGCGATTCGCCTCCTTCGCGCACGAGGTCGAGGAGGTTGTCGATGCACAGCACGCCGCTGATCTGTCCCAGCTCGCCGACGATCTGCTCGCAGCGCTGCTCCCACTGGCCGAGATACTTCATGCCCGCGATGAGCCGGCCGGCGCTCGTCTGCCAGTAGCGGCGCGGCGGGCGCGTCTGCGGCCCCTCTTGCTCCTCGCCCTCGCGCTCGCGCTCGAGCTGGCGCACCGCCTCGACCAGCACGGTCGTCTTGCCGCAGCCGGGCTCTCCCAGCAGCAGGACGTTGGCCTTCTCCCGGCCAACGCGGCGAACGAGATCGCGAACGTAGCCGTCGCGCAGCCAGGGCCGGTTGTACTGCCGGGGGGGCCCCCGCCCCCCCCCCCGGGCGGGCCCCCCCCCCCCCGCCGGCGGGGCCCGCCCCCGCTGGTGGACGCCCGCCCCGGGGGGGCCCGGGGGCGGGCGGCGCGCCCCACCAGCCCCACCCCGGGGCCCCCCGGCGCGGGCGGCAACCCGCCGCCCCCCGCGCGGCCGGGGGGGGCCGGGGGGCCCCCCCGGGGGGGGGGGCGGC
>JBBSEZ010000288.1:0-12934 GCA_038239195.1 Gemmatales bacterium
GATGCTGATCTGGATGAGGCCGCCGTAGCTGGTGGTCGGCGCGCAGCCCCCCAGGCTGCGGGCGGCCGTCACGTCGAAGCCGATGTGGGGCGGCATCAGCGCCCCGTCGAAGTAGGATTCGTTCCAGTCCGTCCAGCGCTGGTGCAGCCCTTCCAGGAGCGGCCGATAGCTCGGGTCGCCGTGTTGGGTGGCGAACTGCTGATGGCCCTGGCGTTCCTGGTCGTGCGGCGCCGACATCGGCGTTCCTACGTCCCGGGTGGCCTTGTCAGGATTAATCCTGACAGGTCCCTCTTCC
Source organism: Gemmatales bacterium (assembly GCA_038239195.1). GTDB lineage: Bacteria > Planctomycetota > Planctomycetia > Gemmatales > Gemmataceae > JBBSEZ01. The sequence goes on from JBBSEZ010000288.1 coordinate 296, forward strand.
CCTCCGAGTCGCTCGATCTTTCGCATCTTCTGTGCAGAGAGGCTATCAACCTCGACCCCACCTTGTCAATCACGTACGAGACGGTGCAGAGACGGTTCACCCAGCATCCTCCCTGCCTGCGTCTCCCGACGAGCCGACCACGTGATCGGGCGATGGCGGCACGTCCTCCGAGCCCGCCTCCCCATTCGCGGGGCCAAAGATCACAACGTCCCCGAGCGTCGGATGGGCCTCGCCTTCCCCACTCCAGCCTTCCAGCCAGTCGGCCGCCTTGCTCTGCCCACACCACACCAACTCGCCGCAATCCACGCGCATCCAGGGTGCCCCGCACTCCAGCCCTTGCCCCGTCCCGCCTTCCAGGGGCACAAGCCCCTCCGCCCCCGCACCGCCCGTCCCCTTCAGCGGGCGCCCGCGTGCCGGGCCCGGCGTTGCTTCGCGCCGTTCGAGGTCGCCGGCGCCGCTCCCTCTTCCCCTTCGGTGCGACGCTTCATCTTCGCTCCCTTTTGCTGCTGGGTGCCGGGGCGGGCCCTTCTCCGCGGGCTACTCGGGCCGGGCCATCTTTCGCACGCGCACCCGCAGCCCGTGGTTGAGCAACAACCACTCCCGCTTGAGTTCGGCGACGTCTTCGTACTCGAACGTCCAGATACAGTCCTCGTCGTCGGGCTTGTCCGCGCGGTGCCACCGGCCATGCACGGTCAAGTAGTGCTTCCCGGCCACGTCGCCCAGCACGAACACCTTCGGGGGCAGCCACGGCTTCTTGCCGACCGGGTCGTGCCTGTTGGGGCGCGCCACCTTGCGCACGCGCACGTACCCCCCGCGCTCCAAAAGGACGCGCTCGCGCTCGCGCTCCGCCTCCTCCTGGTGCTCGAACACCAGCACCGAGCCGTCCACGTCGGGGTAATCGACGTTGTGGCACAAGCCATCCACCCTCTGGTAGTGGTGCCCGGCACAGTCGCTCAGCACGTACACCTTCGCCGATTTCCGCATGGGCCGACTCCTGCAAGCTCCCGCGCGCTACTTCATCCTTTTCGCCCCCGTTTGCTCCTGGGTGCCGGTGGCGGGCCCTCGTCCTCGTCGGGCCACTCGGGCCGGGCCATCTTCCGCACGCGCACGGACAGCCCCCGCCCCAGCAGCAGCCTGTCGCGCTCGATCTCGGCGTCCTCCTCGCGATCGACCGTCCAGATCAAGCCCTCGTCGTCGGGCAGTTCTACCGGCTGCCATTCGCCGGACGCGGTCAAGTAGTGCTCCCCGGCCACGTCGCCCAGCACGAACACCTTCGGCGGCTGCCACGGCTTTTTGCCGACCGGGCCTTCCTTGCCGGGGCGCGCCACCTTGCGCACGCGCAAGGAGCCCCCGCTCTCCAACAGGATGCGGTCGCGCTCGCGTTCCGCCTCCTCGCGGTCCTCGAACACCAACACGAAGCCGTCCTCATCGGGATAATCGACGTCGTGGCACGTGCCGTCCACGGTGCAGTAATGGTGCCCGGCCACGTCGCTCAGCACGTAGACCTTCGCCGATTTGCGCATGGGCCGCCCTCGCAACCTTCCCCGCGCCCGCTCGCCTCCGGCGCGGGGCCGCTTTTGGAACCTGATCTCAGCCTATCCGCCCCGCGCCCGCCGGCAATCGGAGTAGCAAACGGTTCAAAGACGGTCGGCGCGCGGAGGCCCCCGAACGACGCGGCCGAGAGGGCGGCGGCACGCCCTCGCCGGCCTGCGCGAGCGGCAGGGCTGCCCCCGCCCTCACTCGACCTCCCACGAAATCCCACCCTCGGCATCGACGTGGAAGCGGATGCGCCGGAGGCCCTCCTGCCTGTTATTCAGGCTCTCCACCGTGTCGCGCTGTCGCCGCTTTGCCCCCTTCCCTTTCATCGGGCAGGGGATGCGGCGCGGCCAGCCCGCCGCCTCGAAGGCGTCCAGCACGGGCCACTGGGTTGGCGCTTTGTGGCCAAAGCGCTTCACCAACTGGCCCCCAGGCGCAGCTCGTTGTTGGCCCACGACGGCCTCGGCGCCGGCGCCGCCGCAATCGGAGGCGGCCCGTTCGCCGTCTCGCGCGCCGCCAGCCGCCACAGCGCCATCAGCCCCTTGCGCGTTAGCCACAGGCCGCCGCCCTCTTCCTGCGCTTCCCGGTGCAGCAGTCCGTCGCGCAACCCAACCTCCACCGCCTCCCGCTCGCTCTCCCCGCTTTCCTCCACCGCCACCGCCAGCCGGACCGGGGGCGCGTCCACCCCGCGGCCGAGCCGGACCCGCGCGAGCAGCGCGGCAGGCGACAGCGCCCCTTCTCGCGTGTCAGGCACCCACAACTGGACGCTCATCGTGGTCGTCCCTCCCAATGGTGGCCCGCCTTCGGGAACGATAAAGCGCACCCTCTCCCCTGGGCTCGCAAAAATGCCTGAGTGACTAATCGTATTTCGCGCGTCCGACTGGACAAAAAATCTGAAAATATTTGCGCGCCGCGACTTTTCGAGTGAAGAAAACGCGCATTTTGGCCGAAAGTTCGCGGCCAAGCCTGGCGGGGAACGACCGCGCACGGCGAAACAGCGCGGGCGAGGCCGGCGCCGGCGCGGCCGGGCCCCGAAGCGCTCCGCGCCCCGCTCCGGCCACGGGGCCGCAGCCGCCCCTGCCATGATGAGCAGGTGAGCACGTGTCAATTTCCGCTGGCGTAAGAGGAAACCGAGCAAGCACTTGCGAGGAAAAAGTCACGTGGCACGGCCCCTCCCCTGTTGAGCAGGTGACTCGCTCGCCCGCCTCCCAGGGCAGAGAAGGGCCTGGGGCCTTCTCGCCCATGCCCGCCGCAGGAGGCCTGGCTTGTCTCCGAAAGACGAGAGGCAGGAAAGACCACATCCCTCGGACGGCCCTCCCGCGCCCTCCGGAAGGCTCGCGAGGGCCGTCGTGCCAGAATACCGTCCTCCCCCCTCGCCAAAGGGCAGCAAACGGGGCAACTCCTGTCGCGGATAATTCGTTCGGGGGGGCGTCTGGGGCTTTGCTCTTTTTTACCTCCGAAATCGGCCATTTCGTTTCATCCCGGCTCAAAGCGTTTCATTGGGGTAACCAGGCGCAAAGCCACGGCGCTCCGGTCGCCTTCTCTCCATTCGAGCAGAAGCGCGCACGACGTTCCGAGATCACTTTGCGTGCCATCTCGAAGTCCGCCTGCCGAGTGCCACTCCCCCCTTGCGCGGTGGCAGGGTGGCAGCCAGCCCCGATACGAAAGCGCAACTCCTTACCGAAGTGGTTGTTCCGTTGCCGAACTCTGCCTGCCACCGTGGCAGGGAGTGGCAGGCAGTTGTGGCGAGAAGGCAGCCACCTGGCTCCCCGAAGGCGGACGTGGCGCGCTCTCCTTGTCTTGCGTTTCAGTGCGTTTCATCCGCGGGAGTTTCGTTTCAAGTCGGCAAAAAGGAGCAAAGCCGGTGTCTGGGGGGTGAAACGAAACGCATTTCCGCCCCACCCCCGTCGGAGGACACAAGGCGTCGCCCGCCAACCGGCCCCTGCTCCCTTCGCGGATCGAGCAGCACCGCGACAGGCGCCCTCCCTTCCTGCCGGGCACCGCCCCCCATACACTGCCTCAAGCGGCCCCATGCCATCCGCCACGGGCCGCCGCGCCGCGACGGCGCCCCGGGGCCGCGCCGGCCCTCCCTCCCCTCACCGTCGAGGACACCGCCATCGGACCGCCGCGTCCGTTCCACCCCAGGCCCCCGGACAGACGGCCCGCCCTCTCGCGCAAGAGTGCCCCCGCGATGCTCGACAACGACCCGCTCTGGTACAAGGACGCCATCATCTACGAGGCCCACGTCCGCGCCTTCGCCGACAGCGACGGCGATGGTCGCGGCGACTTCCGCGGCCTCACCGGCAAGCTCGACTATCTCCACGACCTCGGCATCACCGCCATCTGGGTGTTGCCCTTCTACCCCTCGCCCCTGCGCGACGACGGCTACGACATCGCCGACTACACCACCGTCCACCCCCACTATGGCCAGCTCGCCGACTTTCAGGAGTTCCTTGCCGCCGCCCACCGCCACGGCATCCGCGTCATCACCGAGCTCGTCATCAACCACACCTCCGACCAGCACCCGTGGTTCCAGCGCGCCCGCCACGCGCCACCCGGCAGCCCCGAGCGCGACTTCTACGTCTGGAGCGACTCGGCCGACCGCTACGCCGAGGCCCGCATCATCTTCAAGGACTTCGAGCGCTCCAACTGGACGTGGGACCCCGTCGCCAAGTCCCACTTCTGGCACCGCTTCTACTCCCACCAGCCCGACCTCAATTACGACAACCCCGCCGTCTGGCAGGCCATCTTCCCCGTCGTCGATTTCTGGCTCGAAATGGGCGTGGACGGCATGCGCCTCGACGCCGTCCCCTACCTCTTCGAGCGCGAGGGCACCAACTGCGAGAACCTGCCCGAGACGCACACCTTTCTCAAGGCGCTTCGCAAGCACGTCGATACGAAGTTCCCCAACCGCATGCTCCTCGCCGAGGCCAACCAGTGGCCCGAGGACGCCGTCGCCTACTTCGGCGACGCCGACGAGTGTCACATGTGCTTCCACTTCCCCGTTATGCCGCGCCTCTTCATGGGCGTCCACCGCGAGGACCGCTTCCCCATCCTCGACATCCTCGCCCAGACGCCCCCCATCGCCGACTCCTGCCAGTGGTGTCTGTTCCTCCGCAACCACGACGAGCTCACCCTCGAAATGGTCACCGACGAAGAGCGCGACTACATGTATCGCGCCTACGCTCACGACCCGCAGGCGCGCATCAACCTCGGCATCCGCCGCCGGCTCGCCCCCCTGCTCGGCAACGACCGGCGCCGCATCGAGCTGCTCAACGCCCTGCTGTTCGCCTTGCCCGGCACTCCCGTCGTCTACTACGGCGACGAGATCGGCATGGGCGACAACATCTACCTCGGCGACCGCAACGGCGTCCGCACCCCGATGCAGTGGTCCGGCGACCGCAACGCCGGCTTCTCGCGCGCCAACCCGCAGATGCTCTTTCTCCCCGCCATCATCGACCCCGAATATCACTTCGAGGCCGTCAACGTCGAGTCCCAGCAGAACAACCCCTCCTCTCTCCTCTGGTGGATGAAGCGCCTCATCGCGCTGCGCAAGCAGCACCGCGCCCTTGGGCGCGGCTCCCTCGAGGCGCTCGAGCCCAGCAACCCCAAGGTCCTCGCCTTCCTCCGCCACTACCAGGACGAGCGCATCCTCGTCGTCGCCAACCTGTCGCGCTTCGTCCAGCACGTCGAGCTCGACCTGCGGGCGTTTCAGGGCATGGTCCCCGAGGAGCTGTTTGGCCGCAGCCTCTTCCCGCCCATCGGCGACCGCCTTTATCCGCTCGCCCTGGGGCCGCACAACTTCTACTGGTTCGCGCTGGCCCCGGCGCCCCAGCGCCTCGCGTTGGCGCCGGCCCGCACCGACGACCTTCCCGAAGTCACGGTGTTGCGCGACTGGGCGGAGCTGTTCGAGCAGGCCGGCCGTGCCCGACTCGCCCCCGTGCTGGCGGGCTACTTGCGCCACCGGCATGCCGCCGCGGGTCGGCCCCGGCTCAAGTCGGCCCAGGTGGTCGATGGCTTCCCCGTCCAGCACGGCGGCGCCCTCACCTGGATGGTGCTGGTGCGCATCGAGCTGGAGGTCGGCCCGGCCGAGGTCGATCTGCTCCCGCTGACCTTCGTGCCCGACGAGCACCTCGGCAGGCTGCTGGCGCCGGTGAGCACCTGCGGGCTGGCCCGGATCAAGGTGCCCCAGAGCGGGGTGCTGGTCGAGGCCCTGGCCGACCCGATGTTCTGCCTGGCCGTCCTGGGGGCGATCATCGGCGGGCGCACCTACCCCGTCGCGGGCGGGGAGGTCGCGGGCGTGCCCATGCCCCAGCTCGGCGAACTGCTGGGCCCGGGCCAACCCACGCCCTCGCTCTTCCCCGGCGACCAGGCCAACACCTCGATCAACTACGGCGGGCAACTCGTCCTCAAGGTCTTCCGCCGCATCGAGGAAGGCCCCAATCCCGAGCTCGAAGTGGGCCGCTTCCTCACCGAGAGCCAGGGCTTCCACGGCGCCGCCCCGGTGGTGGGCGCCATCGTCTACCGCCGCCGCAACGCCCAGCCGGCCACGCTCGCCGTGTTGCATCAGTACGTCGCCCACCAGGGCAGCGCCCTCCAGCTCGTCCTCGACCGCCTCAGCGCCTTCCACGAGCGCGTGCTCACCCTGCGCCCCGAGGAGCTCCAGGCGCTGTCGAAGATCGACGACCTGATCGGCCCGGAACTGGAGACGTCGCAGCGCCTCGGCCAGCGCACCGCCGAGTTGCACGCCGCCCTCGCCGCCGACAAGACCAATCCCGCCTTCGCGCCGGAGCCCTGGGGCCGGGCCTACCAGCGCTCCTTCTACCAATCGACGCGCACCCTTACGGGCCAGGTCTGCTTCGAGCTGACCCGCCAGCTCGAAGCGCTCCCCGAGGCGGCGCGCCCCCTCGCCGAGCGCGTCGCCGCTGGCCGGGACGGACTGCGCCAGCGCTTCCGCGGCCTGCTCGAACGCACGCTGAACGGCTGGCTGGTCCGCTGTCACGGCGACTACAACCTGACCAACATGCTCTCCACGGGCAACGACTTCGTGGTCATCGACTTCGAGGGCGATCCCGCCCAGTCGATTGCCCAGCGCCGCGCCAAGCGCTCGCCGCTGCGCGACGTCGCCACCCTGCTCCGCTCGTTCCACCAGGCTGCCCACGGCTCGCTGCACGGCCTCTCGACCGACCGCGGCCGCTCCCCGGGCGTCATCCGCGACGAGGACCGGGCGACGCTGGCGCCGTGGGCGGAGCGCTGGTATCAGCGCATCGCCGAGGAACTGGTGGCCGCCTACCTCGCGGCCCTGGCGCCGACCGGACTGCTGCCGGATGGAGAAGAAGAGCAGAGGGCGCTCCTGGAGATGTTCGTGCTGGATCGCGCGCTCGAGGAGGTGGGGGGCGAACTCGCGCGCGGGGGCGGGCAGGTGTTGCTCCCGCTGCTGGACGTGGCGCCGTATGTCGAAGGGGCGGAACGCTAAGCCGCAAGCGGGGGCCCAAGAGGTTCGCCGCTTGCGGCTTGGCGTTCCCCAGATCGTTTGCGATTTCTCATCCTGAAGGAGGCTGAATGGAGCGCTTCATCTGCATCCACGGGCACTTCTACCAACCGCCGCGCGAGAGCCCCTGGCTGGAAGTGATCGAGCTCCAGGACTCCGCCTACCCCTACCACGACTGGCACGAGCGCCTCACCGCCGAGTGCTACGCGCCCAACGCCGTCGCCCGCGTCCTCGACGCCGAGGGGCGCATCGAGCGGCTCGTCAACAACTACGCCCGCATCAGCTTCGACTTCGGCCCCACCCTCCTCGCCTGGCTCGAAGAAAAGGCGCCCGACGTCTACGCCGGCATCCTCGAGGCCGACCGCGATGGCCGCAAGCGCTTCTCCGGTCACGGCCCTGCCCTTGCTCTGCCCTACAACCACACGATCCTCCCTCTCGCCAGCCGGCAGGACAAGGTCACGCAGGTCGTCTGGGGCGCCCGCGACTTCGAGGCCCGGTTTGGCCGACCGCCCGAAGGCGCGTGGCTCCCCGAGACCGCCGTCGATCTCGAAACGCTCGAAGTGCTCGCCGAACACGGCATCCGCTTTACCGTCCTCGCCCCCGCCCAGGCCGCCCGCGTCCGCGCGCTGGACGAAAAAGGCGATTGGCAAGACGTCGGCGGGAAGGTCGATACCACCCGGCCCTACCTCCAGCGCCTGCCGTCCGGCCGAGCGATCGCCCTGTTCTTCTTCGACGGCGCCATCGGCAGCGCCGTCGCCTTCGACCGACTGCTGACGCGCGGCGAGGACTTCGCCCAGCGCCTGCTTGGCGGTTTCGCCGACCGCCCGGGCCCGCAACTCGTCCACGTGGCGACCGATGGGGAGAGCTATGGCCATCACCACGTTCACGGCGACATGGCCCTCGCCTTCGCGCTCCAGCGCATCGAGGACAGCGGCGCCGCCAAGCTCACCAACTACGGCGAGTACCTCGAACACTTCCCGCCCACGCTGGAAGTGCAAATCCACGAGAACACCTCCTGGAGTTGCCGGCACGGTATCGCGCGCTGGCGCTCCGACTGCGGCTGCAACACCGGCAAGCGCGGCTACCAGCAGGCATGGCGCGCCCCCCTCCGCGCCGCCCTCGACGGGCTGCGCGACGCGCTCGCCGGCCCCTTTGAAGAGGCGGGCCACGCCCTGTTCCGCTCCCCCGTCGCGGCGCGCGACGACTACGCGAGCGTACCGCGCGACCGCTCCCCGGAGGCCCTGGAGGCGTTCCTCGCCAAACACGCGCGCCGCGAATCGGGCGAAACGGAGCGGACTAGGGCGCTGAAGCTGCTCGAGGCCCAGCGGCAGGCGCAGTTGATGTACGCGAGCTATGGCTGGTTCTTCGACGAGGTCTCCTCCCCCGAGACGGTGCAGTGCCTGCTCAGTGCCGACCGCGCGCTCCAGCTCGGGCAGGAGCTGTTCGGTGCCGACCTCGAAAGCGCTTTCCTCGAACGGCTGGAGAAGGCGCCGAGCAACCTGCCCGAGTACGGCAACGGGAAGCGCGTCTACGAGCTGCTCGTCAAGCCGGCCCGCGTCGATTGGGACAAGATCGGCGCCCACTACGCCGTCAGCTCGCTGTTCGAGCCCCACCCCGCCCAGGCGCGCCTGTTCTGCTATCTCATCGAGCGCACGGCCGGGCGCACTCTCGAGGCGGGGAAGGTCAAGCTGGTCGTGGGACAGGCGCGCATCTCCTCGACGATCACGCTGGAGGCCGAGCTGCGGGCCTACGGCGCCATCCACTTCGGGGACCACAACGTCCACGCGGGCGTGCGCTTCCTGGAGGAGGGCCCCTACCGCGCCTGCGTCGCCGAGTTGGAGGAGGCGTTCGCGCGCGTCGATTACGCCGAACTGATCCGCCTGATGGATCGGCACTTCGGCGCTCCGTACTCCCTTGCCTCGCTGTTCCGCGACGAACAGCGTCGCGTGCTCAAGCGCGTGCTGCGCGCCACGCTCACCGACACGACGGCGGCCTACGGGAAGCTCTACGAGCAGAACCTCCCCCTCATGCACTTCCTCAAGCACCTCCGGGCGCCTCTGCCCTACGCCCTGCAGGCGACGGCCGAGGTGATGTACAACAACGACCTGCGCTGGGCCTTCGAGGACGACGAGCCCAACATCGAGCACATCCAGCGGGTGCTGGGCGAGGCCACGTCCTGGCACGTCGAGCTCGACATGCACGGCCTGGCCTACAAGTTCACGCGCATGCTCGGTCGCACCGCCGAGCGCTGGCGCGAACTGCCAACCCAGGCCGAGTTGCTCCTCAACCTCGTCCAGGCGGTGGACCTCGCCCGCGCCCTGCCGTTCGAGCCGAGCCTGTGGAAGGTGCAAAACGTCTACGTCGAGCTGACAGAAAGCGCCTTCCCCGCCCAGGCCGAGTTCTCCGCCGAGGGCGATCCGGCCGCCCGGCAGTGGGTGGAGCGCTTCCTCGAGCTGGGCGAGAAGCTGCGCATCCGCACCGAGGGCTTAAAAAAAAAGAGTGAGGAGCTGAACAAGCGCCAGGCCCCCGCCGATCTGCTGCGCGAGCTGATCGCCACCCGGCGCGTGCCCGTGTCCACGTACCGGATGCAGTTCAACAAGGAGTTCCCCTTCGCCCGCGCCACGGCACTCGTGCCCTACCTACGCGACCTGGGCATCGGCGACCTCTACGCCTCGCCCATCCTCCAGGCTCGCCCCGGCAGCGCGCACGGCTACGACATCTGCGACCACGGCCACGTCAATCCCGAGCTGGGCGGGGAGGCCGCGTTCGACGAACTGGCCGGCGCCCTCCGCGCCGCCGAGATGGGGCTGCTCGTGGACATGGTGCCCAACCACGTGGGCATCGGCGACCCGAGCAACCGCTGGTGGATGGACGTGCTCGAAAACGGCGCCAGCGCGCGCCACGCCGCCACCTTCGACGTCGATTGGCACCCCGTCAACCCCGACCTCGAAAACAAGGTCTTGCTGCCCGTCCTCGGCGAGCAGTTCGGCGAGGCGCTGGAGAGCGGGAAACTGCGCATCTCCTACGAGGAGGGCTCGTTTTATCTGCATTACTACGACAAGCGCTGGCCGCTGGCGCCCGGCACGTGTGGCAGCCTGTTGCGCGCGCGCCTCGACCCCCTCGCCAGGGCGCTGGGCCAGGACAACGACCACGTGCAGGAGCTCCGCAGCATCTTGACGGCGCTGGCCCACCTCCCGCCACGCAGCGGCCTCCCGCCCGAGCTGCGCGTGGAGCGCTACCGCGAGAAGGAGATCATCAAGCGCCGCCTGTCGGCGCTGGTACACGCCAGCGCCGAGGTGCGCGGCGCCCTCGAGGCGAGCGTACAGCAGTTCAACGGCCGGGTCGGCTCGCCCGGCAGCTTCGACGACCTCGGCGCGCTGATCGAGGCGCAGTCGTACCGGCTGGCTTTCTGGCGCGTCGCCTCCGAAGAGATCAACTACCGCCGCTTCTTCGACGTCAACGACCTTGCCGCCATCCGGCCCGAACTGCCCGAGGTCTTCCACGCCACCCATCAAGTGGTGCTGCGCCTGCTCGCCGAGGGCAAGGTGACGGGCCTGCGCATCGACCACCCCGACGGGCTGTGGGCGCCGGCGGATTATTTCCGCCAGCTCCAGGAGCCCTACGTCCGCGATCAGGTGCGCCAGCGCGGGCGGGCCCCGCGCTCCGCGCGGGCCCTGGCGCGCGCCGTCGCGACGGCTCTCGACGAGGTGGCCGCCCTGCCCCAGCCGGCGCAATGGCCGCTCTACGTCGTGGCCGAGAAGATCCTCACCGAGGGCGAGCCCCTCCCGCTTCACTGGGCGGTCGCCGGCACCACCGGGTACGACTTCCTCAACGCGGTCAACGGCCTGTTCGTCGATCCGAACCATCGCGACGACTTCGACCGCATTTATCGCGAGTTCACCGGCGAGGAGGCCTCGCTGGCCGAGCTGGTGCTGGCGTGCAAAACGACGATCATGGAGGGGCCGATGGCCAGCGAGATCAACTCGCTGAGCCATCAACTCGACCGCGTCGCGGAGCGCAACCGCCACTACCGCGACTTCACGCTGGGCAATCTGACGCAGGCGGTGCGGGCGATCGTCGCCTGCCTGCCGATCTACCGTACCTACATCCGCCCCGGCGAGCCCGTCACGAGCCGCGACCGGGGCTTCATCGAGGAGACGGTCGAACTGGCCAAGGCGCGCAGCCCGCGCCTTGCCGCCGCCGTTTTCGACTTCATCCGCGACACGCTGCTGGGCAAGTCGCTCGCGCAGTTCCGCGAGGCGGACCGGCCCGCGGTGGTCGAGTGGGTGATGCGCTTTCAGCAGTTGACGGGCCCGATCATGGCCAAGGGGGTCGAGGACACCGCCTTTTACATCTACAACCGGATGACGTCGCTCAACGAGGTGGGCGGGCATCCCGAGCAGTTCGGCCTGACGGTCGAGGCGTTTCACAAGCACAACAGCGACGGCCAGGCGCTCTGGCCTCACTCGCTGCTGGCGACCTCGACGCACGACACCAAGCGCGCCGAGGACGTGCGGGCACGCATCGACGTGCTCTCCGAGATGCCCGCGGAGTGGGAGAAGGTCGTCCACCGCTGGCGCAAGCAACACGACGGGCTGGTGGCCCTGGTCGAGGGCGAGCCGGCGCCGTCGGCCAACGATCAGTACCTGTTCTATCAAACGGTGGTCGGCGCCTGGCCCCCCGGCGAGCTGACGGGCGAAGGCCTTGGGCTGTTCCGGGGCCGGCTGGCCGAGTACATGCTCAAGGCGATCAAGGAGGCCAAGGTCCGCACGAGCTGGGTCAACCCCGAGGACGCCTACGACACCGCCGTGCGCGCCTTCGTGCTGGGAGCGCTGGCCGACGGCGCCGAATCGTTCCGCCGCGAGGCCGGCGCGTTCGTGCGCCGGGTGGCGTTCTTCGGCTACCTCAACGGGCTGGCCCAGATGGTGCTCAAGGCGACCAGCCCGGGCGTCCCCGACTTCTATCAGGGATGCGAATTGTGGGACTTTAGCCTCGTCGATCCCGACAACCGCCGTCCCGTCGATTACGAGCTGCGCCAGCGCTTGCTCGGGGAGCTGCGCGCCGAGATCGACAAGGGCCCCGACCTCCTCGCCCTGGCCAAAGGCCTCCTGGAGAAGATGGAGGATGGCCGGATCAAGCTCTACCTGACCGCCCGCACGCTGGGCCTGCGCCGGCGATTGGCCGCGGTGTTCGCGCAGGGCGACTACGTCCCACTGACGGCGACGGGGGAGAAGGCGCCGCACGTCTGCGCCTTCGCGCGGGGCTTCGAGGAGAAGCGCGTGCTGACGGTCGCCGTAGCGCGAGTGGTCGGCCTGACGGGCGGGATGGAGCGCTTGCCCGTTGGGGCAAGCGTTTGGGGCGACACGCGGCTGGAGCTCCCCGCGGGGTGGGCGGGGGAGCGCTACCGAGATGCGTACACCGGCGCGGAGTGGTCGGTGGACGAGGGCGGGCTGTGGCTGCGCGAGGTGCTGGGGGCGCTGCCGGTGGCGCTGCTCGAGCGCGTGGAAGGCGAGCCGCAACCGGAGCAACCGTAGGGTGGGGCGCGTGGTTTGGGGGCCCCCCCACAACCACACCCCCCACGGGGCGGCGCCGATAGACCCCCACACACAAAA
>JBBSEZ010000289.1:0-12902 GCA_038239195.1 Gemmatales bacterium
CCCCACCGCCCCCTGGGCGCGGGCAGCCGGAGGGGCCCCGCTCCCCTCGCCGCCGGGCTATGAGGCCCTCGAGGAGGTCGGGCGCGGCGGCATGGGCGTCGTCTACCGGGCCCGGCACAAGGCCCTCAACCGCGTCGTGGCGCTGAAGATGATCCTGGCGGGCGAGCACGCCAGCGGGCCGGAGCGGGCCCGCTTCCGCAGCGAGGCGGAGGCGGTGGCGCGCCTCTCGCACCCGAACATCGTGCAGATCTACGAGGTCGGCGAACACGCCGGGCGCCCCTACCTGGCCCTGGAGTTCGTCGCGGGGGGGAGCCTCGCCGGCCGGCTCCGGGGCCAACCGCTGCCCCCGCGCGAGGCGGCCGGGCTCGCCGAGGCGCTCGCGCGAGCCGTTCACGCGGCCCACCAGGCGGGCGTGATCCACCGCGACCTGAAGCCGGCCAACGTGTTCCTGGCGAGCGAGGAAGAGGGGCCCTCCGAGAAAGACGACCGCAGCGGAAGGGGGGCCGGCGCGGCGGAGGGGGGCCCGCCCCGGCCGGCCAACCTCGTCCCCAAGGTCGGCGATTTTGGGCTGGCCAAGTTGCTCGACGCCGACCGTGGCCAGACGCAGACGGGGAGCGTCGTCGGCACCCCCAGCTACATGGCCCCCGAGCAAGCGCGCGGCCAGGCGCGGGAGGTGGGCCCGGCCAGCGACGTCTACAGCCTGGGAGCCATCCTGTACGAAATGCTTACCGGCAAGCCCCCCTTCCGCGGCGCCAGCGTGCTCGACACTCTCGAGCTGGTGTGCGGCGAGGAGCCCGTGCCGCCGCGCCGGCTCCAGCCGAAAGTGCCGCGCGACCTGGAGACCGTCTGCCTGAAGTGCCTCGAAAAAGGCCCCGCGAAGCGCTACGCCAGCGCGCTGGAACTGGCCCTCGACCTGGGGCGCTTCCTGGCCCTCCAGCCGGTCAACGCGCGGCCGGTCGGCCCCGCGGGGCGCTTCGCCCGCTTCGCCCGGCGTAACCCGGTGCCGACCGCCCTGGGCGTCGTGGCGGCGCTGGCCCTGCTCGCGGGCACGGCCGTGGCCCTGGGGTATGCCGCCCGGGCCGACCGGGAGGCCGAGGCCACGGGGCGGGCGCTGCTCGCCTCGGAGGAGCAGCGCTCCGTATCGACGTCGCGCCTGGCCGAGAGCCAGTTGGAGCGCGGGCTGGCCCTCTGCGAGCGACGCGAGGTCGGGCCGGGCCTGCTATGGCTGGCCCGGGCCCTGGAGACGCTGGCAGGCTCCCCGCGCCCCGCCCCCGACCTGGAGCGCGTGATCCGCACCAACCTGGCCGAGTGGCGCCTGGAGGCCGCGATCGTCCGGGGAGTCCTCGAACATCCCACCGCGGTCGGGGCGGCCGCGTTCAGCCCGGACGGGCGCACGGTCTGGACCGGCCCGCGCAGCAGGCACGACTTCATCGCGCCGGACCAACTGCGGGCGCGCTCGTGGGACGTGGCCCGCGCCGCCTGGACGGGGCCCTCCTTCACCCACCCCAACACCTCCTGCCTGGCCCTCGGTCCCGACGGGCAGACGCTGCTGACGGGCTCCTTCGCCGATCCCAACGCCCGGCTCTACGACGCCCGCACGGGCCAGTTGCGGCAGGTGTTGCCTCACCCGGCCCCCGTCCGAGGCGTCGCCTTCAGCCCCGATGGCCGGCTGTTCGCGACCGCCTCGGCCAGTACGGTGCGCTTCTGGGACGCCAGGACGCGACAGCCCCGCGGCGAGGACCTGGTCCACCCCAGTCGCGTTCAGGCGCTCGCCTTCAGCCCCGATGGCGGGTTGCTCCTGACGGGCTGCCTCGATTCCACCGCCTGGCTGTGGGACGTGCGGAAGCGCCGGCCGGTCGGCAAGCCACTGCCCCACCAGGGCGCCGTGTCCGCGGTCGCGTTCGCGCCGGGGAGGCCCGACTCGGACGGGCTGATGGTCGCGGTGACAGGCAGTTGGGACCAGACGGTGCGCCGCTGGCTGGTCAACGCCCGCGGCGCGGCCATCGTGAACCGCGTCTTGCGCCAACCCGCTCGGGTCAACGCGGTGGCGATCCACCCCCTCAGCGGCCTTACCCTGAGCGGGGCCGACGACGGCAGCCTCTGGCTCTGGAGCCCCGAATCCACCCTGCCGGCGGAGGCCCTGCGCCGGCACCACGGCGCGGTCCAGGCGGTCGCTTTCAGCCCCGATGGGGCCCACGCCCTGACGGCCAGCCTGGATGGGACCGTCGCCCTGTGGTCGATGGACGGCAGGGCAGCGCGGGCAGTCTACCCCCACGGCGGCCTCGTCCACGCCCTGGCCTTCAGCCCCGACGGGGCCCAGGTCGCGACCGCTGGCCACGACAAGGCGGCGCGGCTGTGGGACGCCTCCAGCGGGCGACCGGTGGGCGCGCCGCTGAAGCACGACGCTCCCGTCAACCTGGCCTCGTTCAGCCCGGACGGCAGGCGCCTGCTGACGGCCGTCCTCGACACCGGCCAGCCCGCCGAGGGCCGCGCGGCGCGCGCCGCGTACCTGTGGGACGTGGCGGGCGGCCGGCGACTCCACGAGTTGCCCGGGCACGAGAAGCAGGTCCACTTCGCGGCGTTCCGCCCCGACGGCCGGCAGGTGATGACCGGCGACCTCGCTTCCGTGCGGCTCTGGAACGCGGAGAGTGGCCGGCCGAGCCTGCCGCCGATCCGGTTACAGGGCGGCACCTGGGCGGCGCAGTACGAGCCGGACAGCCAATCTCTCTTGACCGCAGGCAGTCGGCCCGCGAGAGGCAAGGCCCGGCGCTGGCAGGTGCGGCGCTGGAACGCCGACACGGGGCGGGAACGGGGCGAGCCGTGGGACCACGACGCGCCCGTCTGGGGGCTGGCCCTCAGCCCCGACGGGCGGCGCGCGGCGGTGCTGGCCCGGTTCGACCCGACCCTCCGCACGTGGGACGTGGCGACGGGGCGGCCTCGGGCCGAGCTTCTCCTGCCTCACCCCCCGGAGGCGGCGGCCTTCCACCCCGGCGGGCGCTGGCTGGCGGTCGCCAGCCGGCGACGGGAGGCGCGAACCTGGGACACCGACACGGGTCGGGGCCGAGGGCGGCCCCTGGCTCACGACTACCCGGTCCAGGGGGTGACGTTCAGCCCCGACGGGCGGTTGCTGGCCACGGGGAGCGGCGAGGAGATCGTCGATCGCACCACGGGCACGGTGACCTCAACGGACGCGGTGCGGCTATGGGACGCGGAGACGGGCTGGCCACTCTCCGCTCCGCTGCCCTGCGACGCGAAGTTGCGGCGGTTCGCCTTCCGCCCCGACGGACGGTCGTTCGCGACGGCGGGCACCGGCTCGGCCATGCTGCTGGACGTGCCGGCGCCGGCGGAGGGAGGGGCGGCGGACCTGCGCCGGGAGGTCGAACGGCACACCGGGCTGGCGCTGGACGAGGGCGGGGCCGTGCGCGTGCTGGGCGCCGCGGAGTGGGGTGAGCGGTCTGGCTTTGCCAGGGACACGGGGAAGGGCCCGTAAGCGGACGTGGATGCGCCTACAGCGGAGGATCGAGAACGTGAGCATTCCCACAAACCCTGAGATCCTGGCCCTCCTCGATCATCTGGACCACTCTCTCGGCGACGACCTCGAGACCCACTGGCTGGACTTCAAAGCATGGACGGGCACCCGCGAGGACCTCAAGACCGCCGTCGAGTACGCCGTTTGCATGGCGAACGCGGACGGCGGGGCGGTCGTCTTCGGCGTGGAAGACAAGACGCAGGGCCGGGCGGCGATTCACGGGGCCGGCAACTACAACCTCGACCACTGGCGGCAGCAAATCTACAACCTAACGAGGCCGAACCTCTCCGTCGAGCTCGACGAGCTCACCGTGCCGGAAGGGACCGGCAAGTTGCTCGTCGTGCGCGTCCCGAAGGGAAGTTCGCCCCCTTATGGCACCGCGGCGGGATTGTTCAAGAAGCGCGTCGGCAAGAATTGTCTGCCCCTCGACCCGCAAAGTTTCCTCCGCGCTCGCGTTGCCACGGGGGCCGTGGATTGGAGCGGCGAACCGGCTGAAGGCGTAGAGGTGGAGGACCTCGACGTCGTCGAGATTGCCCGAGCGAAAAACGTGCTGCGTCGCATCAACCCGGAGTCTGAGTTGCTCAAGGTGCGGGAGAGGGAGTTTCTCACGGGGTTGGGAGCTTTACGAGGCGGGAAGGTCACCCACACCGGGCTCTTGCTGTTCGGACGGGAGAGGACGATTATCGAGCGTTGCCCGCAGCACCAGGTCCATTACGTCTACCAGACGCAGCCGACCTCGGTGGCCCGGAACGACTCTTTTCGCTCCGGTCTGTTGAATGTCCTGGAACAGATCGAGCACGCCTTCTCCGGGCCGGCCAACCCCGAACACGAGCTCTCGGTGGGGATCCACAAGCTCCGCATTCCGGCGTTTTCACTGGAATCGGTGCGAGAAGCAGTCCTCAACGCCGTGACCCACCGGGACTACCTCGATCCCAGCGAAGTCCTCATCCGGCACGCCCCCCGAGAGCTCGTGGTGACGAGCCCGGGCGGCTTCCTCGCGAACATCAGCCCGCAGAACATCTTGCGCGCGGAGCCGATCAGCCGAAACAGGGCACTGGCGGAAGCATTCGAGAAGCTCCGACTCGTCGAGCGGGCCGGGACTGGCCGGTTGCGCATCTTCATTCCCCTGCTGAGCTACGGCAAGCGACTTCCTCAGTACGAGTCCGACGGCACGCGGGTCACTCTTCGCATCTACGACGGCAGTTGCGACGAGCGAATGGCCCGACTCGTGGCCAAATGGCGAGAGGACGGGCGGGCGATCGACCTCGATGGCCTTTTGATCCTCACCTACCTGCGCGAACACGCCTTCATCGACACCCTGTCCGCCTCGGAGCTCCTTCAACTTCCTCGCAACGCGGTCCGCGGCGTTCTCGACCAGTTCGCCCAGCCGACCACCGGGATCCTCGAGCGGCGAGGTCGTACCGCGGCCGCAACCTTCCACCTCACGAAGGCGGTCGCCGGAGACCTGCTCGGCAAGGCCGCCTACACGAAGACCAAAGGGATCAACCCGATCCGTTTTGCCGAGATGGTCCGGGCCTACGTCGAGGACCACGGTTCGATCACTCCCCAAGAGTGTCGGGAGCTCCTTGGGTTGGGGGAGTCGAAAACGGCCAGGGTCGAAATCTCACGGCTCCTGAAGAAATGGTGCGGAAGTGAGGGGTTCTTGCGAAGAGAAGGCATGCCCCCCAAGGTGCGCTATTTTCCGCAAGCCTGAAAAGGGCCCGCCGAGGCGAGCTCGCGGAGTCCTTCTACGCAAGTTGTTTTCTTGAAACGGCTTGCGACTTGTCGAGCGTTAGCAGAGTGTTAGCAAATCGACCTTTTTCAGCCCTCGGGTACGCCCAGGGCGGCGATTGAAATGTCGTAAGCATCTGCTGATAAATAGGTTGTGACTTTTTAGCTGGAGTTAGCAGAGTGTTAGCACTCTGCATGGACGTTCGCTTCGCAAGGCCGTCGCCAGGGGGTGGCCCGACTGGCGAGCTATTTGTGGAAGGGCCATCTCGCAATCGCCAGGGGCCCAGCGCGGCGTAGCCGAGCCCGTATCCCGCAGGACGAGCCCTGCCGCAGAATGGGCGCGCGAGCAAAGAATCGCGCCACTCCCTGGACAGACGAGCCCCTGTCGCTTACCCTGCACGATGGCAAAACACTCTTGGCGAGCCAGTCTTCGGGAGGGCACGCGGATGGCAAGAATGACGTGGGTGGCGTTCGCGACAGCAATGACGATCGCGGCAAGCGCGAGCGGTCCCCGGGCCGCCCCGGGCCCCGCGCCGGCCAAGGCCCTGCCGGCGGACGAGCCGGCCAGCCCGGCCATCGACCCGGCGAAGCTCGCCGGCAGCGCCGTTTTGCGCGTGACGGACGCGCGGAACCGCGTCGCCAGCGCCAACAACCTCAAGCAGATCGCGCTGGCGGTCCACAACTACAGTTCGGACAAGGGTGGTGCCCTGCCCGGCGACGCGATCGGCAAGGACGGCAAGCAGCTCCTGAGCTGGCGCGTGCGCCTTCTGCCGTACGTCGGCGAGAAGGCGCTCTTCGAGAAGTTCAAGCTGGACGAGCCCTGGGACAGCAAGCACAACCTCCCTCTCGTGGAGAAGATGCCCAAGGCGTTCGCCTCACCGCGCGTCAGCGTAAAGCGGAAGGGCTACACCGTCTACCAGGTCTTCTCCGGCCCGGGCGCCCTGTTCAACGGAGGCAAGACGCGCTACAGCATCGGGAACATCCCCGACGGGACGAGCAACACGATCCTGGCCGTCGAGGCGAGCAACGCCGTCCCCTGGACGAAGCCTGCGGACGTCGCCTACGACGCGGGGAAGCCCATCCCCGACTTCGGCAAGGCCTACGGCGGCAGGCCGCTGGTCGCGCTCGCGGATGGCAGCGTCCGCATGCTGGACCTCAAGAAGCTCTCGCCCGCCACGCTCAAGAACGCCATCTCCCCCGATGATGGGAACGTCCTTGGGAAGGACTGGGACGACTGACGCGCGCGATCCTTTGGGCGAGCGGCAGGAGTTGGTTTGCTGTAGGACGGCCCTCCTGAGCCGTCCTCCGGGCATGGACGGCTCAGGAGGGCCGTCCTACAAGCATGCCTGTTCCTGCCGGTCGTCTTGGCAAGTTATCGTGAACCGTGTCCGCCCGCGGCCCGTGTCCGAGAGGCACCCTCCCATGTCGCGCCTGGCCCTGCTCGCCTGCCTGTTCCTCACCGTCCCCGTCTCCCACCATGCTCTCGCCTTCGTCACGCCCCTCTCTCCGCCCCGGCCGATGCCGAAGGTGCCGCCTGGCTTCGCCGTCGAGCTCGTGCTCGAAGCGCCCGCCATCGAGGCGCCGACCGCCCTGTGCGTGGCCCCCAACGGCGACGTCTACTTCGCCGAAGACCCGATGGACATGCGCGGGCCGCCCACCAAGAACATCGACAAGATCTGGCTGCTCGAACGCGGCGATCCCGGGAAGAAGGTGCTGATCGCCGACAAAATGTGGGCCGTCATGGGGCTCGAGCTCGTCGGCAACAAGCTCTACGTCGTCCACGCCCCCTACGTGAGCGTCTTCACGCTGGACCGGAGGGGCAGGCCGGCGAAGCGCGAGGACCTCTTCAACGACCTCGGCCCCAGGGTGGCGGGCCTGCCGAGCTTCAACGACCACATTCCTTCAGGCATTCGCATGGGGATGGACGGCTGGCTCTACGTCAGCATCGGCGACAAGGGCATCCCCAAAATGGCGCGCAAGGAGAAGCACCTCGGCAGCGTCCACGTCGCCGAGGGCCGCTGGCGCTGGAGCAAGGAGGGCCATCACGTCAGCCTCGAAGGCGGTGGAGTGATCCGCTTCCGCCCCGACGGCTCGGGCCTCGAGGTCTTCGCCGCCGGGACGCGCAACCACCTCGACGTCCCGCTCGACGAGCACGACCGCATCTTCGTGCGCGACAACACCGACGACGGTGCCGGCTGGGACACGCGCTTCATGTACCTGCCGCGCGGCGCCCGCATGGGCTACCCCTGGGCCCACACCCGGCGCCCGAAGGAGGTCTTGCCTCCCATCGCGGACTTTGGCGGCGGCTCGCCCTGCGGCGGCTGGGTCTATCTCGACGATGGCCTGCCCGAAAAGTATCGCGGACGAATCTTCCACTGCGAATGGGGCAAGGGCCTCGTGTCCGCCGTCAAGGTGGCGCCCCAGGGGGCCGGCTTCAAGTTGGTCGATGAGATCGTCTTCATGGGTCCCACGGGGACGGGGGTGAAGGACTTTCGGCCGTTCACCTTGCGGCCGACCGCGGATGGGCGCGGCTTCTACGTGACGGACTGGGGCCATAGCGGGTGGCTGAACAACAAGAAGGCGGGGCGCATCTGGAAGGTGACGTACACCGGCAAAGACGTGAGCCCGGCGCCGCGCGGGAAGGAAGCCGACACCGTGGCGGGGCTCGTCAAGGCCCTCGACCATCCCGCGCACGGCGAGCGGCTGCGCATCCAGCGCCGGCTTGAGGAGAAGGCGCGCGAAACGCCCGCCGAGCACAACGCCTTCTTCAAGCTCGCCGCGGCCGCGATCGCCGACCCGAAAAAGGGCCCGAAGGCCAAGCAGCACCTGCTCTGGGCCGCCCGCGCGATCGACGCGCGCGGGGAGCTCGAGGGCGCGCTCAGCCGCACGGCGAGGCTGGCCGGGCTGGCACTGGCGAGCAAGGACGTGGGGCCGCGCCTCGAAGCGGTGCGCGTGGCGACGGAGGTGAAGGCCCACGCCATTCTGATCGCCGCCCACGCCGACCCGCAGCCGGAGGTACGTCTCCAGGCCGGCCTCGGCCTGGGCGCCACGCACCACTTCAGGGCGGTGAAGAACCTCGACGAGCCCGACGTCTTCGTTCGCCGCGCCCTGGCCGACGCCCTCAAGAAGCGCGGCACGGTCTGGACGTGGAAGCCCCTCCTCGACGAGCTGGCGAGCACGACCAGGCCGAACGTGCGGGAGACGTTGCAGCTGGCGTTCGCCGACGAGTACAACGCGACGGCGGTCAAGCAGCTCGCCGAGGCGCTGCCGACCTTCAAGGACGAGGCCCTGCGCGCCTGGGCGGTGGAGGCGCTGGGACGCGTCTACAAGGACCGCAAGCTCTACGCCGGCACCTGGTGGGGCACCCAACCCGCCCGCCAGAAGCCGCCCCCGCGCGACGTCGCCTGGGAAGGCACCCCCGTCGTTCGCGAGGCCGTCCTCGGCGCGCTCGCCGACAGGTCCGCCGCCGTGCGCAAGGCCGCCGTTCTGGCCCTCCTCGACATGAACGACCCGGTAACGCTCAAACCGCTCGCGGCGCAGTTCGCCCGGGAGAAGGACGGCGCCACACGCGCCGACGTGCTCCGCGCCGTCGCCGGGCTGCGGACCGCCGATAAGGTGCCCTTCCTCGTGGACGTGCTGCGCGAGCGGCGCCACCCCGAGGCGCTGCGCCGGGAGGCGATCGCCGGCCTGGAAAAGGCGGGCACGCCGGCGGCCGTCGCCGCGCTGGCCGCCGTGGCGGGCCCCGCCGAACCGGCCGCGGTGCAGATCGCCGCGCTCAACGCGCTGGGGGCGCTGAAGGCTCGCACGGCGGAAGCGGCGCTCGTCAAGGGCCTGGCCAGCGCCGAGCCGGCCGTCCGCCGGGCGGCCGCGACGGCGCTGGGCCAGCTCGGCGACCGCTCCGTGGCGAAGCACCTGTTGCCGCGCCTCGGCGATCGCGACCCGACGGTCCGGGCCGCGAGCATTCAGGCGCTGGGGGCGCTGAAGGCGCGCGACGCGGTGCCCGCGCTCATCAAGGCGGCGAGCGAGGAGGGAACGCAGTTCGACGCCCTCGGGGCCCTGGCGAAGATGCCGGACAAGCGAGCGTTGAGCGCCTATCTGACGGGGCTGAGCTCGAAGAACGCCGACCTGCGCACCGCCTCGCGCCAGGCCCTGACGGCCGTTCGCATGGAGGTGCTGCCGGCGCTCGAACAACTGGTGAAGCGGCGCGAGGTGCCGGCCGACCTGTTGCCGGAGCTGCGCGGGATCTACGCCACGTTCTCGCCGATCGTGGAGTGGAAGCTGATCGGCCCCTTCCCCGACAACGGCAAGGCCCACCCGCCGGAGCGCGAGCTCA
The DNA here is from genome assembly GCA_038239195.1 of Gemmatales bacterium. Taxonomy (GTDB): domain Bacteria; phylum Planctomycetota; class Planctomycetia; order Gemmatales; family Gemmataceae; genus JBBSEZ01. Next base: position 9,594 of record JBBSEZ010000289.1, read on the forward strand.
AGTTCGACGCCGCCTACGCGGGAGCAGGCCAGCAGGTGAAGTGGGCGCCGGCGCGGGCCGCGCTGTTCTCGCACGGCAAGGTCAATCTGGCCTCGCGTTTCTCTCCGACCGAGAACGCGGTGGCCTACGCGCATGCCGAGATCGAGTCGGCCACGGCGCGGAGCGCGGAGTTGTTGCTCGGCAGCGACGACACGCTGGCGGTCTGGCTCAACGGCAAGAAGGCCTTCGACTTCAACGGCAGCCGGGCCTGGGCCTACAACCAGGACAAGGTGCGCGTGACGTTGCAGAAGGGCAAGAACTCCCTGCTGGTCCGGTGCGGCAACCAGAGCGGGCCGTGGGAATTCAGCGTGGCCGTCTCGGGCGAGGCCGAGCGCTACGCCTTCTTGCAGGGCGGCAAGGCGAAGCTGGGCCTCGAGGACTACCGCGCCTTCGCCCGGCGCAGCGCCGGCGACGCCAAACGCGGGGAGCGCCTGTTCCACGACCTCAAGGGGCTGGCGTGCGTCAAGTGTCACGCGGTCGCTGGCAGAGGCGGACAGGTCGGGCCCGAGATGGCGGGGATCGGGCTGCGCTACAAGCGCGAGGAGCTGATGACGTCGATCCTGGAGCCGTCGAAGGTCATCGCCCAGGGCTACGAGACGCTCGTGGTGACCACGACGGCGGGGCGGACGTTGACGGGCGTCTTCAAGGGCGAGACGGCCGACGCGATCAACCTGACGGACGCGGAGGGCAAGGCGCACAGCGTTCTGAAGAAGAACGTCGAGGAGCGGGCGTTCTCGCCGGTGTCCACGATGCCGAACGGGCTAAACGAGGGCATGACGCTCCAGGACTTCGCGGACCTGATCGCGTATCTGGAGGCGCGGCGCGAGGAGAAGGTGCCGAAGAAGAAGTGATCGACGGCCGGAGCGGGCCCTGCGAGCGAGCAGGGCCCGGCGGCGTCAGGGGACCGGCACGGTTCCGTTCATCTCGCGCTGGGCCCTTTGCTGAAGAACGTCGGTGAGCAAGTCTCCGGCAAACTTTCCTTGCCAGCGGGCCAGGTCGCCGATGAGTTCGATCATCCACTGGAGCCCCGGCCCTCGATCGACGAGAGTCGGCACGAACAAGGTCGGCGCCTCCTCGTTGTCGGGCACCTCGTAGCGAACCAGGTGGGGGTTGCTGGCGGGGCCGACTTCTTTCCAGCCGTGCTCGACCAGATACGCCCGGACGGCTTCGGGCCTCACCTGCGCGACGCGCGGGTCGATCCAGGGATTTGCAAGCGTCATGGATCTTTTCCTTCGTTCAAGCGTTGGATGAGGTCGCGCAGCGCGGGCACGGAGAAGACGTTCGTCATCGGGATCGACACGCGAACCGTGTGCTTTGCCGCCGTCTCCGGGTAGCCCGCGAGCGAGAGCCAGTAGGCACAGTGTCGGAGGACCAGTTCGTCGTCAGACTGGCTCAACCACCGCGCTTCGTCTGCCGGCAGGACCAGCACGATCAAAAGCCGCGGAGAGAGGGGGCTGTGGGCCCGGAGATCGTCGTAGTTCGCGACCGCAAGATCGTAGGCCAGGTGCGTGTCGCGGACAGCGCTTTGCGCGGTGCTCTTCAACTGGAGATCGACCTGGGGACCAACGTCGCGGCGGCGCTTGCCTCGCAGCGTGATGGCACGCAAGGTCATGTCGATGCCGTAGTCGTTCTCCGGCTCGCTCACCGTCAACCCTGCATGCGCAGCGATGGCCCGGACGTACGCTTTCGTCAGCGCTTCCTGACGATGGTTCCGGGTCAGCACGTTCTGGCCCCTGTGTTTCGACCACTCGGGTTTTCCTGTTTCGATTATACTGCCAGTCGGCGTCGCAAGGAACCACCTCACCCGAGCTCCGTTGGCGGGAACGCTCGACGGCAGCGAACGACAGATGGGCCCGAGATGCGTTGCGGTTTGCCGACGGGTTCGTTAAGTTTACCTCGCCCACCCCGAGGCCTTGCAACACACCATGCCCCCCGTCCACGTCAATCTCGGCGAGCGCAGTTACGACGTCCACGTGACCAGCGACGACGTTCCCGGGCTGGGGGCGTTCGCGGCGGCGCGCGCCCGGCCTGGCCCCGCCCTCGTCGTCACCGACGAGAACGTCGTCCCCCACGCCGAGGCCGTCGCCCGATCGTTGAGCGCGGCCGGGTTTCGCCCCGCCGTCAAGGCGATGCCCGCGGGCGAGACGACCAAGTCGCTCGCGTCGGCGTCGGCGCTGTACGACCGGCTCGCGGAGATGGTCGCCGACCGGAAAACGCTCGTCGTCGCCGTGGGCGGGGGCGTCGTCGGCGACCTGGCAGGCTTCGCCGCGTCCACCTACAACCGCGGGCTGCCGCTGCTCATGGTGCCGACGACCCTGCTGGCGATGGTCGATAGCTCCGTCGGCGGTAAGGTCGGCGTCAATCACCCGCGCGGCAAGAACCTCATCGGCGCCTTCCACCAGCCGGCCGGCGTCTGGATCGACGTCGCCGTGCTCGCAACGCTCCCCGGGCGCGAGTACCGCAGCGGTCTGGCCGAGGTCGTCAAGTACGGCGTCATTCTCGATCCCGAATTGTTCGCGTACCTCGAAGGCCACGTCGAAGACGTGCTGCGCCAGCGGCCAGAGACCGTGGGCCACCTGGTGGAGCGGAGCTGCCGGCTCAAGGCGGACGTGGTGGAGCGCGACGAGCGCGAGCTGACGGGGGCGCGGGCCGCGCTGAACTACGGCCACACCTTCGCCCACGCCTTCGAGACGGTGGCCGGCTACGGGGCGTGGCTGCACGGCGAGGCCGTCGCGGCCGGGATGGTCTGCGCCAGCCGCCTGGCGGAGCGCAAGGGGCTGATCGAACAGGCGCTCACCGAACGGCAGCGCAACCTGTTGCAGGCGTTCGGCCTGCCGGCGTTTCCGGCGCGCTGGCCGGCGGACGAGCTGCTGGCGGTGATGCGCAGCGACAAGAAGGCGGAGGCGGGGCGGCTGCGCTTCGTGCTGCCGCGCCGGCTGGGCGAGGTGGCGCTGTTCGAAGTGACGGAGGAGGACGTGCGCGCCGTGCTGGAGTGGGCGACAAGATGAGCCTCCGGTCGTGGGGGGGGGGGGGGGGGGGGGGCGCCGGGGGCGGGGCGCCCGCCCCCCCCGGGCAGCACCCCCCCCCCCGCCCCCCCCCCCCCCCCCCCCAACCCCACCACACCCCCCCCACCCCAACCACCCACCCCACCACACACCACCCCCCCCCCCCCCCGCCGCGCCCCCCCCCCCCCCCCCCCCGGCCCCCCCCGCCCCCCGCGCGCCCGAGCCCGCGGGCCCCCGGGCCCGGCGGCCCCGGGCCGCCGGCCCG
>JBBSEZ010000290.1:0-12857 GCA_038239195.1 Gemmatales bacterium
ACTACGACAAATTCCACACCGCTATCCAGCAGTGCCTCAACGATCTCCCTTCCAAGCACAAGGCCGCTATGGACACCCTTCTCACCCACAACTTCCAGACCTTTGAGAATGTGTCACTCATCGCCGCGTGAAGTATAGCTGGTCCCTGACGGGCCAGTTCGGCACGCCGGTCGAGGGCAAGGACGCCGAGCGCTACCTCTACACTCCGATCCATGCCCGGGCCGACGGGCTCGTGATGGGCCTGTTCCTGGCCCACCTCGAAGTCTTTGCCGGCGACCGCTCCAAGAGAGGGCTGGCCGGCTCGGCCTGGCCGGTGCTGGCGGCTGCCTGCATTTTCCTGCTGTTCCGCAAGAGCGCGGGCGGTGCCTTCAACTACACCTGTTACGCGCTGGTCTTCGGCTCCTGCACCTGGTTTCTGCTGACGCCACGGGCGTGGCTGACCGTCCTCGATTCGCGGGCCTTCTACGTCCTGTCGCGCCTGTCGTTTGGCTCGTACCTCAATCATTTCTACCTGCACCATCCGTTGGCCGGGCTCGCGCTGAGGCTCCTGCCCTTCGCCGAGCAGTCCCCCCTGCTGCACCAACTGGCCAGCTTTGGTTTCTTCGTCGCGGCCTCGGCGGCCGTCGCGGTGCTGACGTTCTGCCTCATCGAGTCGCCGTTCCTGCGGTTGCGCGAGTGGCTGTTCTCGAAATGGCCCCACAACCAAACGAACGACCATGCCCCTGCACTCGAACGCCAACCTGGATAGCCCTCACCCCCCACGTGCGCCGGGAGTGTACCCGCCTGCGCGCGGACCAGACCGTCGGCGCGGCCCTGGAGTGGCTCCAGGCCAATCCGCCTTCGGAGCGCATCGTCTACTTCTACGTCGTGGGCGGGGAGGGCCGGCTGGAAGGCGTGGTCCCGACCCGGCGCCTGCTGCTGGCCCGGCCGGACTGCCCGCTGGCCGAGGCCATGGTCCGCCAGCCGGTGGCCTTGCCCGAGGGGGCGACCGTCCGGGAGGCGTGCGAGCTCTTCCTCCAGCACCGCTTCCTGGCCTTGCCGGTGGTGGACGCGGAGCGACGCCTGGTCGGCGTCGTGGACGTGGAGCTCTACACCGAGGGGCTCGAGAACCTCAGCGACGACCGGCAGCGCAACGAGCTCTTTCAGCGGATCGGCGTGCGCGTGGCCGGCCATGCGCACGCCGACCCGGGACAGTCGCCCCTGACGGCGTTCCGCCGCCGCTTTCCCTGGCTGAGCTGCAACCTGGTCGGCGGGCTGTTGGCGGCCTTCCTGGCGGGGGCCTTCGAGGACACGCTGGCCCGGACGGCGTCGCTGGCCCTGTTCTTCCCGGTGGTGCTGAACCTCGCCGAGAGCGTCAGCAGCCAGTCGGTCAGCCTGACGGTCCACCTGCTACAGGGCCAGAGGCCCAACTGGAAGGAACTGCCCGGCCAGCTCCGCCGAGAGCTGGTGACGGGCTTGCTGCTCGGCAGCGCCTGCGGGCTCGCCGTCGGGCTGGTGGCGCTGGCCTGGCTCGGGTTGCCGCGGGTGGCCGTGGCGCTCCTGGGAGGGATTGCCGGGGGCGTGGCCCTCTCGGCGGTGCTGGGGCTGACGGTCCCGCTGGTGCTGCGGTTGCTCCGCCTGGACCCGCGCGTCGCCGCCGGCCCGGTCGTGCTGGCCGGCGTGGACGTCGTCACCATCTTGCTCTACCTGAACCTGGCGCGCTGGCTGCTGGACTGACGAACGAGACGGGAGACGACTTGTAGGACGGCTCTCCTGAGCCGTCCTCCAGGCCCGGACGGCTCGGGAGAGCCGTCCTACGGCAAACCAACTCCTGCCGCTCGCCCTAGACGAACAGCGCCACCTCGGTCATCAGCCCGGGCCCGAAGCCCATGGCCAGACAGGGGCGCGGCGCGCCGGCGCGGCGCATGCGCTCGAGGATGAACAGCACCGTGGGCGAGGACATGTTGCCGTGCTCGGCGAACACCGCCCTCGAGGTCGTCAGGGCGTGCGGCGATAGCCCCAGCCCCTCCTCGACAGCCCCCAGGATGCGCGGCCCGCCCGGATGGACCGCCCACGACCCCACGTCCTCCACGCTCAGCCCCTGTTCGCCGAGCCAGCCTTCCAGCCAGGGCCGAAGTTGCCGGGCGATCAGCCCCGGGACGCCCTTGGCCAGCGTCATCTCGAAACCGTGGTCGCCGATCGTCCAGGTCATGGCGTCGGCGCAATTAGGGAGTAGAAACGACCCCGACGCGGCCAGGCGCCAGGCGGCGCCCGGCGCTGCTTCCCCGGCCACGCCCACCAAGGCAGCGGCGCCGTCGCTAAAGATGGCGTTGGCCACCATCGTCTGGGGGCACCAGCCGTAGTGATAGTGCAGGGTGCAGAGCTCGACAGCGCAGAGGAGCACGCGGGCGTGCGGATCGGCGCCGGCGAACGCGCTGGCGACGCGCAGGCCATTGAGGGCGCCGTGGCAGCCCATGAAGCCGACGTGCGTGCGCTGAACGGTCCTTGGCAGGCCCAGCTCTTCGATGAGAATGCGATCGAGGCCAGGGGCAAAGAAGCCCGTGCAGGAGACGGTGATCAGGTGGGTGAGGGATTCGGGCGCCAGCGGGGCCGCGGTCAGCGCGACGGCGGCGGCGCGCAGGGCGAGGGGAGGGGCCAATTCGGCGTAGTGCTCCATGCGCTGGGCGGTGGTCGGCCCGTGGTCGTCGGGGGCCCCGCTGGGCAGGAAGACCGAGCCGGAGAGGCGCGTGCCATCCAGGACGTCGCGGATCAATGCGGGGGGCAGGGCGAACTGGCGTGCGCCGATGCCGGTGCCTCCGTACATGCCCGGCAGCCAGGTCGCCTGCTCCCGCGTGGGGCTCGCCAGCGACTGGGCGAGGCGCAGGGCGTCCGCTTGACTGATGTTCGTGGCGGGGACGGCCGTCCCGATGCTCAGCAAGGAAAGGCTCATGACAGAAAGCCCCGGAGGGAGGGTTAACCGCGCCGCCTCCACGTCAACAGCCAGCGGCAGGGCCAGCGCCGCGCCACGGTGGCGCCGCGCAGTCCGGCGCGCTGGGCCAGGGCCAGCGCTTCGGAGGGGGTGAAGGCCCCTTCGACCGAGCGCGGCCCATCGACGTGGACGACGCCGGAGGTCGAGAGCAGCCGGGTGGCGACGTGGGCCAGGGCCAGGCCGACCAGGCTGCGCGTCAGGTCGTTGACCAGGACCAGGCGGGGCTCGCTCGGGGGGCCCGCCAGCGCGAGCAACAGGCGCACGGCCTGGTCCTCGTCGAGGTGATGCAGGAACAGCGAACAGACCGCGGCGTCGCAGGCGGGCAGCGGCGAGCCGTCGAGGGCGTCGTGGACGAAGAAGCGCACGGCCGCGCCGGCCTTGTCCGCCGCCGCGCGGGCGTGCTCGGTCGCCACGGGGGAGAGGTCGCAGCCCTGCACGTCCCAGTCGAGCCCGGCACGGCGCGCCCGGCGCCACAAGCGCAGGGGGACGTCGCCGGCGCCGGCGGCCACGTCGAGGAGGCGCAACGGCCGGGGGGCCTGTTCACGGGCCAGGGCGACGAGCGCCGGCCAGAGGATGCGCGCGCTGCCGCTGAAGAAGTTGATGCGGGCCAGCCCGCGCAGAGCGCGGTGGTGACGCGCCGGCGCCAGGTCGGGTTGGTCCATGATCTCGGGGCGACGGCGGCGCTGGCGCAGAAACGGCATGGCGGCCCTTCTCGGAAGTCGCAGAGGCCTCGTTAAAGTTGGCGCAATCGTTGCCGGGCGCCCGTCGAACCTTCCTGCCCACGCCGGGCCCTACTCTCCCCCACCTCAATTGTAGCCAAACCGGCCCGGGGCGTTGCGCCGAACCTGGCACGGCCCCGGCGCGCGGTGTAGAATTGTGAAGAGGCAACTTGCAGGGGCGCGGCCGTTCACCGTCGGGGGAAGGGCGTCATGGCGGAATTCGTGGTCCACTTTGGCGGTTACAGCGCCCAGGGGCGGCGCCCCAATAACGAAGACCGCTACGTTGTCGATGCCGCCCGCCACGTCTTCCTGGTGGCCGACGGCATGGGCGGGCAAGAGTGCGGCGAAATGGCCAGTGGGCTGGCCGCCGAACTCATCCCGCGCATCGTCGAGGACCGCCTGGCCGCCCACGAAGACCCCAACCGGGCCGTTCAGCAGGCCCTCGCCCAGGCCAACCAGGCCATCATCGACGCCAGCCACGCCCAGGCGACCGGGCGGCGCATGGGCACCACGGCCGTCCTCGCCGTCCAGCAGGCCAACCAGTTCTTCGTGGCCGGCGTTGGCGACAGCCGGGCGTACCTGGTGCGCAACGGCGAGGTGGAGCAACTCACCATCGACCACACCGTTGCCGAAGCGCTCCAGCGCAACGGCACCATCACCGCCGACCAGGCCAGACACAGCCCCTGGCGCAACGTCCTCTATCGCTTCCTGGGCTGCGCCGAGATGACGGAGGGCGCCGAGGTGCGCCCCTTCGAGCCGCACACCGGCGACCGCCTCATCCTCGCCAGCGACGGCCTGACCAATCACGTCACCAACGACGACCTCCGCGCAGGCGCCGCCCGCCATCGCGCCCCCCAGGAATGGGCCGAGGAGCTCGTGCAGACGGCGCTGGAGCGCGGCTCGCGCGACAACGCCACGTGCGTGGTGATCGCGTTCGACGCGGAGTGACGGGGCCTCTCGTTAGCACAGCGCCGCCGCCAGCAGCGGGGCCAGCCGGTCCATGTCGGCGAGGAACCCGTCGTGCCCGTGCGTCGAGGGCAGCTCGAAATAGTCGGCGCGCGCGCCCGCCGCCCGCATCCGCGCCGTCAGATCGCGCACGTCCTCGGGAGGAAACAGCCAGTCGCTGGCGATGCCGATCGTGGTCACCTGGCCCGCGATGCGGCCGAGGGCGATGCGCTCCTCCTCGGGCTCGCCGAAGTCAAAGGTGTCTTGCGCCTTGGACACGATGAGATAGCTGTTGGCGTCGAAGCGCCCGACGAAGCCGTTGCCTTGATGGTCGAGGTAGCCGCCCACGTCGAAGCGGTCGGCGAGGCGCTCGGCGGGGCGCTCGCTGCTGCGGTTGGGCCGCCGGCCGAAGCGCTCCTGAAAGAGTTGCGCCGACTTGTAGGAGCACATCGCCAGCCCGCGCGCCAGCGCCAGGCCCGCCGCCGGGGGATCGTCGGGCGGATACTCTCCCTGGCGCCATTTCGGGTCAGAGCGGATGGCGACGCGCTGGAGATGGCTCAGAGCGAGCGCCATCGCGTTGAGTGGGGCGGCGCCGATGGCCAGGCAGCGTGGCACGCGGTCGGGAAACTGCACCGCCCACGACAGCGCCTGCATCCCACCGATCGACCCGCCCACGACGGCGTGCAACTGATCGACCTCCAGGTGATCGAGCAAGCGCGCCTGGGCCCGCACCATGTCGGCGATGCGAACGGTGGGGAAGTCGCCGCCGTAGGGCCGGTTCGTCTGCGGGTTGAGCGACCGCGGCCCGGTCGAGCCGTAGCACGAGCCGAGGACGTTGATGCCGAGCACGCAGAAGCGCGCCGTGTCGAGGGGCCGGCCGGGGCCAATCAACTCCGGCCACCAGTCGGCAATGCGCGCCGAGCCGGAGAGCGCGTGGCAGACCAGGACGACGTTGTCGCGCCTGGCGCCGAGCTCGCCGTAGAGGGCGTAACGCTGCGTCACGGGCTGGAGCGCTCCGCCGGCGACGGGAAAGGGGGCCTCGGTGGCGAAGGTGAAATCTCCTTCGAAGGAGGGCGCGAGAACGTCGCCCATGACTCACCCCCGGCTGGCCGCCAGCGCCTGGTCGAGGTCCGCCACCACGTCGCGGACGTCTTCGATGCCCACCGAGAGGCGCACCATCTCCGGCGTGACGCCCGCGGCGCGCTGCTCCTCCTCGGTCAACTGCTGGTGCGTCGTCGAGGCGGGGTGGATCACCAGCGATTTGCTGTCGCCGATGTTGGCGAGCAGGCTGAACAGCTTGACGGCGTTGATGAGCGCCTTGCCGGCGGCGAAACCTCCCTTGACGCCGAACGTGAGGAGGGCGCCCGCCCCGTCGGGGAGGTACTTGCGGGCGAGGGCCGCGTAGGGGCCGTCCTCAAGCCCCGGGTAGTTGACCCAGGCCACCCGCGCGTGCTGCTTCAGGAAGTTGGCGACGGCCAGGGCGTTCTCGCAGTGGCGCGGCATGCGCAGGTGGAGCGTCTCGATGCCCTGCAAGATCAGGAAGGCGTTGAACGGCGACATGCACGCTCCGGTATCGCGCAGTCCCTGCACGCGCGCCTTGATGATGAACGCGAGAGGGCCGAAGGCGCCGGTGTAGGAGACGCCGTGATACGACGGGTCGGGCTCGCTGAACTCGGCGAAGCGCCCGGAGGCCTTCCAGTCGAACTTGCCGGAATCGACGAGGGCTCCGCCGATGGAGGTGCCGTGCCCGCCGAGGAACTTGGTGGCCGATTCGATGACGAGGTCGGCCCCCGACTCGATGGGCCGGCACAGGGCGGGGGAGGCGCTGGTGTTATCGACGATGAGCGGCAAGCGCTGCTCGTGGGCGATGGTGGCGAGGCGCTCGACGTCGAGGACGTCGAGCCGCGGGTTGCCGATCGTCTCGGCGTAGACGGCGCGGGTGCGCTCGTTGATGGCCTTGCGCAGGCCGTCGTAGTCGTCGGCGGCGGCGAAGCGGACGGTGATGCCGAGGCGCGGCAGGGTGTGGTGGAAGAGGTTGTAGGTCCCGCCGTAGAGCGAGGTGGTTGAGACGATCTCGTCGCCGGCTTTCGCGAGGGTGAGGATGGCGAGCGTCTCGGCGGCCTGGCCGGACGCCAGGGCGAGGGCCGCGGCGCCTCCTTCGAGGGCGGCGACGCGCTTTTCAAGCACGTCCACCGTGGGGTTCATGATGCGCGAGTAGATGTTGCCGAACTCTTGCAGCGCGAAGAGGCGCGCGGCGTGGTCGGCGTCGTCGAAGAGGTAGGAGGTCGTTTGGTAGATCGGCACGGCCCGCGCTTTGGTGGTCGGGTCGGGGGCCTGACCGGCGTGAACGGCCAGGGTGGCGAAGTGGTGCGGGGGAGGTTGCTCGGCCACGGCGCTCTCCTTGTGCGGGCCCGGAAGACTGCTACCCAAGATCTAGCAGGATTCGAGGAGGGAGCAAGGGCCGAGGGGGGAGTTCGTCAGCTCGGGAGGAAAAGGGCGGGCGGGGCGTGGGCGCCCCGCTCACAAGGAAAGGGTCAGGGGGCTTGGCGCAGCGCGGTGCGGAACGCGTCGAGCGTCGAAGCCGTCAGCGCGGCGTCGAACCAACGGTCGAGCGTATCGGGGTCGTTCGTCCCTTCGATGGCGAGGCGTAGGTCGTCAGGGGCCGTGGTCTGGAAACGCACTCGCAACGCCCGCAAGACGGCCGCGCGGCGCGCAAGCAGCACGCCCTCGTCGCGGCCTTCCTTTTTCCACCCATTGATGATCTGTGATTCTCGCACCATCCAGCCCTCCAGTCCTCGTTGCCAGTTGAGCAACTCCTTCGTCAACTCCGCCAGCACAAGCGCCCAGTCGCGGAAGCGCCGGCGCCGCTCCTCATTCGGTTCCTTCTCCGCGACCTGCTTCCACCGTTCAATCAGTTCCGGCCTGCCTCCGCCACTCATCAAGGGCACCCAGGGCAAGACGCACAGCCCGAGCTCGCCCTGTTCGATGGCCGTCAACGTCGCGGCCGCGTCTTCCTTCTCCAGGTCGAAGACGTGCGGCGCCACGCCGAGGTGCGACCCGAGGCCTTCCACCGACAGCCGCAGCTCGCGGGTTGCCGGTTGGCCGGTCAGGTGCAACAACACTCCGCCCACCTCCGGCCCGTCGAGCCCGGCCTTCACCTCGCGCGCCAGCAGCAACTGGTAGACGCCCAGTTGGTGCAACGACTCGCTCTCCGGCTCGGCCTTCACCTCGACGATGACCCACACGAGCGCATCGGGGCGGTCGGTGCGCTCGAGGATGCCGACCAGGTCGTCGGTGCGCTCCGGCCCGCCCGGCCAGACGGTGCGGCGCGTGTCGTCCCAGCGCTCGAACCGGACGGGCCAGGGCCGCGCCAGGCGAGCCGCGAGCCAGCCGAAGAAGTCCTTGCCGTCTTCCTTCGAGATCTGTCGCGCTGTCTGGTCGAATGGCCCCACGCCGGCGCCCTCCTCTGGCGCATTCTACCATTGCCGGCCAGCGCGAGAAAACACCGCCTTCTCGCGCTGGCCAATCGTCTCCTTCCCTGCCATGATGGAGCGCATGAACCTGCCGTGCTCCGTCCTCGACCTGATCGGCCGCACCCCGCTGGTACACCTGGCGCGCATCGGCGCCGGTCTGCCCGTGCCGCTGCTGGGCAAGTGCGAATACCTCAACCCCGGCGGCAGCGGCAAGGACCGCATCGCGCTGGCCATCCTCGACGACGCCGAACGGCGCGGCGCTCTTCGGCCCGGCGCCACCCTGGTCGAGGCCACCGCCGGCAACACCGGCGTCGGCCTGGCGCTGGTGGCGGCCGTCCGGGGCTATCGGCTGGTGTGCGTCATGCCGGAGAAGATGTCGGCCGACAAGCGCGCCGCCCTCGCCGCCCTGGGCGCCACCATCGTCGTCACTCCCAACGCCCCGCCGCACGACCCGCGCAACTTCCAGAACGTCGCGGCGCGCCTCGCCGCGGAGCGCGGCTGGTTCCTCACGGAGCAGTTCGCCAACCCGGCCAACCCGTCGATCCACGAGACGACCACCGGGCCCGAATTGCTCGAGCAGACGGGGGGGCTGATCGGCGCCTTCGTCGCCGGCGCCGGCACGGGGGGCACGCTCACCGGAGTGGGGCGCTTTCTCAAGGCGCGGGTGCCGGGCGTGCGCATCGTCCTGGCCGACCCGGTTGGCTCGCGCCTGGCGCATCGAGTGTCCGCGCAACACCCCGACAGCGACGCGGGCTATCAGGTGGAGGGCATCGGCGGGAGCGTCGTGCCCGGCGTTCTCGACCTGGCCGTCCTCGACGAGGCCGAGCTCGTCAGCGATGAGGAGAGCTTCGCCATGACGGGCCGCCTGCTGCGCGAGGAGGGGCTCCTCGTCGGTGGGTCGTCCGGGACTGCCGTCGTCGCGGCCCTGCGCGTCGCGGGGCGCGGGCAGGTGAAGGGGCCGGTCGTCGTCTTACTGGCCGACTCGTGGGATCGCTATTATTCCAAACCGTGGATGCAGGCCCTCGCCGCCGAGGGAGGAGGCCCCCATGAAGCGCCGGCGAGATGAGGAAGGGGACACGGCCCCTTGCCCGTACTGCAGGCGGGCGATCTACGAAGATTCGCCGAGCTGTCCGCACTGCGGCAACTACGTGACCGATGAGGACGCGCCGCCGGGACGCAAGCCGTGGTGGTTGATCGTCGGCGCGCTGGTGTGCCTGGCGGTCCTGCTATTGTGGATCTTGAATGGGTGAGTGGAGCGCCTCTCTTCGCCGCTTGCGGCTTAGCGTCCCCCCGCTGACCAACGCGAAGCGGCGAAGACCGCGCCGGTTCCCGCGAGGGCGAGATCATGACGTCCGACCTGGCCCGCTTGCAGAAGCACCTCGACGAAAGCCCCCACGACGTGCCGAGCCGGCTCGTGCTCGCCGACCTGTTCGAGGAGCAAGGCCAGCTCGACCGCGCGCGCTGCCAGCGCTGGCTGTCCCGGCGCCAGAAATGGCCCGACTCCGATCTGAGGCCGTTCAAGCAAACCGGCTGGCACTGGTGGTCCTGCCCCGACCAGCCGAAGCGAGCCCGCGAGCACGCCGCCCTCCCTTTGGAGGTGCAGCAGCAGATGCCGCGCGGGGAATGGCTCTACCCCACCCGGGCCGAGGCCGAGGCGGCGCTGGCGGCGGCGCTGGCGAAGTTGCCGGCCACGGCCGATTGATCCCGAGCTCGGCGGTGTTGGGAGCTCGTCTAAATGCCGCAATTCACGTGGCGCCTCCACCTCCTCGGAGGACGTGTTGGAGCCTGGAGGCCCGACGCCCTCGCTGGCCTGCTCTCCCACAATTCCGCGCCCGGAGGGCCCCTTGCTTCGCCGATCGTGGTAGACTGTGTATCGCCTTTCTGTCGGATGGGTGAAGGGAACGGGCGAAAAGAAGGGACCTCCGATGCGCGCGCTGCACCTTTCCGGACTGGCTGCGGCCCTGCTCCTGGTGGCCGGGTGTTCCGGAAACAAGGCCGAGGTGTCGGGCACCGTCCGGCTGGACGGCGAGCTCGTCGAGGAAGGCTCGATCAACTTCATCCCCGTCGAAGGCACCACGGGCGCCGGGGCCGGGGCGGTCATCAAGAACGGCAAGTATCACGTGCCCCGCAGCCAGGGCGTGACCGTGGGGAAGAACCGCGTCGAGCTCCGCGCCTTCAAGAAGACGGGCAAGCAGGCCCCCGATCCGACCGGCCTGCCTGGCGCCATGACCGAGGAGCGGGTGCCGGCCTTTCCGCCGGAGTACAACGACAGCAGCACGGTCGTCAAGGAGATCGCCCGAGGCGCCAACACGATCGACTTCGACGTCAAGTCCCCCGGGGCCGGGAAGTAACGAGCCCTCCTCCGCTCGTCCGGTCTTCGCCTTTTCCCCCTACGTGAGGTGTCTCATGTCTTCCTCTGGGTCGCGCCCGCGTTCGGCCTTCACGCTGATCGAGCTGCTGGTGGTGATCGCCATCATCGCCATCCTCATCGGCCTCTTGCTTCCCGCCGTCCAGAAGGTGCGCGAGGCCGCCGCGCGGATGAAGTGCGCCAACAACATGAAGCAACTGGGGCTGGCCCTGCACGGGCACCACGACGACCGCGGCAGGTTCCCCAAGGGAGTGAACTGGAACAACGGGACCTACTACGACAACCCCCGGTCGGGCTGGAACTATCCGCTCTTCCCGTACATCGAACAGGACAACCTCTACCGCCTGTTTCCTCCCCAGGCTGCCAACCAGCAGTGGTATCCCTGGTTCAGTGCCGAGGCGACCAGCGCTAACGGGCCGACCCGGGTTTCGATCGCGACCTGGCTCTGTCCCAGCGACAGCGGGGCATTGCTCAACTCCCAGCCCTGGGGCGTGTTCTCCCTGGGCAACTACCATGCCTTCTTCGGCGGGCTCAACCTGGCGGGGGTCGTCGCCGCCGACCCGTCCCAGCGGAGCGCCTTCGGCGTCAACTTCGGCGCGCGCATCGCGGACATTACCGACGGCACCAGCAACACCATGGTGCTGGGCGAGTACCTCCGCTCGCGGGGGGCGAGCAACGACCAACGCGGCATGCCCTGGGGCGATCAGCCGGGCTACGGCCAGATCTACACCCAGCTCTCGCCCAACAGCGGCAGCCCCGACTTGATCTACGTGGGCTGGTGCGACAACCAACCGGGGGCCGGCCTCCCCTGCATCAACGGCGACGGGGGCCCGAACAACACCGCCGCGGCGCGGAGCCGGCACAACGGAGGCGTCAACGTCACGATGGGCGATGGGTCGGTCCGCTTCATGCAGCAGAGCGTTGACCTGCTCACGGTCTGGCGGCCCCTCGCCACCATCGCCGGTGGAGAAGTCATCCCCTCGTTCTGACCGCCCAGGGAGCGCCACTTCTCCGCGTACCGCCACCTGCGCTGGCGGCGCAGCGGTGCGGTCCGAATGTACGGTGTGGGAGTTGGGCATGACGGCGCCGGACGACATCCTGGCCGGCATCGAGGCCGATCCCGATCCGATTCGCTGGCAAGTCCTGGGCGACTGGCTGGAAGAGCACGACGACCCGCGACGGGCCGAGTTGCTGCGTTTGCACCGCCTGCTCCTCGCGACCTGCTGCGAGCCGGACGAGCACACCCAGCGTGCCGTCTGGCAGAAACGCATCGTCGAGTTGCTCGACCTCGGAGTGCAACCGTGCGTGCCGCGGCGCACCGTCCGATTCGGGCGAAGCGTTGGGATGATTTTCGGGTTCGTGCCACCGGGGGCTTTCCTGATGGGAAGTCCCGAGAGCGAGCCGCAAAGAAACATCGACGAGCCCCAGCGTCGGGTTACACTGACCCGCGGTTTCTGGCTGGCTGCCTCGGCCGTCACGCGAGCCCAGTGGCGGTGGGTGACGGGTAAAACCACCGGGACGGGCAAGGGCAATGACCTGCCGGTCGCGGGGGCGTCGTGGGACGACTGCGAGGCGTTCCGCCAGAAGCTGGAGGAAAAGGTCGGTTTGAGGTTTCGGCTGCCCACGGAGGCCGAATGGGAGTACGCCTGCCGGGCGGGCACGACGACCCCGTTCTTCTTCGGGGAGACCATCTCGACCGACCAGGCCAACTACTTCGGGAGTTGCGTCTACGGCAACGGCACCGTGGGCATCGATCGGTACGAGGTGACGCCTGCGGACCACCTGCCGCCGAACGCCTGGGGGCTGCGTGGTATGCACGGCAACGTCTGGGAATGGTGCCAGGACTGGTACAGGGCCTACCTGAAGAGGGATCAAAAAGACCCGGTAGGGAGACGGGTCACGGGTTACCGAGTTCTGCGGGGCGGTTGCTGGCACGACCATCCGTCGGGCCTCCGCTCGGCCAACCGCCGCTGTTGCCGCCCCAACGCCAACGATCCGGCCTTTGGGTGTCGCCTCGCGCTATGCCCCGTTTGAGCTTGCAGTATCCCAATCCTGGTTCCGGTTGTCGAGATACTGAATCGCGACCAGGGCGATACGTAAGACGCCGCGTTCGCGTGCGGAGGATGACCGGGGTCGTTCGGCCATCGGAGGCTTCAAAAGAACGACGTTTTCTTAACCACGGCCAGCGCACCTTCACGACACACCTGTTCCTGGCGCTTTTTCTTGGACAAAAGACCATGGGCCCCAATAGTGTTCGGCTCGATTGTTGCTAGCTGGAGTCGGCCTTCTGGTGGAGCTTGCCGATATGAGCCAGGAGTTCTTGCTCGGTCGCCCAGCCGGCGAAGAAGAAGCAGAACATCTCGTAGGTGCGCTTCGTCGGCTTC
>JBBSEZ010000291.1:0-12838 GCA_038239195.1 Gemmatales bacterium
GAGGAGGCCAACCTTGACCTTGCCGATCTTCCACGTCAACGCCTTCACGCGCCAGCCGTTTGCGGGCAACCCCGCGGCGGTCTGTCTGCTCCCCGCGGGCGGGGCTGACCCCGCGTGGATGCAGCGCGTCGCGGCGCAGATGAACCTGTCCGAGACAGCGTTCGTCAGCCCCGAAGGCGATGGCCATCGGCTGCGCTGGTTCACCCCGCGCGTCGAGGTCGATCTCTGCGGCCACGCCACCCTCGCCAGCGCGCACGTCCTCTGGGAGCAAAGCCTCCCGCGCCGGGAGGCCGTCCGCTTCTTCACCAAAAGCGGGCTGCTGACCGTGACGTGCTCCGGTGAGCACATCGAGATGGACTTCCCCGCCCGGCCCGCCGAGCCCGCGCCGGCCCCGCTGGAACTGGCCCGCGCCCTCGGCGCGCCTCTCCGTTGGGCGGGGCGCAATGGCATGGACTGGCTCGTCGAGGTCGAGGACGAGCCCGCCGTCCGGGAACTGCGGCCCGATCTCGCCTTGCTGGAAACGCTGCCCGTGCGCGGCATCATCGTGACGGCGCGCTCGGCCTCCCCCGCGTTCGACTTCGTCTCGCGTTTCTTCGCCCCCGCCGCCGGCGTCCCCGAAGACCCCGTGACCGGCTCCGCCCACTGTGCCCTCGGGCCCTTCTGGGCCGCGCGCCTCGGCAAGCTCGACCTGCGCGCCTATCAGGCGTCGGCGCGCGGCGGGGAGGTGCTGGTGCGCGTGGCCGGCGAGCGCGTCTACCTGGGCGGGGAGGCGATCGCGGTGCTGCGCGGGGAGCTCTGCGTATGAGCTCCCGAGGCGGTCTGGCGCTGGATCAAGCATTGGGGCCTCGGCCAATGAGAAACGCCCGCACGTCCATCACGTTCGTCTGCGTCAGCCCCGTTTTGAGCAAGTCGCCGGTCGCTTCGAAGAACGCATAGGCGTCGTGCCCCTCCAGGAACGGCCCCGGCGCCAGTCCCTTCGCCGCCGCCCGGGCCAGCGTCCCCTCGTCGGCCAGCGCCCCCGCCGCGTCGGTGGGCCCGTCCTCGCCGTCGGTGCCCCCGCTCAGGAGCACGACGTCGCGCATTCCCTTCGCGCCCAGCTTCGCCAGCGCCGCGAGGACGAATTCCTGGTTGCGGCCCCCCCGGCCATGCTCCGGGCCCAGCGTCACCGTCGTTTCGCCCCCCGACAGCAAACAAACGGGCGGCGCGAGCGGTTGCGAATCGGCGCGGATGCTCCGCACTACCCCGGCCAGCGCCGTGGCGACGTGGCGCGTCTCGCCTTCGACGAACGAGCCGAGGTTCAGCACGCGATAGCCGAGCGCCTCGGCCCGCCGCGCCGCCGCGGCCAGGGCGATGGCGTTGTTGCCCAGCACGCGATTGGTCACTCCCGCCGGGAGCGCTTTCAACGTCTCGGAGACGCCCCCGGCCGCGCCGCCCTCGAGGCGAGCCCGCACGGCCTCGGGGGCGCGCTCGCGAAGCCCAAAGCGATCCAACACGGCGAGCGCATCCGCGAACGTGGTCGGGTCGGGCGCCGTCGGCCCCGAGGCGATCACGTCGAGCGGATCGCCGATCACGTCGGAAACGATCAGGCTGAACAACAACGCCCCGCGCCCGGCGACGATCTGGGCCAGCCGCCCGCCCTTGATCGCCGACAGGTGCTTGCGCACGCAGTTCATCTCGTCGATGGTGGCGCCGCTGGCGTGCAACAGCCTTGTCGCCTCCTGCTTGTCTTCGAGCGTCAGCCCGTCCGCGGGGGCCGGCAAGAGCGCCGACCCGCCGCCCGAGAGCAGGCACAGCACCACGTCGCCCGGCTCGACCGCCGACGCCAGGGCGAGCTGGGCCTCGGTGGCCGCAACGCCCTCTCGCGTCGGGTGGTTCACGCCCGCCGGGCGCGCGGCGCGCAGCCGAATCGAGCGCAGGGGCCGTTCGGCGCCGGCAGGGACGTTGACGATCCCGCGAACGCGATCGAGGCGGGCGGCGAGGGCAGCCTCGACGCCCGCGGCCATGGCCGCGCCCGCCTTGCCCGCGCCGAGCACGCACACCGCGCCGCCCTTGCCCAGCGCCTCGTCCCGGGCAAGGGCGGCGCGCACCAACTCGAACGGATCGACGGCATCGACGGCGGCCTGCCAGATGGCCCGGGCGTGGTCGCGCAAGGCGCTCATGGGTTGCTCCCGGAGGGGCCGGCGGTCGCGTGGCAATTCTCCCGCCCGGGGCTACGATAGGGAACAACGCGGCGCTGCCAACCCGAAGGAGCACTCTCATGAGCTCGAAGCCCAAGGTCTTCGTCACCCGCCGCATCCCGGCCGCGGGCCTCGATCGGATCGTCGCCCAGTGCGACGCCGAGGTCTGGCCCGGCGACCTTCCTCCTCCCTCCGACACGCTCCGCCAGAAGGTCGCCGGCTGCGACGGCCTGGTGGCCCTGCTGACCGACCGGATCGACGCCGCCCTCCTCGACGCCGCCCCGCGCCTCAAGGTGGTCAGCAACTACGCCGTCGGCTTCAACAACGTCGACGTCCCCGCCGCCACCGCCCGCGGGGTCGCCGTCGGCAACACTCCGGGCGTGCTGACCGACGCCACCGCCGACATGGCCTTCTGCCTGCTGATCGCCGCCGCGCGCCGGCTGGTCGATGGCCACGAGTACGGCCGGGCCGGCAAGTGGAAGACGTGGGAGCCGCTCGGGCACCTCGGCCAGGACCTCGCTGGCCGTACCCTGGGCATCGTCGGCATGGGACGCATCGGCCAGGCGCTCGCCCGGCGCTGCCGGTTCGGCTGGGACATGCAGGTGATCTACCACGACGTCTACCGCAACGAGAAGGCGGAGCAGGAGCTCGGCGCCCGCCAGGTCGAGCTGGACGCGCTGCTGGCGCAGGCCGACTTCGTCTCCGTCCACACCGACCTCAACGACACGACACGCGGGCTGTTCAACCTGCGGCGCTTCCGGCAGATGAAGCCGACGGCGGTCTTCATCAACACGGCGCGCGGCCCGGTGGTCAACGAGCCGGACCTGATCGAGGCGCTGAAGACGGGCGCCCTATTCGCCGCGGGCCTGGACGTGACCGACCCCGAGCCCCCTCCCCCGAACAGCCCCCTGTATGGCGTGCCGAACCTGATCGTGGCCCCGCACGTGGCCAGCGCCACCGTCGGCACGCGCGACGCCATGGCCGACATCTGTGCCCGCAACCTCCTCGCCGGCGTGCGCGGCGAGGCGCTGCCGCATTGGGTCAATCCCGAGGTCGCGCCGGCGCGGCGGAAGTAACCTGCCTTTCGCCACGGTTCGCAGGACGTGCCCGGGGCCGACGCCATCCGATGCCCCGGAGGGCGCCTTGCTCGCTCGCTCCCCATGCCCTTCCCGCCTGGCGCTCGGGCAGTTGCGGTGGGGCCGGCGCCCCCGTTCCCGCCGTTGGGTGACCGCCTCCGCCCCCGTCAACGCCGCGGGGTGACGGCGGACGAACCTGCTTTGGGCGCCGTTGGGCGACAGGCCGCGCGCTGCCCCATGCCGACGCCGCGGAAGCGACTTTTCGCGCCAGGAGGGCCCGCCGCCGCAACCATCTGGTGACGGCCCCTCCGCCGCCTTCGCATCGCCGTTACCGCCCGCGAGTGACGGCTGGTGCCGCCTCTTTGCGCGTCGTTGAACGACTCCTCGTGGGCTGGCCTCTCCGCGCGGGGAGGGCCGCT
Organism: Gemmatales bacterium; assembly: GCA_038239195.1. Lineage (GTDB taxonomy): Bacteria > Planctomycetota > Planctomycetia > Gemmatales > Gemmataceae > JBBSEZ01. The sequence goes on from JBBSEZ010000291.1 coordinate 3,673, forward strand.
TGGTCAGGGCCCTCCCGAGCGCGTCGCCCGTTCGTCCTTCCTGGCCGAGGGGGAGGCGCGGGGAGGGCGGGGGCGCTCCACGCCTTGCGCAGTCTAGCACGACCCTCGGCTTTTTCAGAGGGCAAATGGGGAGGATGAAGAGACGTCCCGTCCGCTTTGCGGGCCTTTGGCAAGCCTGGGAGGGAGCAGGCGAGCGGCCGCGGCGGGGCGGTTCCCTCACCCCCAACCCCTCTCCCAAGGAGGGAGAGGGGTTGGGGGTGAGGGAACGTCGGAAGAAATGGCGCAGGGGCGCGATAAAGCCTTTGAGTCGAGTTGCTGAGGCGCCACGAGCTGATCGCGTGCGAAGCGGCAGGGATCAGCCCGAACCGCTTCGGCCTGCGCCTCGTCTTCCAGTTCGAGGACGTAGGCCCCAGCCTCGGTCAAGGCACTCAACACCTCCTGATGCTCGGCCTCATCATTCCCGACGTCTTCGATCGCGAGGATCGTTGGAAGTGGCCCTGGCTGGCCCGCCTGCTCGAAGGCGCCCTGGATTCGCTTCAACAGTTCGCCGGCGTCCTGGATCGGCCAATCGCTCCTCAGGACCACCCAGGCCGCGCGATGGCGTCTCCGGGAAGGGCATGATTCGGCCTGATCCTCTCGAAAGAAGGCTCGTCACTCATGGCGGCTCGCCTCCACTCGCTGTCGGGTGCGCTGATTGCGCGGACCGAACTTGCCCCCTCCGCGGATTCTACTCCCCGCTCGGCCCGTCTCGCAAGCCTCGACCTCCCCGGTTTCTCCCCTTGTCGGGGTGCTTCCGCCGGGAGGCAGTCCTCGACAGTGCCCGCCGACGACCTCACCGCGCCCCTTTCACGCGCACCCTGGCCCGGAGTCGGGCGCCAGGTAGGCCAGCGTCGCCTCCACCGCCGCCCGCGGGCACGACCACACCAGAAAGAACAGCGCCTGCCGCGCCCAGCGCTGGGCCGGGTGCGGCCTCACGAATCCGGTCCCCTTGGCCGCAGTCAGCGGCGCTTGCGCACCAGAGGGCGAACTCCACGCTCGGCGAGCCCGGCCCATCCGACGGCAGAGCGCAGCACTTCGCAACAGCGGGCCGGGCCACCCGCGACAGGTTGTCGGCCAAGAGCAGCCCTCCCTCGCCCGCCTCGTCCTCGCGGTCAGGCGTCAGCGCCTGGTTCGGGGGCGCCTTCTTCCTCATCGGCAAGCAGACTCTCTAAAGTCCAGCCGCACTCAGCCGGGAACGTCCCGCGCGGCAACGTCGTCTCGGCAGCAGCCTGCTTTCGGGCATCGGCGTAGGCCTCCGCGAGAACCGAGATGGCGTGGTTGGACAGCGTACCGCTGTCCAACAGCTTGCGAAGTTCGCGTCGTTGCTCCAAGATAGTCCCTTGCCAAGACCCCGAGCGGTGGTCTGGTTGATGCTCCCACTTCAGAAGGTGCGTGAGGAGGACGACTAGCCGACTTGACACTTCCCGCCGATCTCGTTTAGCCATGTCTGCCAGGTACTCACTCAAGTTCGGGTAATCCATCTCCGCGTACCGGCCTTCCGCGGCAAGGTTCGACATGAGTTCGAGCCAGGCCGTCTCGTCTCGCTCGTACAGGACACTCAGCGGCAACACGGCGGTTTTCATGGGTTTGCCCTTTGCGCCTTTTCGGGCCCGGTGGACTGCTTGTTTACAGGGCTGCATCAGGTGTACACGAAGCTCCAGACTCCGCTGATGCTGCCCCGGCGATCTGGAGTGGCAGGGTCGGCCTGTTTGGCCCATCGTGTCTTCAAGCGCGAGCCTGCCAGGCGGTGGCGTCACGACTGCCGCGCACAACCGCCAGAACCTCCACCCGATGGTCGTGAACGCGGTAGTAAACGACGTAGGTGAATCGCTTCAACCGCGCCGCTCGCACGTTCCGCCAGACGACGCCGTACATCTCCGGCATGGCGCCGATCCGGTCCAGCGCCTCGTTCAGCCGAGTCAGGAAGTCTTGCCCCATGCCAGCCTTCTGCGATTCGAGGTAATCGCGTGCCTCTTCCGCGTCTCCGCTAGCTTCCGGGCGAAGGACGACGGGCAAACTCATGGCTTCCTCGACAGGCGGGCCAGCACTGCCTCCCACGGCTCAGCAGCGCCAGGGTCGGCGTCGGCGGCAGCGGCCCGCCGCTCTAGCTCACCCAAGTGCCAGTCGGGCGGCGTTAAGGGCACATCGTCCGGGAGGCTGTCCCAAATCAGGCCGATAAGCTCGACCCGCTGCTGGGGGCTGAGCTGGTCGATGCCGAACTGCTGTAGGGTCAGGCTCATGAAAGAAGCCCTCCGGCATCCATTAAACCATGACGCGGCATAGCACGCGGTCGTGTCCCAAGGAAAGCCTTCCAAAGCCGACCGCCCTGACTCGGAGGCCCTGCCGCCTTGGGCGGGGGTTGGGGAACCTCGATGAAGCCCCGCCATCCGAGAATTGTGACCACTTCATGGGGCTCGAAGACGGACAGGCCTTCCCCCACGCTCAGGCGTCAGTGGCTGGATCGGCAGCGCTTTGATCTGTAGCGGTTGCCGCAGGGGCCGGTTATCGCGACCGAACGAAGTCTTCGACGGTCATCTCGATATCGCGAGCGATCTGGCGCAACAACGGTGGGGCGACGTCCCGGCCCTTGTGAAAGGGGACCGTCGTCCCCCGTCCATCCACGTGACGGAACTGCTTGTGGGCGCCCCGCTGGCGAACCTCGATGAAGCCCAGCCGTCCGAGAATTGCGACAACTTCCAGGGGCTTCAAGACGGGCAGGGACATCGCTCAACTCACCTGAATGGTTTGGACGCCGACGAACTCCGATTCCAAGGTTGGCTCGCCGTCTTCCAGCAACATGGCGATGACTTCCCGCATGTTCTCTTGCAGCTCGTCCAGCGTCTCCCCCTGGGTGTGCGCGCCAGGGAAGCCTGGCACCGAGCCGACGTACAAGCCCGTCTGCGGGCACCGTTCGATGACGATTGTATACGACTTCATCGTTCCTCCGTCCGTTGAAGAGCGGCCACACACGCAGCCGTCGAGGTCGCCCCCAGGAGGCCACCCGTATCAAGGGGCGTGAAATCCTCCCGCGGAGGTGCTTCACAACAGATGAAAGCGGGGCCCGTGCCGCCGGCCTGCCCGTCCACTTCCACCCCGAATGGGTCGCGGGCTTCGGCCCCGTGACGAGCCCACTCCGTGAAATCGCTCGCCAGCGAACGAATCGCAGGGGGGTACACTGGGCTCTCCTGGTCGAGCCCGAAGGCTTCCTGTAAGCGCGTCAGGACGAACGCCTCGAAGGCGTCCGGGGATGGCATGATGCGGAGACGGCCGGACGAGTCAGGAGCGGGCGGAAAGACGTCGTACTTCCCTCCTAACAAGGCGGCGTCCACGGCACAGCTCTTCAGCAGGCGGACGAACCTCTCCCCGAGCGCTTCTCCCGCGCAGTTGAGGTCCAGCGGCATTGTCGGATCGGAGGGGAAGCATCGCGAAGACACGTCCAGCCTCAGCTTGCCGCGCAGGTCGTCTTTCTGGGCGTTGAACAGAAGTTCGGCGGTATCCGGTTTGACGAGGAACATGGTGGCACTCCCTTCCGCTTCTCTTTCCGATTATACCAGTTTTCATCTCGTAACGCCCATAGCTGCATCAATTGAAGAACGACCGAGCGATCGCCAGAAGGAGTGTCAGAGAGATAGTCGCCAGGTTTTTGATCATCTCCGGACTGTAGAGTGAGAACGCCCAGGTTGCGATCGCAATGAATCCAAACAGGAAATAGGTAATCGCGTAGAAGGTGCTCAGCTTATTACGCCACCCGCCAACATCGATGAGCAAATGGTTCGCTGCGGCAACCGCCTGGGCGCCGGGCGCCGCGCGGGCTTTGTTCTCGCCTAGTTCCTGCCCGAACATCGACGCCACAACTGTCCCGATCAGCCCCGCCAAGGCAGTGGCAAGGTAGTTGACATTGTCCGTAAAATCAGAGCGAGCACCTGAAGCGGCGGCTGTCGCCTCGGCAGCTCGTCTTGTGCTTTCTTCGACCTGCACAGCGCGAAGTTTCACGTCCCGAGCATGGGCGTCCTTATCATCTTTCGCGGTAGCTACGTCGGCCTTGGCCTTCTCGTATCGCCGGACAGCGTCCTCGCGGTCTCTTTCTGCGTCAGCGCTGACCTTCTGAGCTTGGGCGATGGATGAGCTCTTCGTCCAAGTCGTGTAGAAGCCCCAACTGAAAGTCAAAATAAACCCGAAGATTACCAGTGACGAGACGATGACCTTCAGGCGATCGAGAAGACTCATGCCATCTCTCCCTCTTCGCAGCCAAGCCGCTTACGATGTGCTTGCGACCAATAGAGTAGCGTCGTAACGAAAAGCGTCCTATCCATCGTGTTCCCGTGCAAGACCGTCGCGACCCCGGAGGGTACAACGGAGAGAACGCTGTTGGGCGAAACCGGTTCTGTTGGCCCCGGCCTACTCTTTGGGGCTGTCGGCGCGCCCGCCTCACCCCCGCAGATTCTACCCCCGCTCACCCCGCCCCGCAAGCCTCGACCTGCCCGGCCCCTCCGTTTCCCCTCACGCGCACCCCGGCCCGCCATCGGGCGCCAGGTAAGCCAGGGTCGCCTCCACCGCCGGCCTCGGACACGACCACACCAAAAAGAACAGCGCCTGCCGCGCCCACCGCTGCGCCGGGTGTGGCCGCACGAACCCCGTCCCCTTCGCCCCCGTCAGCGCCGCCTGCGTGGCCCGCAGCACCAGCCCGTTCGCCCGCCCGCGCAGCACTCCCGCCGCCTCCGGCGTGCCGCCCCCGGCCAGGGCGAACAGCTCGCGCCGCAGTTCCTGCCGTTCCCCCTCGAGTCGCCCGGCCACGTCGCGCAACTCGGTCCGCGCAACGGCCTCGGCCTCCAGAAAGTGAACCGCCGCCGCCGTCAGCCCCAGGGCCAGGCACGATGTCTCCAGCCCGCCCGTGCCGCCCCGGCCGCCGACGTTCATCACGCGCTCCGCCGGCCCCGCTAGCAGCCAGCGCCGCTCCAGCCGCACGCGCTCGCAGCGCACCTCGGCCGTCAGCGATCCCTCCAGCGCCGCCAGCGGCAGCGGCGGGCCCACGCTCACGCCCTCCAGGCCGTGCGGCAAGACCGCGAGTACCTGCCGGCCGTCGTCCACGACGGCGCCGACAACAATGTGGTCGGCCCGCGCCGCCCCCGTCACCCACGGGATCGTGCCGTCCAGCAGGAGCGCCTCGTCGGTGAGCTTCGCCGTCAGCGTCGGGGCCACGTGCTGGTGCGAGGTGGTGAGCTGCGACAGGCCCACCGTTGCGAACGTCTCGCCGCGGGCCAGCGGCGGCAGGAACTCGCCGGCCAGCGCCGCGTTTTCGCCGTCGCGCAGGCGGCGGCAGGCGGCGTCGCGCTGGCTCAGCAGGAAGCACGTCGTCAGGCACGCTTCCGCCAGCCGCTCGTAGCCCGCCAGGAGGTCGGCGTGAGGGAGGTCATGCCCGCCAAAACTTCGTGGGATGCACCAGCCGAGGGCGCCGCTGCGCCGCAGCGCCTCCCACGACGGGGCGGGCCAGATGGGCGAGGCGTCCGCATCCGCGGCGGCGGAGGCGAGGGCGGCGAAATCGTCGGGCGCGAGCAGGTCGGATGCGCTCATGGGTGGCACGTCCTCGTTCTTGACAATCGACACAACCCATTTTCGAGATTCAGCTTGCGTCGTCATCGGAGGGCGCCGAGCACTGCCCTCGGCGATTATCTTCGACAAAATCTCAAAATCGTCAACTTGAACGTTGACAACCCCCCTCCGGCAGGAGTATACAAGGAGATGAAGAGCAATCGCTCACTTTCGCTCAACCGCTGCTGTCGCCTCGAAGAGGATGCACCGAACCTCGTGGCCCAACGACCACGACGGTTGTTTCCGCACGTCTCTCCTCTTCCTGGCCCAGCCGAGGCACCTAGCTGCCTCGGGGGCGGATAGCGATCCGGCCGACGGCGACCGTGGGCTGCTCTTCCGATTCGCGCCCCGCAGCTTATGCTGTGATGGCGCACGGTCCTTACCGGAGACTGTGGGATTGGGGATTTCGGCATCTACGGCGTCGAGTGGCTCCCTGGCTTTGCCTCGTTCCCTCGACAAACCCGATAAGTATTGACCGATCCCCCACCCCAGGCAGGCTCCCAACCCGAAGGATTGGAGGTAACCCAGTCGATACCTTATTCGGACCGCCAGGGGAGCTCGCTGTTCGGCTGGATTTCGGCTCATAAAGGGCCCGCGGCACTCGTCCGGCACCTCCTTCACTGCGAGAGGCCGACGCCCGGGATACCTGATTACATGGCACCGATCCGACCGAACCGCGAGCTCCATCCTTTTCTGCCCTCCCGCTCGACCCTCCTCCTATGCACCCACCTCGACCCGGCCTTCCGCCCCGCGTTCGCAAGGCCGTCGGCATCGACCTCGGCACCACCAACAGCGTCATCGCCGTCCTGGGCTCCACCGACAGCGATCTCCTCGTCGGCCACGACGAGCAGGGCCGGGCCACCTTCCCCTCCCTCATCGGCCATCACCCCGAACAGCGCCGACTCGTCGCCGGCCGAGCCGCCCGCGCCCTCCAGGGCGAGGGGCCGCGCGGCACGGGGGGAACGCTTCCGCTCTCGTCGGTCAAGCGCTTCATGGGGCTCGACAAGCAGTTTTCGGTAGGCCCCGAACAGCTCACCCCGCCGCAGGCCTCCGCCCAGGTTCTCCGCCTCTTGCGCGACGTGCTGGCGCGCACGCTCAACGACCCGGCCCGGGTGATCGACTCGGCCGTGGTGACAATGCCGGCCTACTTCAACCACAACCAGATCGAGGCCACGCGCCAGGCCGGCGAGCTGGCCGGCTTCGAGGTCGTCGAGCTACTCCACGAGCCGACCGCGGCGGCAATCTACTATTCGTGGGCCCACGATCACGGCGACGCCACCTACCTCGTCTACGACCTCGGCGGCGGTACCTTCGACGTCTCGCTCATCCGCCGCCGCCTCGGCGATTACGAGGTGCTGTCCGTCAGCGGCGATCCGTTCCTCGGCGGCGATGACTTCGACCGCCTCCTCGCGTCCCATCTGCTCGAAGTCGGCACCTGGTCCTGGCCGGGCGAGAACGGGGCCGAAGATGCCAGGCCCCAACTGGCTGCGCTCTTCGACCTGACGGCCCCGGCAGGGTCGGCCCACTTCGCCCGCCTGGTGCAGGTCGCCGAGAGCATCAAGTGCGAGCTGACCGCCGGCGAGGTCGTCGAGCGCTACGTGCCGCAGGTGCTGACGGTCGAGGGGAAGGCAATCGCGCTGGAGGTGCGCGTCGAGCGCGCCGCGTTCCATCGGCTCATCAAGGACAAGGTGGACCGCACGATCGACTGCTGCCACGAGGCGCTGGCGCGGGCCCGCGAGCGCTGCGAACTGCGCCTCCGCGACGTCGATTACGTCGTCCTCGTGGGCGGGTCGAGCCGGGCCCTCCTCGTGCGCGAGACGGTGCGCGCCGCCTTCTGCAACGCCGACCTGGCCGAGCACGTCCGCAACCTCGAACCGCTTCTCAACGAGCCCGATCTGTGCGTCGCCTACGGCGCCGCCCTCCGCGCCGCCACGCACGGCACGCGCTACGACTTCTTCGTCGGCGCCGGCATCGGCCCCACGTTGGAGCTTCACCTGACCAGCCCCGCCTCGGCAAGGGAGGTCGTCTATTTCGCGACCGGCGTCGTGCGCGCGCTCGGCAAGGACGATGCGACGGCGGCGCTTCTCGAGGGCGGTTCGGTGCGCATTCGCTCCCTGGCCACGGGGCTGGTCGAGGAGGCGTTCCTCGACGAGCGCGGGACGTTCGCGCAGGAGCTGGAGCTCCAGGCCGAGACCGACAACGCCTTCGAGTGGGCCGTCTGCGACGGCGGCGGGGCGGAGGTGGCCCGCGTGGTGACGACGGTGCGCCATCAAGGGGCCGGCCGGCCTCTCGGGCACGCCGTGCTGCCGACCCAGCTCATCACCAAACCGCTCCAGATCGAGGTGCTGACGCGCGGCCGGCAGCGCGTCAAGCAGGTGGTGGCGCCGGTCGGCGCCACCCTGCCGGGCACCTTCCGCGCCGTCTGCCGCACCAGCGACCAGGCCGGGCGCATCGTCGTGCCGATCTTCGAGGAGAACCGCGTTGTCAAGCAGATGGTCATCGAAGGCGTCGGCCGCGACCTGCCGGTGGCCTCGCCCGTCGAGGTCGAGTTGCTCATCGACGTCAAACACAACATCGAGGTTCGCGTCCGCGTGCGCCAGGGGGACGAGGGCGAGCGCCTGGAGACGGCCCGCATCGAGGCGCCGCCGCCCCCCAAGCGCCCCACGCGCGCCGAGATCGACGAGGTGCAGGCGCAGATCGACGAGTTGCTCCCGCACTTCACCGGCGCTTTCCGGGCTCGCATCAAGGCGCGGGCAACCCAGCTGCGCCAGGACCTGCTCGAAGCGCTGAGCTACGAGGACGAGCCCAAGGCGATCCAGCGCATGGCCGAGTTGCGCGAGGTCTTGCAGCACCTGGAAGCGAGCCGGGGGCAGGTGCTCGACCCGCCCTGGCCGCGCTTCGCCCAGCTCGTGCGCCACTGTCTCGACCTCGCCGCCGAGGTCGCCGACCGCACCGGGCGCGACCGGGACGAACTTTTCGAGCACGTCCACGCCCAGGAGCGCTACGCCGAGCAGGCCCACGAGGAGCACAACCAGCCCCTCTACCGCGAGTGTCGCGAGAACCTGGAGAAGTATGCGGGATATCTGAACCAGTTGCTGCGCGACGCCCTGCCCCGCCCGCCGGTCCGGCCCCTGCGCTCGCCCGAGGAAGAGGCGCGCGAGGAGGTCGATCGGTTCCGCGGCTTCCTCACGACCGTCTGGAAGCGCGTGCGCGAGGCGAAGCGGGACGAGCTCGGAGCGCGCCTGGCGGAGATCGCCAAACAGGCGGGCGGGTTGAGCCAGAAGATGAAAGCGGAGCCGGTGACCGCCATCCGCGACGCGCGCCGGCTGGGCACGGAGGTGGAAAAGATCGCCGCGCAACTCGACGAAGGGCGCCGACAAAGTGCGGGCGACGACGCGGGGCTGCTTGAAGGGCCCGGCTGAGTGCGGTAAGTTGGTTGGGAGAGGCGCGAACGGCCCCGTTTAGCGGGGCTTAGGAGAAGGGTGCGGGCCGGGCGCGTCTTGGGAGCGGGGCTAAAACGGGGGGACCTTGGGGGCCC
>JBBSEZ010000292.1:0-12777 GCA_038239195.1 Gemmatales bacterium
AAAAGTTACGGACGAAGGACTGCGAATGACGACTACCTCTCGCCGTTGGCTGTGGATCGTCGGTCTGGGGGGGCTACTGGCCCTGCTCGGAGCGGGGGCGTATGCCTTTCGTTTCGCCGAGAAGGCCGAGCCCAAGGCGCCGTCGGCGCGGCCGCCCGACGATCCCGCCGACATCGTCGAGCAGGTCCACAACTTTTGCGGCGCTGCCTGCCACGCCTACCCGCCGCCGGACACCTTTCCGCGGAAGTGGTGGCGCAAGGAGGTGGAGCGCGGCTTCCTCTTCTTCGAGAAGTCCGGCCTGCCGAGGAAGGCGCCCCCCATCGAGAGCGTCGTCCGCTACTACGAAAAGCGCGCCCCGGAGGAACTGGCCGTCCCCACCTGGAAGACCGCCTCCTGGCCGCTGGGCGTCCGCTTCGAGCGGCGCAGTTACCCGGGACCGTCCATCGAGGGGCGGTTCGCCATCTCCAACGTCAATCTCGTCCACCTGCCCGATCCCGGCAAGCCAGCGCGGGGCAAGGGAAAAGCCCAGGGGCCGCTCGACGTCCTCGCCTGCGACATGCAGGCCGGCCTCGTCATGCTGCTGCGCCCGTCCGATCCGTCTCCCGCCTGGAAGGTGCTGGCCAACCACGCCGTCAACAAGCTGGCTCCTTCCAACCCCGCTCACGCCGAGGTGATCGACCTCAACAACGACGGCACCCCGGGCGTGCTCGTCGCCGACCTCGGCAGCTTTCCGCCTACTGACGACCGGCGTGGCCGGGTGGTCTGGCTCCGCGGCGAATCCGACGGGTCGTTCACGCCGATCACCTTGCTCGAAAAGGTCGGGCGCGTCGCCGACGTCCAGGCTGCCGACTTCCGCGGGGTGGGCAAGCTCGACCTCGTGGTCGCTGTCTTCGGCTGGCAGACAACCGGCGAGATCCTCTACATGGAAAACCACACCCTCGACCCGAAGAAGCCGAAGTTCGTGACGCGCGTTCTCGACCGGCGCCACGGCACCATCCACGTCCCGGTCGCCGACCTCAACGGCGACAGCAAGCCCGACTTCGTCGCCCTGATCGCCCAGGAACACGAGACTGTCGTCGCGTTCATCAACAAGGGGAAGGGCCAGTTCGAGCAGAAGGTGCTCTACGAGGCGCCGCACCCCGGCTACGGCAGCAGCGGGATCCAACTCGTCGATCTCAACGGCGACGGCAAGCTCGACGTGTTGTACACCAACGGCGACATCCTCGATGACCCCTACCTGCTCAAGCCCTACCACAGCGTGCAGTGGCTCGAGAACAAGGGCGACCTGAACTTCGAGCACCATCCGCTGACGCCGATGTACGGCACCCACCGCGCCGTGGCCGGCGACCTGCTCGGCACCGGCAGACAGGCCGTCGTCGCCGTCAGTTTCCTCCCCCACGACAAGTTTCCGGAGCGCCGAACGCGCAAGGCCGACGCGATCGTCGTGCTGGAGCAGCTGGCGCCCGGCAAGGGGGAAAAGGCCCCGCGGTGGGAGCGGCACTCGCTGGCGACGGTCGATTGCGACCACGTCACCTGCGCCGTCGGCGACGTGTATGGGACGGGGAGGCAAGACGTCGTGGTCGGCAACTTCAGCTCGACGGCGACCAACCATCCGGTGACGATCTGGAAGAACCTGGGCCTGCCGAAGGAGGAGAAAGGCAGGAGCTCGGCGAGACGAGCGCCCCGCTTCGGGCTCGAGTCGGCCTTCCGTCTTCCTCCGTCGGAATGACACAGAGCTTGCAGGGAGAAGGTGCGCGACGAAAGCAGGCCCCTCGGCGCTGCGCGCCGAGGGGCCTTCGCGTCATTCCTCCGGGCCGCCTTGCTCTCCAGGGGCGCCGCGGCACGCGTCGGTAATGGAGCAGGGCGCTGGCGAGCTTTGCAGCGAGAGAACGGGACCGCTACAACTCCGCGGGCACGCCGTCCAGGTCGCCCGTCCGTCGCACGGGGGTGATACGGTCCTGTTCCTTGCTTGAGGCCCTTCCGACCTCCGGCTACAATAACGCTGGCGGGCCGCTTTCTGGAGGGAGACCATGCCGGTTCACGACTGGACGCGCGTCAGTGCGGGCACGTTTCACGATTTCCACAACGCCTGGATCACCGAGCTCCGCAACGCTCTCAACGGCGGTCTGCTCCCGCGCGGGTTCTACGCCCAGGGAGAGCAGCACGCCGGGCAAATCCAGACCGACGTCCTGACGCTGCACGCGGGGGGTGACCCGGCCGCCCAGGGGGGCGGCGGCGTCCTGGCCGAAGCGCCGCCGCGCGTCAGCCGCAAAGTCTCGGCTTCGGAAGCCGCCTTCGTGCGCGCCGCCCGCCGCACGCTCATCATTCGCCACGTCAGCGGCCATCGCGTGGTCGCGCTGCTGGAGATCGTTTCGCCTGCCAACAAGGATCGGCCCCGCAGCGTCGCGGATTTCGCCCACAAGGCGGAATCGGCCCTGCGCCAGGGGATTCACCTACTCGTCGTGGATTTGTTCCCGCCGGGCCTTCACGATCCCCAAGGGATTCACGAAGTCATCTGGGAGGGCTACAGCGAAGAGGTGAATGCGCCCCCGCTGGACAAGCCGCTTACCTTGGCGTCGTACATGGTGGGCCCGCTGCCCGAGGCGTATCTGGAGTTCGTGGCGGTAGGCGACGCGCTGCCGGCGATGCCGCTGTTCCTCGACCTGCACGCCTACGTCACCGTGCCATTCAATTCGACCTACGAGGCGGCCTACCGCGGCGTGCCGGAGATCTGGCGCGAGGTGCTGGAAGGACCAGCGCCGCCTGCTGCATGAGTCGTGCCCCTGTCTGTGACCTCTTGCAACTGCCCTGCATCGTCCACCAGCAACCGGCGGTGGGCGTTGCAACGCGAGAATGGAAACGGGGCGCCTCGATGGGCACGCGCCGGTCCGCCTCGGCCGCTTCACCCGCCAGTCCCCCCGCAAGACGGCGACGGTCTCCGTTTGGCGGCCTCTGCTTTCGCCAGCCCGTTGGCGAGGTTACAATACCTTCACGTGCGGCTTCCAGGAGGATCGACCATGCCCGTGCATGACTGGACACGCGTGGAAGCTGGGATCTTCCACGATTTTCACACCGTTTGGGTTGGCAACATCCGGACGGCCCTTAACGATGGGTTGTTGCCGCAAGGCTACTACGCCTTGGCCGAGCAGCACGCCGGCCGTTCCATCGCGGACGTGCTGGCCCTGCACGCCAGCGCGGCACCTCGCGAGCCGCTGCTACGGCCGTTGCCTTTGCCCCCAGACACGGGTGGGGCCGCCGTGGCCGAGGCGCCGCCCAGGGTGCGGCGCCGGCAAACGATCGAACAGGCCGCGCTGGCCCGTCGCCGCACCCTGGCGATCCGCCACGTCAGCGGGCATCGCCTCATCGCCCTCCTGGAGATCGTCTCCCCGGCGAACAAGGATCGCGCTCGCCACGTCGAAGACTTCGCCGCCAAGGCCCTGTCCGCGCTGGACCTCGGCGTCCACGTGCTGCTCGTGGACCTGTTCCCCCCCGGCTCGCACGACCCACAGGGGATGCACGGCGTGCTCCTCCAGCGCCTGGAGCAGTCCGACGAGCCGTACGACCTGCCTGCCGAGGAGCCGTTGACGTTGGCCAGTTACGCCGCAGGCCCGCAGGTCGAGGCCTACCTGGAGCACGCCGCCGTCGGCGCCACCCTCCCGGAGATGCCGCTGTTCCTGCGCCCCGACCGCTACGTCAACGTGCCGCTGGAGCCGACGTACCTGGCGGCGTATCGCGGCATGCCCGCGTTCTGGCGCGAGGTCCTGGAAGGATCGCCGCCTGCCTCCTGAGCCGCTCGTGGTGGGCCTACGAGGTTGCCGTCACCTCGGAGCCTTGTCCTCTCTCGCTTGTCGGCGATGGTCTCTCGCCCGCTCGACATCTCCCTGGCGCTCGTAATGGTCTGCCAGGGCCGCATGCGCCGGCCGGTAGTTGGGGTCCAGGCGCAAGGCGCTGAGCAGCCACGCCTCGCCGGTCTTCGCGTGTCCGTTGCGCAGGACTAACACGCCCATCTCGCATTGGAGGGCCGGGTCGAGCGGTTGCTCGGACAACTTTCGGCTGGTCAGCTCGCCCAGGCGCTCGGCCCGGTCCTTGAGCGCCTCGGCCTTTTTCAGCGCGGTGCGGGCCTCCTCGACCTTGTTCTGCTGCCGCAGCGCCTGAACGAGGAGGAATTGCGACTGGTAATCGTTCGGCCTGGCCTGCACCGCGCGCCGCAGCCAGCGCTCGGCCTGGGCCGGGCGATTGTCCGCCAGGGCGAACTGGCCGCGCGTGCGCAGGGCCAGCGCGTGCTCGGGGTGGCGCTCCAGGACGGCATCGACGATCTGCCGGGCCTCGGCGCCCCGGTCGAGCATGTTGTGGCAGCGCGCCAGCCGGACCTGCACGTCGGGATCGTCCGGCTTCTGCCGCGCGACGCGCTCCAGGTGGGGGAAGGCTTCGGCGTAGCCGCCCATGTCGAGCAGGCACAGCACCAGCCGCCAGCGGGTGGCGTCCCTTGTCGGGTCGCGCTCGATCACCCGGCGGAAGTCCTCGGCGCCCTTGTGGGCCGACTTGCCGTTCTGGTAAGCGAGGCCGCGGAGCTCCAGCGCCCGCAGGTTGTCCGGGTCGAGGCCGAGCCAGTGATTGAGAAAGGCCAGCGCGTCGAGGATGCGGTAGACGCGGACGCAGCCCTCGGCGAGCGCCTCCCAGACGAGGGGGGCCTTTTCAGGGGCCTGCTCGGTCTGGCGCTGGAGAAACTCTTCGACCTCGCGCACGTTGCCGGAGGCCGCCTGGAGCAGCGCCCACTCGAACGCGACCTCGTCCGAGGTGCCGGAGAGCTGGCGCTGGGCGGCGCGCAGGTGGAGGGCGGCCTCGTCGAACTTCCCGCTCTGCCGGGCCGCCCTGCTGGCGAGCAGCTGGCCCTCCACACTGTTCGGCCAGGTGCCCAGGCAGCGCGCCAGATGGTCCCGGGCCTCTTCGGGGTGGTAGCGCGCCAGGGCGGACCGGCCGGCCCGCAGTTGATGCCACGCCCAGGCGTGCGGGCCGCTCAGGCCGATCGCCAGGCCGGCGACGAGCAGGGCGAGCAACCGGAAAGGATGAGCGAGGAAGGAGGATGGATGAAAAAAAGAGCGCACGCGCGGACCAGGGGGCGGGGGGGCCTGGTTCTCTCTCGATCCGTCCTGCATCCTTCCTCCTTTCGAGAGCTCACGGTTTCTGCGGGCCGCCGAACCGCTGGGCGAGCGCGCGATGGCGGGCGGAGAGGATCGGATTGCCCGTCTCGTGGTAGTACGCGGCCAGGGCGCGGTGCGTCGGCGCGTGGTTGGGGTCGATGCGCAAGGCGTTCTGAAGCCAGCGATGCGCCTCCTTCGGCCGGCCCGCACGCAGGGCGATCAGGGCCACCTCGTAGGGGACGCCCGGGTCGTTGGGGGCCTCCTGGAGCCGGCCGCGCGCGATGATGCCGATGCGCTGGATGTCGGCCTCGATTCGGCGGAGCGCCTCCCGTTCCTTGGCGGCCTCGGCCTTCTTGCCGTTGCCCCCGAGGGCGAGTTGGTAGTGGTTGCGCGCGCGGACGTCGCTCGGGTCGAGTTGGACGGCCCGTCGCAAAAACTCTTCGGCGGCCTGGCCATCGCCGTCCCGGTAGGCGAGCCGGCCGCGCTCGGCCAGCGCGGCAGGGTGGTCGGGATGACGAGCGAGGCAGTCGTCGAGGACGGCGCGGGCCTCGTCGGCCCGCCCTTGCAGGTCGAGGGCCTGGGCGAGTTGCGTCATCGCGTTGGGGTTGTGGGGGAGGCGCTTGCGCAGATGTTCCAGGTGGGCCAGCGCTTCCTCCCCCTGGCTCATCTGGAGGAGGAGCGCCGTCAAGCGTAGCCGCGCCTCGTCGTGCTCGGGATCGATTTCGACCAGGCGGCGGAACGTCCGCAGCGCGTCGCTGCTTTGCTCGCGCTGCTCGTGCAGTTTGCCGCTGGCGAACAGCGCGAGCGGACTGTCGGGCTCGGCCTCCAGCCAGCGCTCGATCTGCGTGGCGGCATCGCGCAGGCGAAACCGATACAGCAGCCCGGCGACCAGCGCCTCGCGGGCCAGCGCGGCTTCCGGGCCCCCCGCGTCGATGCGAGCCTGCAACAGCAGCCAGACCGCCTCCACCTCTCCGCCGGTGGCCCGAAGCAACAGCCGTTCCAGCACCAGGGGCTCGTCGTCGCCGCGCAGCTGCCAGTAACGATCGAGGAACGCCTCGGCCTCCGTCCAGGCGCCGCTGCGCCGGGCCACGCGGGCGCAGAGCAGCAGCACCTCGGGATGGTCGGGACGGGCCCACCGGCACGCGTGAAGGTGTCGGATGGCGACGCCATTGTGTCCGCGCTCGATGGCCCGCCGGGCGGCGCGTAGGTGGTGTTCCGTCCAGACGAAGAGCCCGAGCAGGCCTGTCGCCCCACCGCAGAGGGCGAGCAAGGCCATTGCGCTCAGCGCCCGCCACAGGTGGCGCCGGAGAAAGAGGAAGGGGGCGACGAGGAGGCGCATGGCCCCGCGCCGGCGGGGGGCTGGCGCAGGGGTGGCAGGGGGAAGGGGAACCAACGAGGTGGCCGCGGAGGCCGTTTCGACGCTGCCCGCCTTGTCGTGCATCTTCCCCGCCTCGAGACGGTTGACGCGATCCGGGGGGGCGAGCCGCCGGGCTTGTCCCGGCGGTCTGGAAGACGGGGACCAGCCCCGTCGCTCGGCTCGCAGGCGCTACTCGAGCTTGACGTCGTGGTCTTGCTTGCCCCCTTTGACCGTGAACGTCAACCCGGATTGTTCGACGTCGGCGTACTTGCCGGGGATTTCCACGTAGCGCCGCTTTGCCTCCTCGGGGTCCATCGGCTTGTTCGGTGCACCGGGAGGCAGGTTGAGTTTGCGCGCGCCAGCCCTGACCTTGAGCGATTCCGTCTCCACGGTGATCTTCACCAACCCGGGGGGCAGCTGAGGGATGGTGTAACTGCCGTCTTCGGCGATCGAGGACGTTCCGCTCTGGTTCTTCTCGACGTTGCGGAACAGCACGTTGCCGCCTTTCAGGGGTGTGCCTTGATAGTACACCTTGCCGGAGACGGTCCCGGGGGAAGTGCTGCACCCCATCGCCCCCAGCAACGCCAGGAGGGCCAGAACCCGGGCCCACCTTCCCAGGCCCCGGCAGGGAGAGTCGTGCATGAAACCTCAATCCTTTCTGAAGAGGGCCAACTTCCCGTTCGGGGGAGGGCCCGCCCCCCGAGCTCCCACGCGGACCGAAAGAGGGCGCGGGCCGGGACGGAAAGCCCGGTGCCGCCCCATCTGCACACTACCAGTCGTTGCCGAGCACCTCGCCGCCTGCCGGAGTCAGCGCATACCACCAGGTCTGCGTGCTGACCGACCCGGAGACGAAGCGAACGCTGCCATCGGCCAGCCCGACGTTGATCCCGCCGGTATGCGGCGAACTGGCCCGCTCGCCAGTACAGGCGGCGGGGTTGCCTTTCGGCTGAATCTGGGGCCCGGGGGCGTTTGGGCCCAGATTGGACGAGTTGTCGTCATCGGTGGACGACATGATCGGGCCCCAGTCCGGCCAGTAGTTGTCCTGGTAGTTGCCGCTGTTACAATGCGTCAGTTTGTCGGTGAAGAAGATGGTGCTGGAGGTCCCATCCGTCAGGCTCGCCGGATAGAGGAGGGTGTTTTTGGCCCAGTAGCCCTCGCGGAAGACCTGCCCGTTTTGCCCGTAGCTGGCGCGGGCCGGCTCATTGTCACGATGCGTGTAGTCCGCCGGGCAGATGTAGGACTTGACGCTGGAGTTCTGAATCGCCGCCGTCCACTGCGAGTAGGTGTTGTTGAGCCCGTTGCGGTTGTCGTTGTTGTCCCCGTTCACCACGAGGCTCGCTTTGTACAGCGGTTCCTGCTCGATGTACGGCAGGAGGAAGAGGAACATCCCGCCGTCGCCGTTGTTGGGCGACGGGTTCGGGGACGGGTAACGGCCGATCGAGGGCGGCAGCTTCCCGCTGTAGGTGTCGGCCATGCTGATGGTGGCCAGCGACAGCTGCTTGATGTTGTTGCTGCACGACATGCGCGCCGCGGCGGCGCGCACCTTCTGGACGGCGGGGAGGAGCAGGCCGATGAGGATGGCAATGATGGCGATTACCACGAGCAGCTCGATCAGCGTGAACCCACGCCAGCGACGCATCATCCGCATGATTGGCATGACGGCACCATTAGGAAAGAACGATGCAGAATCACGACCACGACCGGCCCGGCCACGACAATTGCTCGAGCCGACGTTGCGTGCGAGTAACGCAACTTCACTCTCGGGCAGAAGAGGAGCATCGTGGAGGTTGACAGACGACCTGTCACTCTTTCTTGTATCGCTGCGCTCTCTTCCCGTCAAGCACTAAATCGCCCTACTTGCCCGGTTTCTCAGAGCGGTCGCTGCTCCCTCGCGCGTGCTTCGCCTTCCCGACCCGACATGCGCCGCGGGCCGCGTCGCGTGCTCCCGGGCGCTACTCGAGCTTGACGTCGTGGTCTTGCCTGCCCCCTTTGACCGCGAACGTCAAACCGGACTGTGCGGGGTCGGCGTATTTGCCGGGGATCTCCACGTACTCCTGGCTTTTCCTTGACGGGGCCTTCGCCCCCGGCGGCGGCTCATACGCGTAGCCTTTGCGGCTTTTTGGGCTCAGCGAGCTCGTATCGACGCAAATCTTCACGTTGCCGACGGGCACTTGTTCCAACACGTAAGTGCCGTCTTCGCGAATCCCCGTGGGGATGGCCCTCCCGTCGGCGCAGACGAACGTGACGGTGCCGCCCTTCAGCAAGGTGCCGTTGTAGTACACCTTGCCCCGGACGGTGCCGATGGCAGAGTTGCACCCCACCAGCCCCAGAGGCGCTGCAAGGACCAGCAGGAGGCGCAATCTTCCCCTCATCCCTGGTAAGCCGTTCACGAGGATACCTGTCTTTTCTCCATTGGAGCGACTCGAGGGGGGCAGGCGCTGACTCGTGGCCACCTGATTCTTCCCGGCTACCAGTCGCTGCCGAGCGCTTCGCCGCCATCGGGGGTCAGCGCCTGCCACCACGTCGTCGGACTGACGCCGTTGGACACGAAGCGCGCGCTGCCGTCGCCCAGCCCGACCACGATGCCGCCGGTGTGCGGCGAACTGGCCAGACCGCCGTCGCAGTTGGCCGGTTTCCCGCTCGGTTGGGGCTGAAACTTGAAGGACGGGCCGGTTGGCATTCCGTTGTCGGAGGACTGGATGACCGGGCCCCAGTCCGGCCAGTAGTTGATGTTGGCGCCGTAGGTATGGCCGTAACTGCCGGTGTTGCACTGCGCCAGTTTATCGGGCCTGGTTCAAACGTGGGTAACACTTTCTGGGATGTCGCGCCGGTGCAGCGCGGTCGAACAAGTCAGGGCCCCATAGATCGGGAATAGCTGGCCAGCTTCCCCCGACCCTGTGGAGCTAGGCTGACCAGCCGATGCTGTTTTGCTATGATCTTCTTCATGTCAGATGTGGGCCCCCAGGCAAGCATCGGAAACGGGGAAGCAGCGATGGCGAACGACACGCCTGGAAAGCCGACCGGAGCGCGGAAGGCGCGAAAGCTCCGAGCGTCCCGAGATGGCTGGAAAGAACGAGCCGCCGAGAAACAGCAAGAGATCAAACGCTTGCGGGTCACCGTCCGCGATTTGTGCGCCAGTCGCGAGCTCTGGAAGTCCCGCGCCCGGGAACTGGAGCAACAGGCCCAGGCCTTGCAACTGGCCCCGGCCTCCAGCCCCGTTGATCCCCTCACCTGGCCCTTTTTTGGGGGGTAGACGAGCCTTCCGGTTCGCAGGCCGACCCCCCCTCGTTCCAGCCAATCCTCGCCGCCGACCTCCTTTCCGCCAAAGGGCACGTTTTCCCTTTGCTGTTGGTCCGTCTGGCCCTGACCTGGGCCTGCGATGCTCGTAGCAGTTACCGCGCCGCCGCCCTCATCTTTTCCACCTTGCACGGCTTCGGCATTGCCCGCGGCCCCTGCGCGGAAACCATTCGCCTGTGGTTGTTGCGCGTCGGCTTGTTCTTGCTGCGGCGCCCCCTGCCCGCCTACACCGATTGGGCCTATCTCCTCGATCTGACCATCCAGTTGGGGGAACACAAGTGCCTGGTGGTCCTGGGCGTCTCTCTGGCCAAGTTCCGCGCCAACGACTGCCGCCTGCGCCACCACGACGTTCACGTCTTGGCCGTCCAGGTCCTGGCACATTGTACGGCCCAAGTCATCGTCCAGATCCTGACCGACGTCTGCACCCGGACAGGAGCGCCGGTCGCGATCGTTTCGGACCACGGCAGCGACGTGCTGGCTGGGGCCCGGCTATTTCAGGCACGCCACCGAGGGGTAGTCGAGATCTACGACGTCACGCACGGCCTGGCCGTGTTGCTCAAACACTATCTGGAGCCGGACGCACACTGGGCGGGCTTTGTCAAGGACTGCCAGCACGCCCGACAACAGCTACAGCAAACCGCCGGGAGCGCCCTGCAACCGCCGGCCTGGCGGCAGAAGGCGCGGTATCTCAATCTGGAAGGCCACCTGAAGTGGGCGGGCGAGATGCTGCTGATACTGGGGGCGAAGGGGGACGAGGCCCTGGCCGGGCAACTGAGCCTCAGCGTCGAACAGAGCAGGACGTGGTTGGAAGAGAAGCTGGGCTGGCTGCGAGGGCATCAGGAAGGCCTGCGGCGCTGGGGCTATTTCCAGAGGGTGGTCAAGTGCGCGGAGGAAGAGGTCAAGAACAGGGGCTTGTGTCAAAGCAGTTGGCGACGAATCCGGCAACAGTTGGAAAAGGAGGGCCCGGCGGGCCGGCAGGAGAAACGCTTTCGCCGGGAGGCGTTGAAGCTGGTCAGGGAAGAAGGGGCCAAGGTGCCGGCGAGGCAGCGCTACGTGGGCAGCACCGACGTGCTGGAGTCGATGTTCGGCAAGTACAAGGAATTGGCGGAGCAGGGCCCTTGCAAAGAAATCACGGCCAACGTGCTGATGATCCCGCTGTTCGCGACCACTTTGACTGCGGACCTGCTCCGCCAGGCGTTGGAGTCGGTGCATGAGCAGGACGTACGCCTCTGGATGGAGCAACACCTTGAGCCTTCTCCTCAGAAGCGGAAGAGGGCCGTTTTGGAGGCCTCTCGCTGTAGCGGCGAGGGCCCGGATCGGGAGTGAAGAACATGGGCCTAGTTTCGCACAGACTGGTCAGCCTACTGTGGAGCCCCGACCGTGTGCATTCTACCCGCAACCCCGACCTCGGCCACCTCTTCTCCCGCGCGCCGCCTGCCCCCCTCGGACCGACAGCAACTCGCCATCGACGCCCTCGCCGGACAACCCATCGCCGAACTGGCACGCGAGCACGACGTCAGCCGCAAGTTCGTCTACCAGCAAGCCGACAAGGCGCGGCACGCCGTGCAAGAGGCTTTCACCCCGCCGACGCCGCAACAGGACGTCCTTTTCTACCTCCCGGTCACCAAGGCCTGGATTCGCCAGTTCATTCTCGCCCTCGTCCTCATCTGCCACGCCTCCCTCCGCAACGTGGTCGAGCTCCTCCGCGATCTCTTCGACTTTCCCATCTCCGTTGGCACCGTTCACAACATCGTCCAGGAGGCCGTCGCCCCCGCGCGGGCCGTCAACGACGGCCAGGACTTGTCCTGCGTCCGCATCGGCGCCCACGATGAGCTTTTCCAGGCGAGACACCCCGTCCTGGTCGGCGCCTGTGCCGATTCCACCTACTGCTACCTGCTCAGTCAGGAGGAGCACCGCGACGCCGACACCTGGGCCATCCGCCTGCTGGAGTTGACCGACCGGAAGTTCCACCCCCAATCCACGATTGCCGATTTCGGGGCCGGGCTGCGCGCCGGTCAAGAACTGGCCCTGCCCGGTATCCCATGCCGCGGCGACACCTTCCACGTCCTGTACGAGATCGGGCCGGTCGTTCGCTTTCTGGAGAACCGCGCCTACGACGCCATCGCCGCCTGCGCGAAACTCGAGCATCAGCAGGCCAAGGCCTTCCGGCGCGAGGGACGGCGGTCGCGGTCGCTGGCGCAGAAGTTACGCTACGCGCGGCCGGTCGAGAGGCAGGCCATCGCGTTGGCCGAAGACGTGGCGTTGCTGGTCCGCTGGCTGCGCGAGGACGTCCTGACGGTGGCGGGGCCGGACTACGCCGGCCGCCGGGAGTTGTACGACTTCATCCTGACGGAACTGCGTCTGCGGCTGCCGTTGTGCCCGCATCGACTCAAGCCGGTCCCGCCCTCCTGGACAACCAGCGGGACCACCTGTTGGCCTTCGTGGTCGCACTGGATGGAGACCTGGCGGCCTTGGCCGCGGAGCAGTCCATCAGCACGACGCTGGCCCGGGAAGTACTAAACGTGCAGGCCATGGACGAGCGGGACAAACGCCGCTGGCAGCGCGAAGCCGTGGTGCGTCAACACTTGGGGAAGCGCTATTACGCGGTGAACGCAGCGGTCGAAGAGTTGACGACTCGGGTCGTGCGTGCCAGTTCGCTGATCGAGAACCTGAACAGCCGGCTGCGCAACTACTTCTTCCTGCGTCGGCAGCTAGGCCCGGATTACCTGGCGCTGTTGCAGTTCTTCTTGAACCACCGGCGTTTTCTGCGGAGTGAGCATCCCGACCGGGTAGACAAGAGCCCGGCGGAGTTGCTGACCGGCGCGGAACAACCGCACTGGTTGGAAATGCTCGGGCTCACGCGCTTCAAGCGGGCGTGAGGCTCTCGACACCAGGGCGCCAGTCGGGGAGAACTCGCCTACCGAGGCGAGCCCGGGGACGGTCCGTAGTGTTACCTGAAAAGGGGCAGATTTGAACCAGGCC
>JBBSEZ010000293.1:0-12732 GCA_038239195.1 Gemmatales bacterium
GATGGCTTGCACATCCGCCTCGGAAAACGTAATCTCTCGCATGACCGGCCTCCCATTCCTTCCTCCATGGTCTGAGTTTATGGGTGTTCCGGTCTTTGTCTATTGTGTCACGCTGACCCGCGTCGAGTATAACAGCCCTGCCCAGACCACCGCAGGGAACCACGTGGACCGACGCCTCCTCCTTCTCTCGCTTCCGCTCGCCATGCTGCTGCCCTTCGCCCGCGGAGCGGACCAGCCGGAGGAACTAACCTTCGACGGCGGCTCCCCCGGCACCCCGATCCGCGCCTTGAACGGCGTGAACGGCGGCCCCTTGGCGGCCGGCGGCCTGCTCGACCTGTCGGCCCGTTGGAAGGAGGCCGCCTTCCCCCTGACCCGGTTGCACGACTGCCACTGGCCCAACCCCGACGTGGTGGACGTCCACGCGATCTTCCCCGACCCCAAGGCCGACCCGTCGAAGCCGGAGAGCTACGACTTCGAGCGTACCGACGAGTACGTCAAGGCGGCCCACGACTGCGGCGCGGCCATCGTCTACCGGCTGGGCGAGAGCATCGAACACCAGAAGGCCAAGCGCCGCGCCAGACCTCCGAAGGACGCGGAGAAGTGGGCCGCGGTCTGCGCGGGGGTCGTTCGCCACTACACCGGGGACTGGGCCAAGGGCATGATGCTCCCGATCAGGTACTGGGAGATCTGGAACGAGCCGGACAACCGCCCGAACTGCTGGACCGGCACCGACGAGGAGTATTTCAAGCTCTACGCGACGACCGCCAAGGCGCTGCGCAAGGAGTTCCCGAAGCTGAAGATCGGCGGCCCGGGGCTGGGCAACACGGGCGAGTTGAAGGGGGAGAAGTTGGAGCCGACGCCGTTCCTCAAGGCATTCCTCGCAAGGTGCAAGAGGGATGGCGCCCCGCTCGACTTCCTCTCCTGGCACTGCTACTCGGGCGATCCCGCCGAGTTTGCCAGACGCGCAAAAGGCATCCGCTCTCTGCTGGACGAGGCGGGGCTCAAGGCGGCCGAGAGCCACCTGAACGAGTGGAACTACCTGCCCGGCGGCAAGTGGGACGGCATGACGTCGAAGGGCTCCGCCGAGCGCGAGCGCTGGCACGCGCGGCTGAACGGGGCCGAGGGAGCGGCGTTCGTCGCCTCCGCACTCCTGCTGATGCATGACGCGCCGATCGACGCCGCCAACTACTTCACCGCCGAGGCGCCGGGCATGGGGCTGTTCTCGCAGCACGGCACGCCGTCGCGCGCGTTCGGTGCCTTCCTCGCGTTCAAGGAGGTGGCCGGCCTGAAGCGACTGCCGCTGAAGGGCGACGCCCCGAAGGGGATCACCGCGCTGGCCGGCGTAGGTAAGCAATCGCGAGTATTACTGGCCCGCACCGAGGGCAAGGGCGGTCAGGTAAAGGTCAGCCTCAGCCCGGCACCCTGGAAAGGCGCGACGCGGTACGAGGTTCTGTCGGTCGAAGACGGTGGGGCGTTGAAGAAGGTGGCTGACGGGAAGGCCGACAGCCCGGCCCTGCAGGTCGATTTGCCGTCCCACTCGGTGCGGCTGGTGAGGATGTGGAAGGAGTGATTTGTTTGGCCATGCCGCATTCTGGCCGCGCGCAAGCGGCCTCTCCGGCACAACCGGGCTCACAGGGCCCTCGACCCTGACGTACGCGAACTGCGCTTGCGCCTGCAGGGCGTTGACGATGATCGGCCGCACGCCCCCTATCTGGTACGCGCCGCCCAGTCTCGCGTGCGTGAGTTCGGCCTGGACGATCTGCCGGTCGTTGACGTAGGCGATGCCCTGCATCGCGTCCAGGATTGGCTTGGACACGTTGTCCGTATCGATTGACGGCTCGTTCCCCGCGTAAAAGTTGATGATGGCGGCCTTCAGCTCGACGGCGAGAGGCGCGTTCGGCCACGCCAAGGTCACCGCGCCAGCGATCGTGGCCCTCCAGGTGGCGAGGTTCGCCCGACATCGCGGCGTGCTCTGCTGGTTCGAGATGGGAGGCCCGGGGACCACGAGCTCCAGGTACGTGGCCATCGGGGGCCCCTCTTGACGCGAGACTTCGATCGCCAGCCTCAGATTGTATCGTCCGCCCGGCTGCCGAACAACGCGGCGCTGGTCAGCCCTTCTGGCCGCCGCGTTCAGTCTTCCCCGGCTGCCTCTTCGCTGAACTCCTACCGGCTCGGTAGCCCTTGTTCAGCCCGCGCTCGCCTGCCTGCTCGCCCTTCGCCGAGCTCGCCACGGTATGGTAGTGATACCCGCGCACGGCGTCGTTGGCCCTCTCTCGCCGCGCCGCCAGCGCCTCCTTCGGCGGCTGGGCCGGGATCAGGTAGTCGCACCCGCCCCCGATCGGGTCGCCTCAGCCTGCCTGGAGCAGCGGTTCCCGGACTGTGAAGTAGTTCTCCGGCTTATAGGCATGCAGCAGCCCTCGCTGCATCTTGCCGTCCCGCAAGCGGTTGGCGACGTACACCTCTTCCTTCGTCCAATCCCCAGTGAAACTCGGCAGGCTGGTTGCTGAATTGAATCATGTCATCCAAGCGAGCTGTTCCAGTCGTTCTTCGTGAGAGAGTTTATGCATGTAGCATTCGAGAATGACCGGCGTCCCGGCGGCCTTGCGCGCGCGGGCCCATTCGATCCCCCAGGTGGGCATGGAAAGCTTGGCGTGCGTGTCTCGCGCCTCGTGGCTCGTGGAGACGTGGACTTCGGCGATCCGTTCATAGTTCAGGAGCCGATGCAGCACGGATTTCGCGAGGATGCCGTGGTACATCTGAATGTCGAGGTGCGCGACGTCCACCGCCAGCCAGCGGCCCCAATCCATCGCGGCGGCGATCTGGTCTCCATTCGCCAGGGCGGCGTAGCCGGGGTACATGGTTTCCATGACAACGCCGTCCGGCGCTTGCCAGCCGTCGGGCACCTGGCGTTGTAGCGGGGGGTGGACACTGTCCCCGTGCCACACCAGCGTACCGCCATCCCAAACCCGGGCACGCAAGGCCCGGCAAGTAAAGCCATGGTGAGTGCGCGTGGGGCAATCGACGTCGATCGGGCTCGGGGCGCACCCGGGGGTCAACTGCAAGCCCACGCGCCCTGGGGCCAGGGCGACCAGTGTTTCGGCGGCTTCGCTCATCCGCCGGCCTTGAAAACAACTCAGGGCAAGGTAAAGCACTTTACGGTCCTCTCCCGCGCAATTGTTCCGCCGGCTGCAATTTCGCTCCCGGAAGGGAGCTTATTCCTCCCAACCCCATTCTGGCCGAACGCCGTCGAGGTGAGGGCGACACCTCGGCAGGATTTCGTAGCCCCCATGCCGGTAGAAGATTACGGCAGGCGCATACGCTTCGCTCAAACGCCCGTGCTCCTGACTTCCCCCCTCGGGGGCAAAGGCGGCCCAAAGCGGAATGGCACCGCTGTTGTCGTCCCAACGACCGACGGTGCCCCAGAGATCGACTACCGAGCTCGATTCTCCGTAGTCGCTGTTGATGCGCGTGTTGGGCACGTTCGGATCGACGCCGGACTCATCATCCTCATCATCGCCATAACCCACGCCCTCAAGGGTCGGCTCGGGCAATTCGCTGACGATCAGCGCCCCATGCACGGCGTCGTCTGCCTCGTCAGCCCAGTACTGGGCCACGCACAGCATGGCGGACCGCAAGCGCTCGTAGGTTGTAAAGTAATGCGAAACGACGGGCAACACGTGCGTGCGGAGATACTGCCGCCGGGCCATTTCGACTTCCCCCGGGCTCATGCAATAGCCATCGGCCCGCTCGCCGAGGTCCAGGGTCGTCAAACGGAACCGAGCTCCTCGTTCGAGCGCGGAGCGAGCGCCTTCGCCAATCGGGTTTTGAAAGAGATAGATCGTGTCGAGGCGCGGCAGCCCTGTTGCCGAAGCCAGCGTGGTCGCGCCGACGTCCGTGACGTCGTTATCGCTCAGAATGAGCTTGCGCAGCGATGGCAGGCGGGCCGCCGTTGCGAACTGACCCAGAGCGTCATCGCCGAGTCGAAGCCCCGAAAGGTCCAATTCCGTAAGGGTCGCGAGCCGCGGCATGCACACGGGATCGAGCACGTGCCCTCCCTCCCACCGGGATAGCCGCATTCTGGCGATCGAGCCGCGCTCGAAATGAACCTCTTCGATGGGCAACCCGAACGCCTGACACCACTGCTGCCTATGCGCGTCAAACAATGCACGCTCGCGGAGGCGAAGAGCGTGGCGGCGTTCCTCGGAAAGGTTGGCAGATGCAAGCTCGCACTGGAAGCGAATGAATTCGGCGCGTTCCAGGTCGCCGTGCTCTTCGAGCCAGTCGGAGTAAACGAGGCGCGGGGCGTCGTCGTACAGGTCTTCCGCGATCGCGCGGAGGAGCCGTTCGGGCTCGGTCATGGTTCACCCTCTGTAATCGCCCCTGCTCGGCTCACCGCCTGTCGCGCCGCTTCGCCGTCTTGCGGTCCGGCCGGTAGCCCCGCGGCGCGCCCTTCTTGCCCCCGTTCGACACCGTATGCACGTGATCGCCGCGCACCTCGGCATTGGTGCGCTCCATCCGCGCCTTCAGCGCCTCCTTCGGCGGCTGGGCTGGGATGAGTGCGTCGCACCCGCCCCCAATCAGGTCCATTCGCCCGGCTTCCTCGAGCGCCTTGCGGACCTCGAAGTAGTTTTCGGGCTTGAAGAACTGTAAAAGGGCGCGCTGAAGTTTGCGGTCGCGCAGGTGCCGGGCGACGTACACCTCTTCCTTCGTGAACGGGTCGATCCCCGTATAGTACATGCACGTCGCGACGTCGAACGGCGCCGGGATGAAGTCCTGCACCTGATCGGGCCGGTAGCCGTTGCGCTTGAGGAACACCGCCAGCTCGATCATGGCGTGCAGGTCGGACCCCGGGTGGCTGGCGATGTAGTACGGCACGAGGTACTGCTTCGGCTTGCCCGCCTCCTGAGACGCCTTCTTGAACGCCGTCGCGAAGCCCTCGAAGTTGTCGTTCTCGGGCTTCTTCATCAGCGCCAGCACGTGCGAGTCGGTGTGCTCGGGCGCCACCTTGAGGTGCCCGCCGACGTGGTGCTCGGCCAGCTCGCGCAGGTAGTCCGGCGACAACTGGGCCAGGTCCATGCGCACCCCGCTGGCGATCAGCACCTTGCGGATGCCGGGCTCCGTGCGGGCCTTGCGCATCAGGTCCACCAGGGGGCCGTGGTCGGTGCCCAGCAGCTTGCACACGGTCGGGTGGACGCACGACAGCCGCTTGCAGCGCGCCTCCACCTCCGGCCGGGTGCAGCGCATCTGGTACATGTTCGCCGTCGGCCCGCCCATGTCGCTGACGACGCCGTGAAACTCGGGGTCGGCGACCATCTTGCGCATCTCGCCCAGCACCGACTCCTCCGAGCGCGACTGCATCACCCGCCCCTGGTGCGCCGTGATCGAGCAGAACGTGCAGCCGCCGAAGCAGCCGCGCATGATCGTCACCGAGTCCTTGATCATCTCGTAGGCGGGGACCGGCTCTTGGTACGAGGGGTGGGGCCTTCGCGTATAAGGGAGATCGTAAACGCGATCCATCTCCTCCTGGGAGAGCGGCAGGGTGGGCGGGTTGACGACGATGGCCTGGCGGTCGTGGTACTGGACCAGGGTCTTGGCGTTGTACGGGTTGGTGTTTACGTGGATGCGCCGCGTCGCCTCGACGAAGGCGAACTTGTCGGCCTTCACCTGCTCGAAGCTCGGGACCACCTCGACGTCGCCCGGCCGCAGTCCGTCCTTCTCGCGCACGCAGCAGCGGGGGGCCAGTTCCCCGGCGCGCTCCGGGGGCGGCGTCTCGCTGGCGCCCAGCGCGTACGCCACGCCCCGCAGGTCGCGCAGGTCGCGTGTCGTCTCGCCGGCCTGGAGCCGCCGGGCGATCTCGACGATGGGGGCCTCGCCCATGCCGTAGACGAGCAGGTCGGCCTTGCAGTCGAGCAGGATGGAGCGGCGCACGGTGTCGCTCCAGTAGTCGTAATGGGCCAGCCGGCGCAGC
This sequence comes from Gemmatales bacterium, assembly GCA_038239195.1. GTDB lineage: Bacteria > Planctomycetota > Planctomycetia > Gemmatales > Gemmataceae > JBBSEZ01. Next base: position 5,969 of record JBBSEZ010000293.1, read on the forward strand.
GACGCCTCGACGCCCCCGGCGATGACCGGCACGCCCGGGTAGGCCTCGCGGGCCCGGTGGCAGTAGGGCAGCGTGGCCCGGTCGGGGCGCAGGCCGATCTTCCCGCCCGGCGAGTAGGCGTCGTCGTTGCGCACCTTCTTGTTGGCCGTGTAGTGGTTGATGAGCGAGTCCATGTTGCCGGCGCTGACTGCGAAGAACAGCCGCGGCCGGCCGAAGGTGCGCCACGGCTCGCAACTGTGCCAGTCGGGCTGGCTGAGCATGCCGACGCGGAAGCCCGCCGCGTCGAGCGTGCGCGCCAGGATCGCCATCGCGAAGCTCGGGTGATCGACGTAGGCATCGCCCGTCACGAAGACAACGTCCACGCAGTCCCAGCCGCGCGCGCGCATCTCCGCGCCGCTCGTCGGCGCCAGGGGCGCGGCGTGGCGCTCGTGCCAGAGGGGCAGGGAAAGGCGCCCGGTGAGAGGGGACGAAGTCATGCGGTTGCTCGTGCGGTCGGTCCTACGGTACACTTCCGCGCTATTATAGCGAGACCGCCTCACGGGTGCGCGCGAAAGGGCGAGCAAGAGCGCGGTGGGTGTGGCACCAGATCCGGGAGGAGTGGTCGGGAGGGCGGAAGTGGCGAACTTCGCGGGCCCGTTTGCTCGGGCTTTCCCGGGCCCTCTCGGACCGGTTGCCACCCTCCCCCGGCACTCGCCCTTCTCATTAGACAGGCGCCGCGCACCTTGGGGCGAGAACAGTTTGAGCGCCATCTCGATGATTGCGCAGCGGCCCGGCAAGCTCTTCGTGCGGTGGCAGGGTGGCAGGGTAGGGCCCTGTCCGCGTGTAAGTCGATGAACAGACAGGCCTTTCGTCGCAAGGAGGCGCCTGCCACGGTGGCAGGGTGAGGCAGCGTGGTGGGCCGGTAGGAGGGCGGGCGGTGCATCGTCGAAGGCCCAGGCAGAGGCCCCTGCGGGCGTCGAGCATGGTTTCGGCCGTGGGGCAGGCTTCCAGCCGGCGGACGTGTTGGCTGGCAGGCTGGAAGCCTGCCCCACATGGCCCAAACGACGATCGAGGCCCCCCTGCGGATTCGTTCAGGGGGGTGCCTGGGGGCTGAGATGAAACGCTTTTCCCCGGGCCTCCCGAAGGGAGGACGGGTTCCCCGGGCAGGCCGGAGGCCTGCCCCACCTCTCCCCTACTCTTTCTCCACCTTTAGCGGCCAGGTCTCGGCGTTCGACGCCCCCGCCCAGCGCAGGGAGAAGTTGGCCGAGATCGCCAGCCGCGGGGCGTCGCCCAGGTGCGGCGTGACCGAGTGCCATACGTAGGCGGGGAACAGCAGCATCAGCCCCGGCCGGGGGTAGACCTTCACGTGATCGACGGCCGGCAGCGCCGTCAGGTTGGCATTGAAGCGCGGGTCGTGCAGCACCAGCACGCCATCGTCGGCGTCGAAGTAGTCGTGCGCCGGCTCCGCGCCCGGTAAGGACACGGGCGCCCGCCCGTAGTCCGCGGTCTTGACGTAATAGATGCCCACCACGTCGGCGTTGTGGTTGTGGACGAGGGTCAGCTCGCCCTTCTTCGCATAGTTGCTGAACAGCACCACGTCCACGCTCAGATCGCCGGGCACCGCCTCGGCGCGGAGCCAGCGGGCAAGGCCGTCGAGGAACATCTCGCGCAGCCGGGCGATGGCCGGGCAGGTATCGGCGAGGCCCAGCAGGTTGAGCGCGTCGGGGTGCATGTTGAAGTCGGCGCGGAACTCCTCGCGCGTGGCGAACAGCCCGAGCAGGTCGCGGTTCAACTCGTCCACGTCGGGGAACTGGAGGGTGAGGAGCCGCGTGGGGAAAAGTGCCAGTTCGGACGTCTGCATCGTCGGTGCCTCTTGTCGGAACGCGCCGCCTCGGCGTTCTGCGGATTATATCCGGCGCCAGGGGAAGCGGAACAAGGGGGGGCCAACCTCCGTTGCCGCCGGGCTTCGCGCTCGGCTATTCTCTGCGTATGCTCGGCCCGAAGGTTTCGCCGGAGGGGACCACCATGACGACGGAGGAATTGCTCGCCCTGCCCGACGACGGGGCCGAGCGCTGGCTGATCCGCGGAGAGCTCCGTGAGATACCTGGGACGGTACGCAATCGCCGGCACCGTTGGCACGGCCGCATCATGACGCGCGTTGCGAAGTTTCTCGATAATTGGCTCGACAACCAGCCCGAGCCGCGCGGCTCCGTTCTGTGCGGGGAGGCCGGGTGCCGGCTGCGGCGCAACCCGGACACGACGGTCGGCATCGACGTCGTTTACATCGGGGCAGCCCTCGCGGCCAGCGATCCCCAAGACACGACCCTGATCGACAGCGTTCCCGTCTTGGTGGTCGAGGTGCTCTCGCCCAGCGACGTGCAAGAGCAGATCGACGACAAGATCGACAGCTATCTGCAAGCAGGGGTGCCCCTGGTCTGGGTGATCGACCCGCACGACCGCACCGTGTTGATCTACCGCCCGGAGCAGGAGCCCGAACTGGTCAACGTACGCCAGGAACTTTCCGCCGAGCCGCACCTGCCGGGCTTCCGCGTCCCGGTGGCCCAGCTCTTCGTCTGAGTTCGGCCCTTCCACCCTCTGTCGCTCTTCCCTTCGACGGCGGACGGCGAACAACGATTGCTCGTCCCCGTGCCTTCCGCGCCTGGACTGACCCCCATCCCGATGGGCGCCGACCGCACAACCCTGAAGTCGAGTCAAACCGCATCTTTCTCGTGCGGCGCCACCCACACCGGCGGGAAAAAGGTTGCCGCGCCCAAATGGGATGCTGGATAATCACAAAGGCCCCCCTATCGTGAGAGGGGCATCCGCTTGCACATCCGGAAACTTCGGCCAGGTCGGCGAGCAGAACAGGTCGGGAGCCATGAATGACCTTGGAGAAGAAAAACTGCTGGAGCTCCTGATCTTCGAGCTCGCCGGACAGCGCTACGGACTTCCCGTCTCCGACGTCCGCGAGATCGTCCGCGCCGTGCCCCTCGTGCTGCTGCCTGGCGCCCCGGGCATCGTCGAAGGCGTCATCAACGTCCGCGGGAGCGTCGTCCCCGTGCTCGACGTCCGCCGGCGGTTCCGCCTCCCGCCTCGGCCCCTCCAACACACCGACCACCTCGTCATCGCACGCCTGGCGGGCCGCCCGGTGGCGCTCCGCGTGGACCGCGCCGTCGGCCTTGCCCGCCTCGCCGCGACCGACGTCGAAGACCTCCCGGACCTGTCCACCACCACGCACGCCTCCCGCATCGCCAAGCTCCCGGGCGACCTCGTGCTGATCCAGGACCTTCGGGCCCTGCTGTCGCAGGCCGAGTCCGCCGCCCTGGACCAGGCGCTCCCGGCCCCCCCATCCTCAACGAAGGAAGGAGGGCCTCCGTGAGCTGGTCGAGCCCTGGCTACGAAGCCGCGATCGCCGTGCTGAGCCGCCGCACCGGGCTCAGCTTTCCCCCTCAGCGTCAGGACAGCGCCGAGAACGGGGTGCGCCGCGCCATGGCCCGGGCGGGCCTCGCCGACCTCGAGCGCTACCGCGCCCTCCTCGAAAGCGATGCCGGCGCGCTTGACGACCTCATCGTCGAGCTGACCGTCGGGGAGACCTACTTCTTCCGCGAGCCGGCGCAGTTTCAGTTCCTGCGCCGCGTGGCCCTGCCCGAGGTGCTGGCCCGCCGCGGCTTCCAGCACGGCGTCCGCGCCTGGAGCGCCGCCTGCGCCTCGGGGGAGGAGGCCTACTCCCTGGCCATCCTCTTCGCCGAGGAGGGGCTGGCCGGGCGAGCCTATCTCCTGGCCACCGACGTCTCGCGCGCGGCCCTGGCTCGCGCGCGCGAGGCCTCCTACAGCAATTGGTCGCTGCGCGGTGAGGGGGCCGCGCTCGCGCAGCCCTACCTGAGCCAGCGCGACAAGCTCCACGTCCTGCACGACAAAGTTCGCCGAGCCGTGACCTTCGAATACCTCAACCTGGCGCTCGACGTCTATCCCTCGTTCGCGACGGGCACCTGGGGCATGGACCTCATCCTGTGCCGCAACGTTCTCATTTACTTCGACCGCGAGACGGTCCGCGACGTGGCCCGCCGCCTGCTGGCCTCGCTCGCCCCCGGCGGCTGGCTCCTCACCGCCTCCTCCGACCCGCCCCTCGGCGGCGACGCCCCTTTCGAGACCGTCGTGACCGACGTGGGGGTGTTCTACCGCCGCGCCGAGGACAAGGTGACAGCGTGGCAAGGTGACAGGGTGACAGAAGGGGCGCCTCCGCCTCTCGCCGCGCCCTCCCCCGCACCCCCGATCCCGGCCCCCTCTGTCACCCCGTCACCTTGTCACCCCGTCCCCTTGTCACCCCCTCACCCCGTCCCCTTGTCACCTTCTCTCGAAGAGGCCCGAGAGGCGTTCGCCCAGGGCCACTACGCGCGCGCCGCCGACCTGGCGCGCGGGCTCGAGGGCGAAGCCGCCAGCGCTCTGCGCGTACGGGCCCTGGCCAACGTCGAGATGGCGCCCGCCGAGCGCGCCTGTGCCGAAGCGGTGGCTCGGCACCCGCTCTCGGTCGAGCTTCACCACCTCCACGCGGTGCTTCTGCTGGCGCTGGGGCGCAACGAGGACGCCGCCCGGGCGGCGCGCCGCGTCATCTACCTCGACCGATCACTGGCCATCGGCCATTACACCCTCGGCTCGATCCTGTGGCAGCGCGGCGACCTCGCGGGGGCCCGGCGGGCCTACCGCAACGCACGCGACCTGTGTGCGGCCCGGCCGCCGGACGAGGTCGTCCCACTCTCGGACGGGGAACGCGCCGGGCGCCTGGCCGAGGCGGCGGCAACCTTGCTGGAAGGATGAAGGAGGAGGGAGGAATCAGACCGGAGTGGTCCTGGTTCCTCCTTCCGAAGAGGAGGTCGAGTGCATGAAGGGCGAGTCACAAAAGCAAACCGCCAAGGCGCGCTGGGCCGACTTTGTGGTCGCGGCGACGAAGGCCGCCAGGGGCAAGCGACAAACGGCAACCACGCGAACCGGGGCGATCGACTGGAAGGACCTGCACGCGCGCCTGGACGAGGCCTGGGCGAAGATCGAGGCGTCGTTGAGCCTCTCGCCCGAGGAGGCGCAGGTCAAGATGGAGGAGCGCGCCGGCGCCCTGGCCCGGGTGCCTCCGCGGCCCCCGCACGCCGACGAGGTGCTCGAGGTCGCCACCTTCATCCTGGCCAACGAGCGCTATGCGCTCGAGACGCGCCACATCCGGGAGGTGGTCCGCTTCAGCGAATTCACGCCCGTCCCCGGCGCGCCGGACTTCCTCGTGGGCCTCCTCAACCTGCGCGGCGAGGTCCTCGCCGTCTTCGACCTCCGCAAGTTCTTCGGCGTCCCTTACAAGGGCGTGTCCGACCTCTCCCGCGTCATCGTCCTTGGGGGCGAGCGGGCCGAGTTGGGCGTGTTGGCCGACGGGGCGCACGAGGTGATGACGCTGCGCATCGACGAGGTGTTCGAGCCGCCGGGCTCGGTCGCCGGCATCGGCCGGGAGTACCTGCGCGGGGTGACCAAGGACGCGCTGATCGTGCTCGACGGCGCCGCCCTGCTCCAGGCCACCCAGCTCTTCATCGATCAGGGCGAGGAGACCGTCCTCTAACTGGGAGGAGGGGGCATGAGCATTGGCAAGAAGATCGGCCTGGGATTTGGGCTGGTGTGGCTGACGCTGTTCGCCATCGGCGGGTTTTCCTTCCACAGCACCAGCCGGCTCCTCGAGGCCAACCGCGCGAACCTCGAAACCAATCGCTGGGTCGTCCACACCTACGAGGCCCTCGCCGACCTCGAACGGGTGATCTCCCTGATGAAGGACGCGGAAACGGGCCAGCGCGGCTACCTCTTGACCGGAGAGGATGCCTATCTGCTACCTTACACCGAGGCCCGCGAGAAGGTTTTTCAAGCCCTCGATCACCTCCGGGAGCTGACCAAGGACAACGCCAACCAGCAGCGCCGCATCAAAGAGCTCGAGCGCAAGATTCGCGACAAGCTCCAGGAGCTCCAGGAGACCATCGCCCTGCGCGGGAAAAAGGACAAGGGCTTCGAGGCCGCCATGCGCGTGGTCAAGGAGGGCCGCGGCCGGAAGATCATGGTGGAAGCCCGCAAGATCGTTCAGGAAATGAAAGACGAAGAGGCCGACTTGCTGACGCGGCGGAATGCGGCGGCGGAAGCGAGCGCCAGCGCGGCGGAGTCCAACGCCAGGACCACGATGGGCGTCGTCGGGGTGGGGACGTTGCTGGCCTTCCTGTTCGTGGCGCTGGCGGGCTTCTTCATCGTTCGTTCCATCATCACTCCGGTACACAGGCTGCTGCGTGGGACCGAAATCATCGGCCGCGGGAAGCTGGACCACCTGCTGAACATCGAATCGAAGGATGAAATCGGCGAGCTGGCCCGGGCCTTTGATCGCATGACGGAAAAGCGCCAGCAGGCCGCCGAGACGATTCGCGAGACCGTGAGCCAACTGACCTCGGCCAGTGCCGAGATCCTGGCGAGCACGACGCAGCAGTCCGCGGGGGCGCAGGAGCAGGCGGCCGCCGTCTCCCAGACCGTGACCACCGTCGATCAAGTCACCCAGACCTCCGAACAGTCGTCCTTGCGCGCGCGGAGCGTCGGCGAGGCTGTGGGGCGCACGCAAGACATCGGCACCTCCGGCCGCCGGACGGTGGACGAGTCGATCGCGGCGCTGGGGGCGGTGAAGGAGCAGGTGGAGGCGACGGCGGAGAACATCCTGGCGCTGGCGGAGCAGGCCCAGGCCATCGGCGCCATCATTGCCACCGTCAACGACATCGCCGAGCAGA
>JBBSEZ010000294.1:0-12709 GCA_038239195.1 Gemmatales bacterium
CAGGCAGAGGGAGGGCCGGACGGGCCAAACCGCCCGACCCGGGGGTGTACTGACTCTCGATACCGTCGCTACGGGCCTGCTCACAGGCTTGCCGCGACCCCGCTTCCCACTGCGCGCTTACGGGTTGGACGGTTCTTTACCTGCGACCCTGACGGGCGGGAGCGTTTTCCCGTCCGTCCGCCCCAGGATGCGTTCGATCCGGGTGGTAACTTCCAGGTCGGGCCGCCCGGTCAACGCTGTGCGGAGCTCCGGCACCGCGAGCTCGTCCAGCTTCTCCAGCTCTTCCTCGGCCCTTTCGCGCACCGCGAACTGATCGCTTTTCAGCTCGGCCAGCAGCCGGGCGACCTGACCCGGGCGGGCCGGCAGGATGGGCGACAATTTCCGCCGCAGCAGGGGGACGGCTTGCCGGGGAAAGGCTGCCAGAGCGCAGGCGGCGTCATAGGCCCGCGCGGCATCGGGGCTCGCCAGGTCGTTCCACAAGGCGAGCAACTCCTTGGCCGTCAACTTCTCCGCGCGGCCAGCCTTCCGAGGAGGCGCCCAATGGTCCCAGAGCAGGATGGTTGTGTCCTCGCCGGCCGAAGCAAGCCGCCGCCCGTCCGGCGAGAACGCCAGCGTGAGGATGGGACCTTGCTCCGCTCGATGGCCGACGAACGTGCGACGCACTCCTCCCGTCGCCAATTCCCCCAGGGTAATTTTCCCGTCGGCGTCAGCCGAAGCCAGCGCCCGGCCGTCCGGTGAGAAGGCCGAGGCGAAGGATGGGGGGGACGAGGTCGCCTCCCTCTTCATCTGGCCAAGCTGTTTCCCGGTGGCAACGTCCCAGAGCAAAATATGGTCGGCGGCGGACGCGAACAGCTTACCATCGGGGGAGAAGGCCCCCAGAAATGCCTGGCGCTCCAGCACGCGGAGCAACTTGCCGTCGGCAACGCGCCAGAACTTTATCTTCCGGTCGGCATCCTCGATGGCGAAAACGGCCCCGTCTGGCGACAGGAGACAACGCCCGAGCCCCAATCCGTCGCTGTTGCCGTTCTTGTCGCCAAACTCGATGAGCAGCCTCCCGGTAGGTCGCTCCCAGGTTCGCACCAACCCGCTCTCGTGGCGGGAAACGAGTGCCTTGCCATCCGCGGTGAACGCGATGTAACACGCCCGATCTTTCACGCTCCCAATCGTATAGAGCGCCTTTCCGGTGGAACGGTCCCACAACTGGAGGCCCTTCTCGGAGCCCGCGACAGCCAGCGCCCGGCCATCCTGGGAGTAGGCGACCGCGAGAACCTCCGTGCCCGCGCCGACTTGGTGGACCGTTTTGCCCTCTCGCAAGTCCCAGAAAAAGCCCCAGCCCACGCCGACGGAGGCAAGGGCTTCTCCCCGCGGGCTGAAGGCGACTACGGCGACCGGGCCACGGTGGCCGTCGAGGGGAAGGGCCGACTTGCCCGTGGACACGTCCCACAGGCGGACGATCCCATCCGTTCCGCCGCCCGCCAAGAGTTTTCCGTTCGGGGACAGGGCGAGCGAACGAAATTGCCCGTCGAGCCCGCGGAACTGGCGCACCACCTTGCCGGAGGCAACTTCCCACAACTGGATGCGATCTTCACTCCCCGTAACGGCGTACTTGCCGTCCAGCGTGAAGACGACCGACCGCACGGCGAGTTTGTGGCCCTGGAGCAGGCGCAGTTGTTTGCCGCTGGTCGCTTGCCAGATCCGCACGTGGCCTTCCTCATCGCCGACAATCACCTTCTTCCCATCGGGGGAAAACGCGATGCACAGGGGCGCCGCCGTCGGGCCTTGCAGCCGCGCGAGGAGTTTGCCGGTGGCAGGGTCGTAGAGGCGGATGGCCCCATCCGTGGCCCCGGCAGCGAGCACCTTACCATCGGGGGCGTACCCGACGCAGACAAACCGCCCTCCCCCCTTCTCGATCGCGATGCGCACGAGCTCCCGGCCGGTCGAGTGGTCGCGCAAGCGGACTGCGAACTCGTACCAGGTGACGTCCGCCAGGAGCCCGTCCAAAACGAGCATTCGTGCGCTCGACAGAGTCAGGAGAGGGAAATTTCGAGACCGGCACTCTCTCGCCACGCGGACGATTTTCAGCGCAGATGCCAGTTGCGAACAGGCTCGGATTGGAATGACGTGCTCGATGTGCTCCGCGATGGCCAGCGCCTTTCCGTTGGGGGAAAGGGCCAGGGCGCGAACCGCGAAGGGGCCGCGGACGACTCCCCCTCTGCCCGGGGGGTGCTCGCCCAGGGTGCGGAGGCGCTTGCCGCTGCCCGCGTCCCAGAAGAAGATCGGCTGGGTGAACGGGTTGCCCTCCCCGACGAGTGTTTTCCCGTCGGGGGAGAAGGCGATGGAATTGAGGCTCCCGCAGTTGTCGAGCGAACGGACTTCGACACCGAGGGCGACGTCCCACAACCGGGCCGCCCCATCTTCGCACGCGGAAGCGAGCGTTTTGCCGTCGGGGGAGAACGCCACGGACACGATCGGCCTGCCGTGCCGGAGGCGAAGCGTGCCGAGCCGCGCGACGGCCCCGGGCGGTAGCGGGTCGCCGTAACGGTCCAGGAGTGCCGCTTTGTCCGGCGGGGCCGCGGCCTCGCTCGCCTCGTTCAGCGTCAGCGAGAGCATCAGGCAAGCGAGCAAGGCCGACCATCGGTGGAGGGGAAGCACGAGCACTCCTTCCCTGGAAGAACAACGGCGTGCGGAACCGATGGCTTCAAGGTAACCGCTGGCGCCGGCCGCGTCCAGCGCACCGGCGGGAGGCGATAGTTCCCCCGCGAATGGATCGCGCCCGAGGCTTACTCCTTTCCCTTCGCCTTCTTCAGCGGCGTCACGTAAAGAAACACCTTGTGCTCCAGCCGATCCTCGCCCGAAACCACCTTCACCTCAAGCTCGGGCACCAACCCGGGAATGGCAAACGCGTGCGACACGATCCGCGAGCCCGCCGGCAACCGCCCCAGTTGCGGCAGCAGGCGCTCCATCATCCGCGGCGGCAGGTAGAGCGCCACCACGTCGGTCTTGCTCAGGTCGGCCGCGAACAGGTCCTTGCGCTCGATCGTCACTAGCCCTTCCACCTTGTGCTTCTTCACGTTCTCCTGCGACATCTTGACGCACTCCGGGTCGATGTCGTAGCCGACCGCCTTGCAGCCGTACTTGCGCGCGGCGGTCACGACGATGCGCCCGTCGCCGCAGCCGAGGTCCACCACCGTCTCCGCTTTCTTGACCTTGGCCAGCTCCAGCATCTTCTCCACCACGTGCTGCGGCGTCGGCACGTAGATGGCGCCCGGCTCGCGCTCCTTCCCCGGAAGGCGCTCCTCGGCGGGCGCCGGGACGGCGAACGTGGTCGGCTTGCCGGGCTTGCCATTCTTGCGCACGTCGTAGCAGAGCAGGCGCTCCTCGTCGCGCACGTAGAGCCGCCCGCCCGTCACCACCGGCGCCGTCGAGCCGGGCTTTGCCTTCGCGCCGGGCACCTGGAACGCCCCCTTGATGACGTGGCCCCTCGGCGTGGCCTCGACCAGCAAAACGCCGCCTTGCTGCGTGCGCAAAACCAGGTGCCCGTCGGCGCACGTCCCCGAGTAGGGCGGCCGGCCCGCGGCGCTCCGTTTCTCTTGCCAGACCACCTCGCCGGTGTCCAGCTTCAGGCAGTTGATGCCCCCGTTGGCGCCGACGTAGGCGTGCTCGCCCAGGCACAGCGCCATCTCGTGCCAGGAGGGCGTGCCCAGGCGCTTCCGATACACCTCCTTCACCTCGACGCCATCGCCCTTGTCCGCCAGTTCGAGCAGGACGACGCCCTGGCCGTAGTTGCCGGCGCAGAACAGCTTGTTCCCCAGCATGTTGGGCGTGCAGCCGTTCGCGGTGCCGGAGCTCACCGCCGAGCTCCGCCAGAGCTCCTTGCCCTCGGTCGAGACGCCAACCAGCCCCCTGGCCGTGACGGCGACGTAGTGCTTGCGCACGCCGCCCCCGCCGACCAGGACGGCGCCGACGTACGCCGCCCCGTCGCCCAGCGGGCACTTCCAGACCACGCCGCCCGTCCGCTTGTTCAGCGCGACCACGCTCGCCGTCTTGCCGCCGGGGACGCAGATCAGCCGATCGCCATCGACCAGCAACTGGTCGCAGACGCCGAAGTGCCCGCGCCGGCCCTCAAAGTCTTTCGCGTAGTCCTTGCGCCAGACCACCTGGCCGTTCGCGACTCGCACGCAGACCAGTTCGCCCCGCGCGGTGACGGCGTAGGCGCGGTCCGCATCGACCAGCGGCGTCCGCTGGCTCAGCCAGCGCATGACGGCCATCTCCTTGGTGGCCGGCCCGAGCGGCACCGACCACAGAGGCTTGCCCGTGACCTCCTCCACGGCGGTCAGGTGCTCGTGCGTGCCGCGGTGGCCGAGGACGTACACCTTCCCCGCCGCAACCGCCACGCTGCCGACGCCCTCGCCGATCCCGGTGACCTGCCAGGCGAGCGGCGGGCCATCCTTCGGCCAGGTCGCGAGCAGTCCCTTGTCGGCGGAGACGTTGAGGCGGTCGGGGCCGCGCCACCGCGGCCAGTGGCCGGGGGCCCGGGCACCGGCCTCGGCCTTGCCGGCCTCGATGGCGTACAGCTTCAAGCCGGCGACCTGGTAGAGAACGCCGTTGGCGAACACGGGCGCGGAGAGGGCGCTGCCCATCTGGCTTTGTCCCAGGACCTTGAGGGCCTTCGCGAGCGACAGGACCGTAACGCCGTCGGAGAGGGAGACGTAGACCTTGCCGTCGGCAATGAGGGGGGCGGCCACGATCGAGTTCTCCGCGTCGTGTACCCAGTAGGGCCGGCCCGTCCGGGCGTCGAGGCAGTGGACGTAGCCCGCCAGCTCCGGGGCGATCACCAGACCGTCGTGGACGGCCACGCTGCTCAGCGTCCTGCCGAAGACGATCTCGCGCTCGTCACCCTTCGGCGCAGGGAGGACGGGCCCGCCGTAATGCCAGGCGAGGGCGCTGTCCTTGTTGACCGCCGCCTTCGGGTCGAAGTTGTCGTTGACCGGCGAGACGTCGTGGTCCTTGTTGAGCTTGCCCCGCGCGGTGGCCCTCAGCAGGTCGATGCACCACAGGTGGCCGACGCCGGGGCCGTCGTCGGCTTCCTGGCCCACGCCGAGGTAGATGCGCTTCTCGTACAGCACGGGCGTCGCGGTGAAGAAGCAGCGCTCCCCGCCCCCGCCGTTCTTGTAGGGGGTGGCCTTCTTGGGGTTGCCGTCGAACTTCCAGAGGAGCTTGCCGGTCAGGGCGTCGAACGAGCGCACCCAGCCGTCGCCCTGGGCGGCGACGACCTGGCCGCGATCCTCGACCTCGGTGACCAGCGGGCTGGACCACTGACTGTGGATGACGTTGTTGCCGGGCGAGCAATCCGACCAAATCACCTTGCCCGTGTCGCGGTCCAGGCACACCAGAGCGGGCGCTTTGGGGGCGAGCACCTTGCCCGCATGCGTCCGGCCGTTGTTCGTGGACACGAAGAGGCGGCCCTTGTACGACGGGCCGATGGAGCAGGTGAGGCCCATGTTCATGGCAGGCCCGCGCGGGCGCACTCCCAGGTCCTTGCGCATGTCGAGCTTCCAGCGCAGCCGGGGCGTGCCTTCCCCCTTGCGCAGCGCGCCGACGTCGAAGCAAAGGACCTCGGCGCGGTTGGTGGTGAGGTACAGCCGGTCGCCCTCGGCCAGGGGGGAATTGTTCAGGCTGGCGTGGGACCAGTCCTCCTCGTCCTCGGAGACCAGCCGGGGCGAGACGTACTGCCAGAGGAACTTCCCGTCGCGCTCGCGGAAGCACATCAGGACGGCGGCGTCCTTCTGGAGCTTGGCGTCGCGCGGCCGGTCGTTGTTGGTGCCGACCCAGACGAGGCCGCCGGCGACGACGGGGCTGGCGAAGTTGCCTGTCCCGAGTTGGGCCTCCCACTTGATGTTGCGGGCGGGGCGCACCACCCGGCCCCCCTGCTTCTCCTCGACTTGCCAGTGGGTCGGCGCACCCTTCTCCGGGCTGACCGCGTTCCGCGTGCCGTCACGGCCCAGGCTGGGCCAGTCGCCGCCCTGCGCCGGCCGGGCCAGTAGCACGGGCACCGCCAGTGCCAGGGCCGTCGCGAACCTGAGTGTCGTCTTCATGAGAAGCGCCTCCCCGGCGCTGGACGGGAACGGGTCATCTTTGAGAGGGTGGGTGTCGAGCATACCCGGCGGGGGCAGCCGGGACAAGGGGCCGGCGCGCCGTGCGCGCCGTGTCCCTCCGGCGCCGTCCGTTGCTCAGCCCCGCCCCGCGCACGCGAAGAAGGTCGCCACTTCGTCGGCCAGGTCCGGGTGGCGGAGCGCCAGTTCCACCGGGCCGGGGGCCCGGCCGGCCGCCGCCGCTTGCGGGTAGCCGAGCAGGACGTCTGCCAGGGTCATCCCGTCGGCCCCGGGCCAGTGGGCGAGGTCGGCCTGGAGGTAGCCGAGCAACAGCCCCTTCAACCGCGCCCTGCCTCGCGCCGTCTCCGGGCGAGCCAGGCGTACGCGAGCGTTTGGGGCCTCGTCGAGCAGCAGCATGACTGTTCTCCTTTGAACCTGTGCGGCGCGCCCCGGTGGGCGACGCGGGCGAGACGGCGATCATCGCCCTTCGCCCTCACCAGGGAAATGCCCACCGCGGGCCGGGAGGGGACAGAAAAAATCGCCGCGCGTCCGGGCGAAGAATGTTGGCCCCGCCCGAGCCGGGACGGGCATGTACTCGTGGAGGGCCCCGACCGGCCCCAATCGCGTGGACGAGGGCCGCATGACCCGGGCACTGCCGAAACGTTTGGCGCCGCCTCGCATCGGGGGTTACAATCGAGCCACCCTGTCCCTGGCCGATGCCCCGAGCGGAGGTGCCCTGCCGATGTCGTCCGACGGCTCCGTCACGCGCTGGGTCGATGAGCTCCAGGCCGGAGACCCCGCGGCCGCGCAGCAGTTGTGGGAGCGCTACTTCCACCGCCTGGTGGGCCTGGCCCGCAAGAAGTTGCACGGCGCGCCGCGGCGCGTCGCCGACGAGGAGGACGTGGCCCTGAGCGCCTTCGACAGCTTCTGCCGCAACGCCGAGCAGGGCCGCTTCCCGCAACTGGCCGACCGCGACGGCCTGTGGCGGCTGCTCGTGGTGCTGACGGCCCGTAAGGCCTCCCACGTCGTCCGCGACCAGGGCCGGCTGAAGCGCGGTGGGGGCACGGTTGGGGACGAGGAAGGATCGCTGCTGGGGGAGGTGCTGAGCCGCGAGCCCAGCCCGGAGTTCGCCGTCGAGGTCGCGGAGCAGTGCCGGGGCCTGCTCGCGCGGCTGGGGGACAGGCAACTGGAGTCGGTCGCGTTGTGGCGCATGGAGGGCTACTCCGTCGAGGAGATCGCCGGGCGGCTCGGCTGCGCCCCGCGCTCGGTCAAGCGCAAGCTGCAACTCATCCGCGACGCCTGGGAAGGGGAACGACCGTGAGCGAGACACCTGCCCGGCGCCTGGACCAGGCGTGCGACCGCTTCGAGGCCGCCTGGCGGACCTGCACGCCGCGCCTCGAAGACTTCCTCGACGGCTGGCAGGGTGAGGAGCGCGACGCCCTGCTGCGCGAGCTGGTCCTGCTCGACGTCTACCACAGACGCCGGGCGGGGACGCGGCCCATCGCCGAGGACTACCGGGGCCGCTTCCCGGACCTGGGCCCTGACTGGCTGACGGGGGCCCTCGCCGAGTCGTCCACCCCGGGCGAGGGCCCCGCGGCCCCGTTCGCTGAGCCGGTGCGCAACTTCGGGGACTACGAGCTGGGGGAGGAGATCGCTCGGGGCGGGATGGGCGTGGTGTACAAGGCGCGCCAGGTCAGTCTCAACCGCGTCGTCGCTCTCAAGATGATCCTGGCGGGGCAGCTCGCCAGCCCCGCGGAGGTGCGGCGCTTCCGCACCGAGGCCGAGAACGCGGCGGGGCTGGACCACCCGGGAATCGTGCCGATCTACGAGGTGGGCGAGCACGGGGGCCGGCACTACTTTTCGATGAAGTATGTCGAGGGCGGCAGCCTGGCGGGGCAGGTCGGTCGCTTCGCGGGCGACCCGAAGGGGGCGGCCCGGCTGGTCGAGGCGGTGGCGCGGGCGGTCCACTACGCGCACGAGCGCGGCATCCTGCACCGCGACCTCAAGCCCGCCAACGTCCTGCTCGACGCCGCAGGGGCGCCGCACGTTGCCGACTTCGGGCTGGCGAGGCGGCTGGAGGGCGGCGCCGGCCTGACGCAGTCCGGGGCGGTGGTGGGCACGCCCCGTTACATGGCGCCGGAGCAGGCCGGCGGCGAGGCGAAGCGGTTGACGACGTCGGCCGACACGTACGCCCTGGGCGCTATCCTCTACGAACTGCTCACCGGCATACCGCCCTTTCAGGCCGCCACCCCGGTGGAGACGCTCATGAAGGTGCTCCACGAGGAAGCCGCGGCGCCTTCGAGGGTGCGGCCGGGGGCGCCGATCGATCTGGAGAAGGTGTGCCTGAAGTGCCTGAGCAAGGAGCCGGGCAAGCGCTACGCCAGTGCCCTCGACCTGGCCGACGACCTACGGCGCTTCCTCGACGGCCGGCCCGTCCGGGCCAGGTCCCTGGGCCTCCTCGGCCGGGTGGGCCGCTGGGTACGGCGCAACCCCGGCTGGGCGGCGATGCTGTCCGTCGTGGCCGGCCTGTTGCTCACGACCGCCGTCGGGGGCTCGGTGATGGCCCTCCGCCTGGACGGGGCCCTCGCCGACTCGAAAGATCACCTGGAGGCGTCCGAAACTCAGCGCCGGTTGGTGGAGGAAGCGAAGCGGGAGGCCGACTACCAACTCTGGGAGTCTTACCTGGCTCAGGCCCAGTCGCTCCGGTTGACAGGGCGGCGGGGCCAGCGTTTCGGCAGCCTGGCCGTCCTGCGCAAGGCGCTGGCTTTACCGCTGCCCCCCGGGCGGTCAATGGCAGACCTGCGCGACGAGGCCCTGGCCTGCCTCGTTCTGCCCGACGTCGAGCTCGTCCCCCGTGGGCGAGCTACCGTCCCCGGAGGGGAGGCGCGGCCCGACGGCCCCGCCACCGTGGTGCCGGGCCCTACTTTCCGGCACTATGCCGGGATCGACAAGGACGGCAACGTCAGCGTTCGCCGCATCGCTGATGACGCCGAGGTCGCCCACCTGCTCGGCTGGGGCCCACCGGCCTGGGATGCCGTCGGGTTCAGCCCCGACGGCCGCTTTCTGTACCAGCGCTGCGCCTCCGGCTCGCGCTTGAAACTTTGGCGCCTGAACGGCCCCAAGTTGGTGCGAGACATCCCCACGACCAGCGCCGCGTGGGTAGCCGCCTTTAGCCCGGACAGCCGGCTGTTCGCCACCGGGCGCCTCGATGGGTCGGTTCGCGTTTACGATACAAGCGCGGGTAAGGAGGTCCGGCGGCTGGAGCCAGGCCTGCTCCCGCGAAATGTGGCCTTCCGCCCCGGGGGGCGCCACCTGGCCGTGGCCTCTGGCCCCACGGCCCGCGTCCTCGATCTGGACAGCGGCAAGGTGCTGGCGACGCTGGCCCACCCAAACGGGATCAACTGGATCGACTGGCACCCGGAAGGTCGGGTACTGGCCACCACCTGCGACGATTTCAAAATCCGCCTCTGGGACGTGGGCCGCGGCGAGCTGACCCGACCTCCGCTCGAAGGCCCCCGGGAGGGAGGCCTGGTCGCCCGCTTCAACCCCACGGGGGATCGCTTAGTGAGCAACGACTGGGGGCTTGCCCTCCGCCTGTGGGACGCCCGGACCGGCCGGCTGATGCTGACCACGCCCGGCTCGGCGGAGCGATTCAGCGACGATGGCCGCCTCCTGGCGTGGGAGAAGACCGCCACCTGCCTGCGCCTCCTGCGGTTGGCGCCCGGTCGCGAGTTGGTCACGTGGCCTCTGGGAGACGTTTCAACCGGCCGCGATTACCTGGCCTCCCTGGGCAGCCGCGACGGCCGGCTTTTGTTCATCAGCCTCAGTGGGGGCCTGCTCGTGTGGGATTGGGCCCGCGGAGAGGAACTGGCGTCGATTCCCCTGCCGGTCACCTTGCCGATGGCGTTCGAGCCGTCCGGCGCCCTGCTGACCGGCGGTTGGAACGGGCTACTCCGCTGGCCGGTCCGGGAGGAGGCGGGGGCCCTGCATGTCGGCCCGGCCCAGCGCGTCTCCCCCCAGACCAATGCCGTTGGCGCCGGATCGAGCGCGGACGGCCGGGTTCTGGCCTTCCCCAATCACGGCCAGGGCGCCGTCGTGCTGCACCGCCCCGCGCGGCTACTCCGCGTCGGGCCGCGCCCGGACGTGCGCTACTGCGCGGTCAGCCCTGACGGGCGCTGGGTCGCGACCGGCAACCACTGGCTCACCACGATCGGCGACCCGAACCCGCAGGGCGTCGGCGCCACCGTCTGGGACGCGCGTACAGGCCGGACTGTCAAGGACTTCCGTGTCGGCGGACTGTGCCACGTCGGCTTCAGCCCCGACGGACGCTGGCTGCTCACCACCGGCGGTGGGTTCAGGCTGTGGGCGGTGGGGACCTGGGAGCAAGGGCCGGACCTGGGTGGCCCCCGAGGGGTGACGCGCTCGTTCGCCTTCTCGCCCGACGGCCAGACGCTGGCCTTGCCGGGCGAGAGCGGGCAGGTCCGTCTGGTGGGCGTGACGACCGGCAAGCAATTCGGCCGGCTCACAGTCCCGGAGCAGACGCGCGTGCAGCCGCTGAGCTTCTCGGCCGACGGGGCCCGGCTGGTCGCCCAGGGCCGCGAGAACAACTTCCTCTACTCCTGGGACCTGCGCGCCCTCCGCGCCGGGCTCGCGGAACTGGGGCTGGACTGGGACCGGCCGCCCTACCCGCCGGCCCGCCCGGCCGCCCCCCTCCGGGCCCGCTTCGATAGTGGCGGCCTGCTGACCTTTTCCGGCCACAAGGGAGAGGCCCGCGCCGTGGTCCCTCTCCCGGGCGGGCGGCGAGCCCTGTCCGGCGGCCTGGACCACGTGCTGCGCCTCTGGGACGTCCAGGAGGGCCGGGAGGTCCGACGGTTCGAGGGCCACACCGATGCCGTCTGGGGCGTGGCCCTTTCACGCGACGGCCGCCGTGCCCTCTCCGCCAGTGGGGACAGGACCATGCGCCTCTGGGACGTCGAGAGCGGGCGCGAACTGGGCAGCTTCCCGCACCCCGAGGGGGTGTGGGGGGTCGCCTTCTCCCCGGACGGGCGACACGCCCTTTCCGCCTGCCACGATAAGGTCGTGCGCCTGTGGGACCTGAAGAGCGGCAAGGAGGTGCGCCGGTTCACCGGCCATACCGGGCCGGTGCGGTGCGTGGCCTTCTCCCCGGACGGGCGCCGGGCACTGTCCGGCAGCGAGGACCGGACAGTACGTCTGTGGGACGTGGCGACGGGCAAGCAACTGCGCGGCTTCTCCCGGAACGCCCACTTCGTCCTCACCGTGGCCTTCTCCCCGGACGGGCGGCGCGGCCTCTCGGGCGGCTCCGACACCAACGGGCACCTCTGGGACCTGGAGACGGGACGAGCGCTCCAACTGCTCCGCGGGCACACGAACAACGTCGAAAGCCTGAGCTTCTCCCCCGACGGCAACCTCGCACTGTCCGCCAGCGAGGACAAAACGATCCGGCTGTGGGACGTCAAGTCGGGCCAGGAAATGCACCTGTTCGTCGGGCACGTGGGAGGCGTCACCTGTGCGGCCTTCCTCCCCGACGGCCGCAGCATCCTTTCGACGGGCAAGGACGGGACGCTGCGCCTGTGGGCGTTGCCAGAAAGGCCCTCGGAGAAGGGCGCCGGGCCTCGCCCCGGTCCCCCACCAGGGCCACGCGAAAACAAACAATGAGACGCACGAAGGCTAACGGGAGCGAGCGGCGAGGCTTGCCCCCGCCGTCCGGACCGCCGGGGCAAGCCCGGCGCCTCGCTCCCGTTAGCCTTCGTGCGGGTCGTTGAAAACAAATGAACGCCGCCCCGGCGGCGGGTCACCGCGCGGGCGGCCTCAACTCGGCCAGCAGCCGTTGCAGCGTGTCGGGGCTGGCGGGCTTCACCAGATGGTGGTCGAAGCCTGCCT
Source organism: Gemmatales bacterium (assembly GCA_038239195.1). Taxonomy (GTDB): domain Bacteria; phylum Planctomycetota; class Planctomycetia; order Gemmatales; family Gemmataceae; genus JBBSEZ01. Next base: position 11,994 of record JBBSEZ010000294.1, read on the forward strand.
CGCGGGTGCGCCGCCGGTCCTCCTCCTGTCCCCAGCCGGTCAGGGCCACCAGCACGGCCCCCGCCAGCGCCGGTTCCTGCCGCAGCCGCGCCTGTTTCGGCGCCGGGGGTGGGCCCTTTTCGGGATCGTCTCCCGGGGCGCCGAGGGTACTTGACTCTTCGGCGCCGATCGGTGCCGAAAGGTCGGCGCGGCGAGGTGCGGATTCCCCGAACGGCTTGCAGCGTGGGCCTGCCGAACGCACGCTGCCGCCAACGGTCAAGGCCCCGCCTCCCCGACCCGGTCGCGTTGAGACGATGCCAGACTTTCCAACCTGACGTATTGGAACAGGCCCTCAGTGTCGATACCAGGCCGCTGGGACTGGCTTGAGAGTGCCGTCGGACTGCCGGAGGTAGAGGTTCCTGACGGGCTTGCTGCCCTTCTTGGTTTCTTCCACGTACTGAACCAATAGGATCGAATGACTTCCCTTTTTCAACGGGACAGCCAGCATTGCGGCGCAATGAGATGGACGGCCGGTTTCCTTCAACGATTTGCCCGGTTCCGGGAAAAACATCGCGCCCTGCCAGCGCATCTCAAACGGGCGCAACCGGCCGGCCGCTAGACCGCCATGGGCCATGAAACAGCCTCCAACAGGCCGCGATGGGGGTGGAGGCGTTGGGTTTCCTGCTCGATGCGGAACGTGAAAAAGTGGTCCCAATCCCCGTTCAACGCCGTGCTGC